>CAZCKS010000036.1:0-13261 GCA_964499325.1 uncultured Bacteroides sp. | reverse complement strand
CTCGTCACGTACGCAAGTACGTTAGGCGAGTGATATGAAGGGCTTTTTCGCGCAACTCATTTATTTAGTGGAGTTGACAGGTCAAGTATGGTTTTGTCAGCATCTCACCACTTGAAAGTCGTGTACGTTACACTGGGCTTTCATTCGGTGGGGTGCTTTCGCGCAACCCATCTATTTAGTGAAGTTGAGGTGTTGCGTACCGATTATATTATAAAAAACAGCGCACGTGTATGCGCTGTTTGGTTTTTCAAAAATCCATATAAATTCACTCTTTTGCTTCCGCTTTTGCGATGATTTTTTCGTAGGGCATTAGCATCCCGTCCGACATCACATTGGGCAACTTTTTGTTGATTGTTTTGCTCTTTAGAAGTTTTCCAAGTAGTTTCATCAATATCATTTGTCCGCGCTTTTTTTGAGGGAAGTCAAGCAAGCCGTTCTTTTTGTAGAAATCATAGTCCGCTTTCATAAGTCCGCGCATAATCCAAATCATATCACGGAAAATTTTCATTCCACCCACTTCATAGAAATTATGCTCGTCGGGGACACCTTTTTGTAGAGCATATTCAAGACGTTTTGCAAGCAATATCATATCGTTTTCGGCGCCCGTTTCGTCGCAAACGACGCCGAGATTGTAGTTTCCGCCAACGGCTGATTTTGCGTCTATGTACACTTTTAACACGTCTTCGTCGCTTAAATTTCCGCTAACAATATATCCCGTCGGTTTGCCTTGCGTGAGGGGACGATGTCCGTTGACAAACTGTCTGTCAAAGAAAGTTTTGAACAGTGAAGAGAGGGAGTGGTTGACAATTTCAAACGCCGTAAGTATTGCGTCTGCGCCGTTTATATATTCGTTAAGTACTTGAGAAAATCCGTCGTCAACGGCGCATATACCGTTTCTTGTGCACTTTAGACATCCCAAACATCCACATTTAAAGGCAAAATTATTGAGATTGAAAACGTCCGTTTTATATGGCAGTATCGCACAAAAATCGTCAACCATATTTTGCAAGGACGAACCTTGCTTACAGTCCGTGACGATTACAACTCGTTTGTTGTCATCTTTTTGTACGTTTTGTGTGTGCTTTCTTTCATAAAACGGCAACGATTTCTCTTGTAATTTTGCTTGTTCAAAAATATCGTTTTGCATCTCATATCTTACAAATTCCCACCACTTTTCAAGTTGTTCCCGTCCCTTTTTGTGGGTGAGATCTTCCATATCTTGAGAGATGCCGTTTATATATTTTCCGTCCGCATCCATCAATATTTTCTTTATTGTGCCGTGTGCGGTGGTGTCGTAAAAGCGTTTTGAAGTGGAGAGTTGTGTGACATATTTGTTGTCGAAAGTTATTGAATTTTCCTTTATTATCTCAAAAAATCTGTGTAGTTGCGCAGGTGCAAGAAAAGTATAAACAGGATATGCGCAAATCACCAAATCGGCACTTGATAATGCCGTTTTGAATGCGTCAACCTTGTCTTTGCGTTCATAAGCCTTAATTTGTTGTGCAACGTCAAGCACTTCAAACGAGTCGTTATGATACACTTTTGCAAGGTATTTTATAGAGCAAAGCGTTACGCTTTTTTGTCCTTTAGGACTGCCGTTTAACACAAGAACTTTCATACTAACCTCAATACAATAATAGTATCACAATATGTCCATCTCTTCAATAGCAACTTTTAACAAAAACAAAAGAGCCGACGAGCGACTCTTTTGAAATGTGATTAATATGTGTGTTTTTAGAGATTGGTTGTTTTGTCTTCGCCAATTCCGAGCATGCCGTCAAGCACGTATTTCTTTCCGTTGGTGTCGGTGATATAACCGCTTATCGTGCCGAAGGGGAGTATGTAGTAGCATGCAAAACTTGGAGTGGGCATCTTGAACGCGGTATTGAAAGTGAAAGTAACGTCTACGATGCCTTTGCCGGCTTCGTCTTTGACGTGCCATACGTTTGGCACACCTTTTTTGCTCTCATGCGTAAAGACCACGGGAGGCATCGGATAGGATTTGTCTTCAATCCAAATGATATTTTCGTTGTATTGGTCTTGATCGACGGATTGGTTGCGAGTGAGGTTGAATGCAAAGAATTTCTTTTCGCCATCGTCGTCGATTTGTCCCATTGTCGTGAGCCAGTCATAGTGCGCATGGTGCGGATAGAATCCCTTGTGGTCATCGATGATGCCGACGGAGCAATCGTTTGAAGTGTAAACGTTGCCGTTGACGGTAATCGTTCCGCTTGATTTAAAGAAATCTTTTTCGCTGTAAAGAGCGTTTCTGAAAGAGCCGTCCTTATTTTTGCCAAGGGGCATGACGCCGTTTGCAAGCGGAGAGATACGCTCAAGCGATATATCGAGTGTGATACGATTCTTTTTGTTTGTGGAAAAACCTACTGCGTGTGCTTTGCCGTTTAAGAAATCGTTGTCGATTTTAAGTTCGCTATGTTTTGTTTTGCAATAGCAGTGATCGTCAACAAGTTGTGACGCCACGCGAGCCTTTTTTGCAGGGACAAGATTGAACCAAGGATATGTCTTGTCTTCTTTTTTGTCATACCAGACGAATATGGAAAAACCGACGGGCCCGACCTTATACACTGCGCAGAGCAGTGCGCCTTCGTCAAAATGAACTTCAACTGCTTCCCACTCCGTAAGGCGACCGGCATTCATAAATGCAGGCATCTTATCGCCACAGGGTTTGACACAATCGAGCATGTTGAGGTTTTTGAAAGGCGAGTCAAAAGTTCCAAAGTGGACTTTGCCGTTTTCAACGATAGATTCCGGCGTGGGTTGAGGCATACGCGTCGGGCTGATGTAATCAGGTAAATTATTGTTCATAATGCAATTCTCCCTTACATTTGTTTATTAAATTTTATCATAAAACGTATTCTCTTGCAATAGCAAACGAGAAATTTTTTGCACAAATGTATCGTAATTTTTGATGAAATTTTACTGTTATCGCACATTGTGTATAGAAAATATTTAAATGGAAATAATTGCAAAAAAAGAAGGAGAAAAATATGTCATTCAATCCATTTGAGCAAAAACCTGAAAATTTAGAAAAAATATTTATTGATTGGAAAAATATCTATCCCAAAAGTTATTCCAAACACGAAGTTCATCCGTTTACAAAATTGCGCTGTATTCTCACAAACGGGGCAGAGTTCGAGGCGGTGTGGTTTTCACATCAATTTTTCAGACATTGCGCCGATAACGACTTGCGTCGACAACTTGCTTTTGTAAGGCGTAGCGAACAGGCGCAACAAAAACTGGGTGCGTGTCTCAAACCAAAGGACGAAAGCGTGCTTGAAACAACAATCGCCTATGAGCAACTTGCCGTAGAACTTACTGCCATGCTTGCAATGCGAGAGCCTGATAAGTATGTAAAAGATGCTCTTGATTTTGCATTGCTTGAGGACTTTGATCACTTGTATAGATATTCTGACCTTTTGGACATGGAACACGGCGTTCATGCCGAAAATCTTGTTGGAGAACTTACCGAGATTATGCCTGCGCGACCGACTATTGCGCATCATCGACATCCTTATGACGAGGTGAAACGCCCGATTAACCCTAAAAAGGCAAGTCCGATAACAAAACTCGACGTTGCAATCATCACGGCGGCGGAACAGCAGACTATGAATTACTATATGAATCAAAGCGGATTTTACACAAGCGATTTGGGACGTCGTTTGTATCAGGAAATCGGCATGGTGGAGGAACAACACGTATCTCAATACGGCTCGCTTATCGACGTGAAAGAGGGATGGCTCGAATGCTGGTTGAATCATGAATACACAGAGTGTTATGTCTATTATTCTTGCTATAAGGACGAGACGGACAAGAACATTAAAAAGATTTGGGAAAGATGCTTATTGCAAGAAATCGCACACTTGCATATTGCGTCCGAGTGTTTGAAAAAATACGGCAAAAAGGAATGGCAACAAGTTATACCCAATGGCGAATTTCCTCAACTTCTCGCCTTTAAATCGACAAAGGAATATGTTAGGGGCGTGATTGAAAATACTGTCAACGACACTGCTCTTAAAGAGGATTATACCACTGTCAATGCGCTTGAACAATCCGCCGACTTTTTCAAATATCAAGGCATTGTCAATTCATCTGTAAAAATGGTTCCGAGCCATGAAGTAATTGAGGCGCATATAGATAAAGACGGGCAAGATTATCGATATGAGGATAGTGAAAATCCCATTCCGTCTCTTCGCGACCGCAAAAAAGATAATACGGATTTGGGAAGAAAGAAGAGTTTGAATTAAGTGTTGTGCTATTGAGATTGAAAATTTATATTGCAGCAATAAACAATGTTTAAGCACGCAAAAACGGCACATAATGTGCCGTTTTTGTAATATGTAAAAAATAATATTATTCGAGATGTAGTGATACATAAGGCAATTTGTTATAAAGAAAGGGTAATATACAATGTGATTGTTGCTTTATATAACTGTTACGCTTTTAGCAAGATTGCGAGGTTTGTCCGGATTTAGCCCCAGACACAAAGAGGCGTTTAAGGCAAGATTTTGTAGTGGAATGACGGACAAAATATGATATAACATATCCTCTTCAACAGGTGGCAAAAACAACGTCGTATCTGCGCCTACGTCACCAACGGCGGAAATTGCTATTATGTTTGCACCACGTGAACGCAGTTCGCATACGGTTGCGCTTATGCGATTGACATCTTTTTTATCGGTTGCTATGACAATAACGGTGCTATTGTTATCTATTAAGGCAATGGTGCCGTGCTTTAGTTCTCCGGCTTGATACGCGTCCGTCATTTTGTATGTTATTTCTTTGAATTTTAGCGCGCCTTCTTTGGCGGTAATATAGTCGGCGCCTTTGCCGATGAAGAATAAATTTGCATTCTTAATTTTTTCGTTATAAAGGTTTTGTGCCGATATAGTTTTTGCCACAGAACAAAGTGTGCGCACTGCATTCTCATCGACGTTTTCTATCGTGGAGAATTTGGCTATCAGATATAGCGATAACAGTTGGGAGTTATAAGACTTTGTCGCTGCGACGGCGACTTCTGCGCCTGCGTCGAGCAAAAACGTTTTGTCCGCTTCAAAGCAGATACTGCTTGATGGAACATTGGTTATTGCAAAGGTGGATATGCCTGAGATTTTGCATTGTTGCAGGGCGAGCAGGGTGTCTCTTGTCTCTCCGCTTTGAGTGATAAAAAATACTATACTGTCCTTATCCAAGAACGTTGTGTCAAATTCGCTTGCGACAGAGCATTCGCAAGGGATATGCAAAATTTTTTCAAAGACATATTTGCCGTAAAGCCCTGCGTGATATGCAGTACCGCAACCGCAAAAGCAAATCTTTTTTGCCATACGTATGCGGTTGATAGTGTTGCAATCTATGCTTTGAGTTATCGAGGTATAAGTACGATAGAGGGCAGATGGGATTTCGTCTATCTCGCAACGCATTTGGCAGGCGCACGTTTTTGGAAGTTGTCTTGATACGCTTATTTTTTGCTTTGTTATTTCGCCATCGTTATTGTAAAATCTCACGCTTGTTGGCGATATGACGGCATATTCGCCGTCTTGCATTATCGCCATTGTACGAGTGTATTTTGCAATCGCAAGAGTATCGCTAGCAACAAAGTTTTCGTCATTGCCCAGACCTATTGCGACAGACGCACCCATACGTCTGACGTATATGTTCTCGTCGCCTCTTTTTATGGCAAGAAAAGTCGTTGCGCCTTTAAGTTTTTGTCCGACGTTGCGCACGGCGTTAAGCATATCCGACGTGTCTTCAAGCGCAATAAGGTGTGCGATAATTTCGCTGTCAGTTGAGGATTTAAAGACAATTCCTTTTGATAAAAGTTGATTTTTTAAGTCTTGAAAATTGTCGATTACTCCGTTGTGCACGATTGCAATCTGCCCGTCAAAGGAGAGGTGAGGGTGGGCGTTTTCTTTTGTCGGTTGTCCGTGTGTTGCCCACCGAGTGTGCCCGATTGCAGTATGCGCATTGCGTGCGGGCAAATTCTTTTCAAGATTTGCAACGCAACCTTGCGCCTTGTATACGTGGATTGTATTTTCGCAAAGGGCGACACCTGCGCTGTCATAGCCTCTGTATTCGAGTGCCTTCAATCCGTCGATGACGACGTTTTGAGCGTTGCGATAACCTGTATATCCGACAATTCCGCACATACGGCATTATATGCGATTGTCCCGTTATTTGATTTTACCGTTTTTGGCAGATTGAAAAATCACCCAATATCCGTCGACATTTTCGTCAATTACATCAATCCAGGAACAAGCATCTTGAATCTCTTTGGGCGGTTGAGTGTCTTTGTTTGCTGGCACACCGTAGCAAATAAAGGAAGGCGTTTGATTTTCAAAAATAAGTCCAACAGCATAATAGCCACTTTCCTCGTCAATGCGTACCCAGCGAGAAGAGGGGATGGCGTTTTGCAAAGAAGTTTCTTGAGGATAACATACGAACATTTCGTCAATTTGTGGTTTTACAGCATAGTAAAAATTGTTGCCGTCATATTTTGTCAATTCGCTCAATTCTTTGACATTGTCAAATGTGATGTTTTGTTGTTTGTCGTCAAAAGATTGAGAGGATGCTGTTGTTTTAGCAGGAGTGTGTTGTGCGTTGAACTCTTCAATTCTTTTTAGAGCAACACTCTTTTGAATCGCGCCTCCAAACATAGTAACAGTGCTTGAGCGAACAACGCACCCGCATCCAGTATTTGCACAAAACGGCACTTCAAATGCCGTATTTACATCTTTAAGCCTGATTTGTGCGATATTATCGCCAATAAGATACAACACTGCGTTGTTGGGACGGAAGTCAAGATTGCATGTTCCCTTGACACAGTCGGTGCCTATTGTAGATTGAATTTTTACAATACCTTTATGTCCGCTACCCGTTAAAATTATGTTTTCTTTTCTGTTGTCCATAACGTCACCTCATATATAGATATGAAATGAGTTTTGCAAAAATGACGTATTTTAACCAATAAAAAAACGCCCCGTTTGAGGCGTTTTATAAGTGTTTTCAGTGCATATATTTGTCGAGTTCTTCTTCCACTTTTTTGTATTTCTTAACTTTGGGATTGTTGATGATTTTGCCACGCAACACCACCATTTGGGGATTGCGCAAGGCTTCGAGGTTTTCAAGCGGATTGTCTTTGACAACCATAAAGTCGGCTGATTTGCCAACCTCAACACTGCCCGTTATATCGTCTATTTGAGCAATTTTTGCATTGGAGAGCGTGGCGGTGTGTATTGCCTCTTCGTTGCTTACGCCGAGATATTTGTGCAAATACATAAGTTCGCGCCAAAAATCATAATGCGTCACGTACGGGCAAGCGGTGTCGGTGCCGATACCCACGGGAATGCCGTTGTCAAGGCAGGCTTTTGCACATTGCAACATCCCTTTGAATACAACCTCGCTATTGATTTTGTGAAGCATAGTTCCGCCTGATTTGGAGAGGTCAAAGAGGGTGAGGGGGATGACGGGGGAGATTGTGAGCACATGCGCTGAGCCGTTCTTTTTGAAGAGTTCTATTTCGTGTTCGCCGACATAACCGCCGTGTTCGATTGTGTCCACTCCGCCTTCAAGAGCAACTGTTACGCCTTGACTGCTCTCAACGTGTGCGGCAACTTTAAAACCGAGACTATGCGCCTCTTCGCAACACGCCTTGACGATGTCTGGAGACATACGCAAGACACCGGGTTCTCCCTCTTTCTTTGCGTCGAGAATACCGCCTGTTATCATAAGTTTGATGAGGTCGGGCTTGGTCTTTGCAATTTCTCTTACAAGTCGTCTGCCGTCTTCGGCGTCCTTTGCCTCATAAGCGAGCATACCCGCCATGTGTCCTTCTTTTACGGAAATCGCCATATTGGACGCTACCACACGAGGAGCGGTGAGTTTGCCTGCTTTGCCCCTGTCGCGGATTTTGGAGTCTATATCGTCAAGACCTCCCACGGTGCGGATTGTCGTCACGCCCGACATAAGGTCGACTTTTGCATATCCTGCGCACATTTTGTAAACGATATATTTGGTGAGCGCATGACTCATAAGCATACGCACGGTTTTGGGATTTTGTTTTTTGGTGTCGTTGGGCATACCCGAGCCGGGGAGGTGTACGTGCAAGTTGATAAGACCGGGCAATAGGTATTTGCCTTTTAAGTCTATTGTTTTCAAGCCGTCGATTGCGGATTTATCAGATGTAATGTTTTTGATTTTTCCGTCCTCAACCACGATATATTGTCCCGAAAGGATGTTGTCGTTTAATTTGCCTGTAATAATATTTGCGTTTGCAATGGCGTAGTTTTTCATATAACGCTCCTTTAAGTCTTATAAAAACATAATATACCTGCTTTGCGGAATTGAAAACTATTTTTTTGCGCAAATGAAAAATCGCCTTGAAAATCAAGGCGATTTGTATGTTTTGAGAATGACATTATTATTCGATTTCCGCTTTTTGGGCGTTGCTCAATCTTATAAGTTGATTGTCTACGGCAAGTTTGTTGATAAGGTTGTGCATAGCGTCGTCCAAAGCCTCGCCCTTGCGGTAGTCCGCCTCGAAAATCCAGTCTACGCGGTTGTGTTGCAGAAGCGGTTGCACCTTTTCTTTTTTTCCGTGTTGGTAAAGCGCGATTGAGTGTCCGCCCGATTGCTTGACAAGTTTCATGCACGGCACGTCG
This sequence comes from uncultured Bacteroides sp., assembly GCA_964499325.1. GTDB lineage: Bacteria > Bacillota > Clostridia > Christensenellales > CAG-917 > CAG-475. The sequence continues at coordinate 4,586 of CAZCKS010000036.1, read as the reverse complement.
GTGAGTCCGTCGCCGATATAAATCATATTGTTGAAGTATACGCGTCTTTCGTTGTCGGGCTTGGAAGCGTTGACGTCAACGTTGTTGCTTATGTCAAGCACACCTTTGTTTATGCGGTAGACAAACTGCGTTTTGTTGGTGTAGTTGACCGCCATTTTTGCCCATACTGCTTTGCCGTCTTGATAGAGGAATTCGCTTGCAAAAACTTTCTTGAAGTATTTTGCAATGCTCGAGCCGTCTATAATCTCTTTCAGTCCCGAGGAAAGCACATAGTGCTCCACCTCAACGCCTGCTTGTCTGCCGTATTCGTTTATACGCTCAAACCATTGCTCGACGCCGGGGAGATATTCGATAAACTTTCCGCATTCGTGCAAAGACTCTTGCGTGAACGGCTTGCCTATGCGTTCGGATTGTTGAATCATGCAATACATATACGTAAGCACGCTGTCCATCTGTTGCTCGGACGCAATCTCCGCCGTCTTATCCCAAAAATCATTGGGTTGCATGCCGAGATTGGGAATAAAGGTGTATTCCTGCATATCGCGCGTGCAAAGCGTTTTGTCAAAATCGTACATAATTGCAATAATCGGTTTGTTCATAATCACCTGTTGCCGTGTCTTCAACACGAAAAGTGTATTTTATATTCATATTTTAGCAATTAAAAGTGCGATTGTCAACGGATAGCGCAATACAGGCACGCTCAACGCCCTAAAGCATTGCAAATTCATAGTTAAAAACTTCAAAAACAATCATTGTGGGACAAAAATGTCTCATTGATGGTTGTAGAATGTAATCGAAAAGTAAAGGAGTGCGGTATGATTTCTTTAGAAACAATGGTTGAGGCAATACAATTTGCAACGGCAAGTTTCGCTAAAAACGAAGCAAAGTGGTACGAGTTTCGCAATTATAAAGATGTGAAATCCTGCATATATGAAGGAATATATTTTGTGCTGGATTCCACTCGCAATTCAGTGTCTTGTTATTTTGGCTATTTGGGTACAAAAGTAGGCGAAGTATTGGGGCTTGAACAAATAGCGACCGATGCCGAGATTACGTGTTTTGGAGCGGGTAAACATCTTAAAAAAGAAAATCGCAGACTTTCTTTTTGTGCAAAATGGAGACAAAACGTGCGTAGGATACGAAAGGAGAAAGTGGAAGATGTTGTCGGTGCATTTCAATATGCAAATGAAAGATTTGAAGACGACCACGTAAATGAATACATTGAAAAACAAGATGAAGACTACTTTAACGCATACGTGTTGATTGGGATGTACATTACAATAAGCGCGATTAGCAATTATTTGACAGTGTTTTTGGGTGAAGATGAAATGTCGATATTGCTGGGTTTTAAGCCGCTTGCCGACAAGATATGGAAATCATTTTCCGAGAGAAACAAACAGATTTGCGCGAAATATTTATGTCCGTTGCAAAAGAATGAGTGAATATTGCGACTGGACAATCTAACGAGCAACAGTACATTTTATATAGTATGAGTGCCATAACAGAGAGGACATAATGAAGAAAACATATCCGATAATAATTACACGAGATAAACAATATTATGTTGTTTACATTCCTGACCTCGATATAAATGCAGAGGGAGAAAGCATTGAAGATGCCGTTCAAATGGCGCAAGAGGCCATAGGATTGTGGGGAATATGTCAAATAGATATGGGCAAAACGTTGCCAGAACCATCAAATCTAACCGCTGAAAAGGACGGAGAAATTGTGATGAGTGTCGATGTGGATTTTGAGTTGTATCGCAACAACATAAAATAAATGCTATGCAAACATAAAACAAATAATTGTTAAAAAATAATCCCTGTGGGATAAAAATGTCTCATAGAGGGTGATATTATATTGTTGTAGACGGCAAGGATTGATATTCCCAGACCATCTTAAATATGGAAAAGGAGAAAGTTACAATGAAATTAACGGTAGAAATTCGCTATCCTGACGGACGTAAGGTGTCGGAAAGTGTAAATTATGACAACAAAGACGAGAATAATGAAAAACGTATTAAGACGTTTGAAAAACACATAAAAGAATATCTAAACGATGCGCAAGAAGACAATGAATAAGGTTGTTGATAATAACGAATACGCTTGCCTAAAATGGACGGCGGAAGAGTGGGCAAAATGGAAAGAAGAACACGACAGAAAAGCCGAAGAATACGAAAAGCGAGGTATTGCTTGGTTCGATGATAGCATTGAGGAATTCTTATATCCAGGCGAAGGTAATTCGTATCTTAATCAGAAAGATATTGACAGTGCAAGGAAACAGCGAGACAAAGATAAAAATGGAATTTTAGCATGAACAAAATTGCAGAATTATTAGATAATTTGACGTGGGAACAGTTGTCAAATAAAGACGGCACATTCAATCAAAACTGCGTTACGTTTGAAGAATTTGTAAACGTGTGGCTTAAAGACAGCGATTATGAAAACGAGACGGAATGGGCGCAAAGAAGATTGTATAATATGTACCTAAAAAGAATTCATCTTATGTATGTAATGATAAGAAAAGAACGGGAATAAAAGTAAAAGCGAGAGGTGTATACAATGACAGAAGAACAAGAAAATGCATTTGGTGATTTTGCCGAGATAGCATATAAAAGAGGCGTATCGGTTGGCGTTTTGCTAATTGTTGGTGCCGTTATGCTTGAAGCGGATGATTGGCGAGCCACTCTTAATGATATTACAAGATTGCTCTATGATAGCAAGGATGGATTAGAGTTTGAAAGACGATTTTTTATAGAATATCCAGGGCAGGAAGTCGAACCGGGATTTGCAGAAGACGATGAATAAATGAGTTTTATATAATGTGGTGTGAGAGGGGTATACAATGACCGAAGAGCAAAAAAAAGCATATAAGGAATTCGCAACAGTTGCATCGCAAAAAGGCGTATCGGTAGGAGTTGTTCTTGCTGTTGCGTCGGTTATGTTTGATGGTGATGATTGGCGAGGTACTCTGGACGATATTACGAGATTGCTCTATGAATGTAAGACTGCAATAGAGTTTGAAAACCGCTTTTTTATAGAATATCCAGGGTTAGAAGTCGAACCGGGATTTGCAGAAGACGATGAATAAATGAGTTTTATATAATATGGTGTGAGAGGGGTATACAATGACCGAAGAACAAAAAAAAGCACTTGATTTATTTGCGGACAAAGCAAAAGAAAAGGGCGTACACCTATTTCCGTGTTTGTGGGCGTGGGGAGCCGTGTTAGATAGTTGCGATTGGCGTGCAACATTTGAAGATATAATGTGTTTGCTCGATGAATGCAAAGACGGCGATGAGTTTGAGAGACGCGTGCTTGATGACTATGGGCAAGAAGTAGAGCCAGGGTTCGCCGAAGACGATGAATAAAAAAGTCTTGTATAATTCGCTGCAAGGAAAGTGTTAAGATGACAAAAATGACAAAAAGGCAATGAGAACTTGTAGATGAGTTTGCAAAATTAACCAAAGAAAAGAATTATTGTGACACCGTATATTTTATGGTTGGAGCAATTTCGTTTTCTGAAGAGGCTTGGGAAGCGTCTAAATCCGATGAAATATTGGAAGATATTATCAAAATTGCAAAAAATACGGAAAGTGAAAAACAATTTGTCGATGAAGTTTTAGCAAAATATGTATGTTGAATATTTACTCGTTACATTGCGTAGCATGAAAGGAGTTATATTATGATGACTGACGAGCAAAAAGAATATTGTGAGCATTTTATAGATATATGCGCGAAAAAAGGTTTCAATCAAATAGTTTGTCTTGGAGCAGGTGGAATAATGCTTTCAAGTCCAGATTGGAAGAAAACCGCGACCGAGATAATTGCCCTTGCCGAAGCATGTAAAACTTGTGAGAAATTCGGACATCAGTTGATAGTGAGATATGTGGAGAAATAGCAAGAAGAAAATTAATATATAAAAATGGAATGGACACCTACACAGGCGTTCTTTTTTATGCACAAAAATGGAAATAAAAAATGACATTTGCCCCGCGCTTTACGTCCGAAACGAGTCGGGTATAAACCGACCGCCCGATACAAATGTCAGTTTTATTATATGCAAAAAAAACGAAACAGTCAAGCATACAAAACGTTGTTGCCAACTGCCTCGGAGGATGATAGAATTAAATGCGTAATATGCACCGAAGGAGAGAACAATGAGACAAAAGACCAAAATTATTGTCTGCGCGAGTATTGCGGTATGCGTTTTTATATGCGCTATTGTTTTGTCAGTGGTGTATTTTGTCAAACAACGTGGGGCGCAAGAGCCTTTTGATTATGCGGTGTTTTATGCGGAAAAGTTGCAAAAGTATGCGCAGGAAAACGAAAGATATGCCGATTATGAGGTTGACGTGGCTTTTCTGGGCGATAGCCTGACCGATATGTGTGACCTTGACAAGTATTATCCTCAATACGTTACGTCCAACCGAGGGATAAGCGGAGACACCACAATAATGCTGGAACAAAGGCTTGAAGTGTCCGTGTGTGACCTTAAACCGAAAGTTATAGTGTTGCTTATTGGCGGAAATAACTTTGATACGATGTTGGACAACTATGAGCGAATTGTTGAGAGCATTCAAGAGA
>CAZCKS010000035.1:0-13712 GCA_964499325.1 uncultured Bacteroides sp. | reverse complement strand
ACGATTTTGCGGAACACAAACGATACGACAAACACCACCGCGATAAACGCCAACATCACAAGAGACAGTTGCCATGACAGATACAACATAATGCCGTACACGCCCACAACGGTAAGCGCATTGCGGATTACGTTTACTATAACATTGGTAAACAAGTCTGACATGGATGCCGTATATGAGGCGACTCTTGTCACAAGCGAGCCGACAGGCATCTCGTCAAATTGGTTTTGCGATAGTAATTCTATATGCTCGAACACTTCGTTGCGCAAGCGCAAGATTATGTTCTGTCCTGCCTTTTGAAGCAGCAATGATTCCCAAACAAGAAATGCTTGGTTAAACACGCCAATGCCTACGTAAGCGACAGCCATGCCTATAATAAACTCAAGATTTATAGCGTCCGACTTTAAGTTGTTTGTGATCGCACTTACAAAAAGCGGTAGTATTATGTCGAGAATTACGTTAAGCAATATAAGCAACATTGCGCCAACAAACTTGCCCATTTCGGGTTTTAAGTAGCGATTTATACGCTTTAACATATCTTTTGTGGGAATGTGGACGTCACCTTTGAGTTTTTCGACATCTGTCTTCATTGCACGTCACCTCCCTCAACTTCTCTTTCGAGTTTTTGCAAATACACCATCTTTTTGTAAGTGGGAGAAATTTCGTTTAATCTTTCGGGAGTGTCAAAAGCCTCAACCTCGCCGTTGTTAAGCACAAGAATTTTGTCCAGATGTGCAACTGTTGAAACACGAGACGCAATGACTATGGTTGTCTTGCCTTTACGCTTTTCGGATATGTTTTTGAGTATGTTTTCTTCCGTCTTGACGTCAACTGCTGAAACAGAGTCGTCCATAATCATAATCGGTGCGTCCTTGATATACGCCCTTGCGATAGATATACGTTGTTTTTGTCCGCCAGACAAAGTAACACCCCGCTCGCCAGAAATGGTATCATATCCGTCTTGAAACTCTTGGATGTTGGAATGCACGTCAGCAAACTGCGCCGCCTCAATTATTTTATTCTTTTCCGCATCAAGGTCCGAAAACGCAATATTATTGCGTACCTTATCACTGAAAAGGAAGTTGTCTTGTGGTACGTAGCCTATTGCGTTGCGCACACTGTCTATATCGCAATCCATAATGTCGCAACCGTCAATAAACACTTTGCCCTTTTCAATGTTATACAAGCGCAAAAGCGTATTGACAAGCGTCGTTTTACCGCACCCGATTTTGCCGACAACGCCTATACTTTCTCCGGCATTGATATTTACGCTGACGCTCTTAAGCACATTCATATCCGTATTTGGATAAGCGAAAGAAAAGTCATTAAAGGTGATATTTCCCTGCACGTTTTCAAGCACGATTGCGTTTTCGGGGTTGCAGATTTCCTCATCTTCGTCAAGGAAATTGGTTATGCGTTTGAGAGACGCTTTGGAACGAGAACGCATAGTCACCACTTGTCCCAGCGCAATCATAGGCCAGATAAGCGTGTCGAAATATGTCACGAAAGTAATAAGATTACCGGCAGTCATATCCACTTTGTGTGAGAAAAGGAATATTGGATCACCCGTTGCATATCTGTACACGAAATATCCGCCCAAGCCGAGAATCAACGCCATAATAACCGTGATAATAATCTCGATAATTGCATCGAAAAGGACGGAAACTTTGACAAGTTCTATATTTGCATCGGCATTTTTCTTTGCGATTTTGGCAAATGCGTGTAGTTGTTGCGTTTCCTTAACAAACGCCTTGATAACTCTTATGCCCGTAAAACTCTCTTGCGAAAAGTCGTATAGTTTGTCAAATTCTTTTTGTCTATACTCCCACTTCATCGCCATGAACTTTTCGACAAGCATGCCCCACACCACTATAAGAACCAACGGCAAAATGAGGATGCAAGAAAGCACCCAATCAAGCATAAACATTTTATAAAGCGTGAGTACGGAAAGGAAAAGCGCATCCACAAGCATAACCGAGCCCCAACCGAAGAACTCTTCAATTTGTTCGAGGTCGGTTGTAAACCACGCCATAACGGCGCCAACCTTGTTCTCGTGATAGTAGCGTTGAGAAAGTCTCTCGCTCTTTCTAAACATTGTATGGCGCAAATCGGCGTCAATCCTTTGCGAGGCGTTGAAAAGCGTAAGTCGCCAAAGCACACGTCCGAAGAACATGACAACGGCAACAACCATTACACCGATAATAATCTCTGTAAGTTCGCCCATATCGATAGCACCGCTTGCGTTGGTATCGAACAGGTCGACAAGACGCCCCAAAAATTCGGGGATGTACAACTGGAAAACGTCAACGGCAATAAGTCCGACGAGTCCCAAAAGGAATAACCACCAATATTTCAGATAGTATTTATTTATATATTTTCCAAATAACATAATATATCCTTGTATTGTGGCTTAAAGCACTCAAATTTGCGCATTTTATGGTTTATTTGTGCATTTTGACAGGATAAAGCCGTGTTTTTATCCAAAACAACGACTTTTGCAATTTGAGTACAAAAAGCCCCGCTTGAAAGTCAAGACGTCTCGTCAAACGGGGTTGCGATTATGCACTTTGCGAGGCAAAAATGCCTCGCAACGCATTATACTTACATAATCTCGCGGTAAATCTTTTCGAGTTCTTTCTTACCCCAAACTTGCGGGCAGGGATAAAGCGGATTTGCCTCGGAATACGCGTGTGCAACCATAACCGGCAAATCTTCCTCTTTGATGAGTTGACTACCGTCGCGTGACAAGATGCGATCGGGGATATTCATATAAGTATTCATATCGTCGATCCATTTGATAAAGTTGTTTGCTTTCTCGGCATTGTCTGCGCCCTCGATACCTACACAGTCTGCGAGTTGAGCGAGTTTTTTATGCGCGGATTTGCCGTATGCTTTAAGCACGCGAGGCAAAATCACAGCGTTTGCAAGCCCGTGAGGCACACCGTATTGACCGCCGAGAGAGTGTGCGATTGCGTGCACATAGCCGACGTAAGCGCGTGTAAATGCCTTACCTGCAAGGTATGCAGCCTTTTGCATTTCGACACGGGCTTCAAGGTCCTCGCCGTTATCATAAGCCTTTTGGAGATATTTGTAAATAAGTTGGACAGCCTCGATAGCGTCTTTCTTTGTTTGCTTTGTGTTTTCGCTACCGATATATGACTCAACCGCGTGCGTAAGAGCATCCATACCCGTTGTAGAGGTAAGATGCGGAGGAAGTGACTTGGTGAGTTCGGGGTCCATAACGACGTATCTCGGGATGAGAAGCGGGTCTTCGATAGGATATTTCTCGTGCGTTTCGGGATTGGACACGATAGCGGCAAGCGTCGCTTCACTGCCCGTACCGGACGTTGTAGGAATTGCAACAAGCGGAGGGAAATGTTTCTTGGAAGAGAAACTGCTGAGCCAAATCTTCACAAGACCTTTCATTTGTTGTACGCTCTTATTGGGGCAACAAACTCTTGCTGCGATAGTCTTTGCGCAATCCATTGCCGAACCGCCACCGACGGCTACAATCGCGTCACAGTTGTTCTCGTGATACATTTTGAGACCGTCCTCAATGTTTCCGATTGTCGGATTGGGAACGACGTCGTGGTAGCAGCAACTGCGCATACCCTCTGCCTCACAAGCAGCCATAATGGGGTCCACTTTGCCTGACGAGAAAAGGAAACCGTCCGTAACAATCAAAATGCTCTCAAAGCCTTTTTCTTTGAGGAATTTAGGAAGTTCAGAAATGCTTCCCGGGCCGGAAAAAGTCTTTTCACATTGGTCCCACGGAACCAAATTCATTGCGACGCGCGCAACTTGTTGAAAAACTCTGCAACCGAATTTAGTAAAAACGTTCATTTTTTCCTCCAAACGGAAATCCGTATTATTATTTATGCAAATATTTTAGCACTATTCGGACAAATGCACAAGAAAAATTTTATATTTTAATTTGAAACAAGGATTATTTGTATCTATATATAAAAACTGCGCTAAATAGATGAAGAACGCGAAAGCACCCCATCGAACGAAAGCCAAGTGTACTTTTGTACACGACTTTCAAGCGATGGGGTGCTGACAAAGTTATTCACTATTGAACGTTTATAAAAACCTCACAATTTAGATGAAGAACAAGGAAACGCCCGCCCGAACCAAAACTCAACACCCCTACCGCGCACGCCGTGCGCTCACCAAGCGAGAAATTCGGCGAAACTGACGTGTGACATTTTAGCACTTTGAGATAATAGCAACGAATTTATCGTGCGGTAGAAAAATAAAAATCGCCATAAAAATAACGGCGATGCGTGTATTAACGCATCGCCGTTGACAATATGGCGATTTTTATTTGAGTTCGGAGAAGTACTTGATAGTACGCACCATTTGTGATGTGTAACTGTTCTCGTTGTCGTACCAAGAAACGACTTGAACTTGCGTGTTGCCGTCTTCCATAGGAGCAACCATAGTTTGAGTTGCGTCGAAGATAGAACCGAAACGGCTACCGATGATGTCGGAGGAGACGATTTGGTCAGTGTTGTAACCAAAGGACTCTGTTGCTGCTGCCTTCATTGCTGCGTTGATGCCGTCAACAGTGACGTGACCTTTGACAACTGCGATGAGGATTGTCGTGGAGCCGGTGGGAGTGGGAACACGTTGTGCAGAACCGATAAGTTTGCCGTTGAGTTCGGGGATAACAAGACCAATTGCCTTTGCAGCGCCAGTGCTGTTGGGAACGATGTTGACTGCTGCTGCGCGAGAGCGACGGAGGTCACCCTTTCTTTGCGGACCGTCAAGAGGCATTTGGTCACCGGTGTATGCGTGAACCGTTGTCATAATACCGCTCATAATGGGAGCATAATCATTGAGAGCCTTTGCCATAGGAGCGAGGCAGTTTGTTGTGCAACTTGCAGCGGAGATGATGTTGTCCGTTGCTTTGAGCGTGGTGTGGTTGACGTTGTAAACGATTGTGGGAAGGTCGTTGCCTGCGGGAGCAGAGATAACAACCTTGCGTGCGCCTGCGTCGATGTGTGCTTGTGCTTTTGCCTTTGAGGTGTAGAAACCTGTGCATTCGAGCACAACGTCAACACCAAGTTCTCCCCAAGGGAGTTCTGCCGCTTTTGCTTTTGCGTAGATAGTGATTTTCTTGCCGTCGACGACGATGTAACCGTCCTCTTTGACAGTGCCGTCCTCGTTGAGAACAGCGTCACAACTCTCAACAGTGTGAGAATTTGCATAGTTGCCTTGCGTTGAATCGTATTTGAGAAGGTGAGCAAGCATTTTGGGGCTTGTGAGGTCGTTGATAGCGACGATTTCATAACCTTCTGCACCAAACATTTGTCTGAATGCAAGACGACCGATACGACCAAAACCATTGATAGCGACTTTTACGTTTGCCATTATAAATTCCTCCAAAAGGTTTATTCCATAATCGGTTGGATACCCAACCGCCCTTATTTTACAATTATTATGCAAAATATGCAACTATAATTTGATATTTTATTATTCAAGCGCGTATACGCGCGTTTTATAGTGTCATTGCGAGCGCAAGCGTGGCAATCTCCTGGAAAGGAAACTATTCCTTGTCATATTGAGCGAAGTCGAAATATCCAGCCGACAAGGCGCAAAAAAAAGCGAGCGCTCTCAAAAGAGAGCGCCCGACTGCTTTTTCATTGACTTTCAGTCAAAGTGCGATTAGCCTTGATAGTCTGCACAAGTAAGTGTACCTTGATTTGCAAACGTATAAGTTCCGGATGTCTTATACCAACTTGTGATAGTAAACGTGTTGCCCGAAAGCGTTGCTGTCAACGTCTTACCAACCCAATCCGATGCATACGAAACATTTTCTGTCATAGTCATCGTAAGCGTTGTGCCGTCAAACGTTGCGGTAAACTTAACCTTATATGCGCCTCTTTCAAGCACACCACTCAAAGTGCTACTGTCATCAAACACAAACTTGATTGAGTTGTTTGATTCATCCCATTCGTCGTAGTATGTACCGCTGAATGTCAAGCCTGCGAATTTGCTCTTGCCAAGCAACTTGTTGTTGGCAGTGTCAAGACCATAAGAGGTTGCATTTTCGCCGTCATAGATGGTGATTGTTGCGTCGCTCACAACGTAAGTTTGCGTTGTGCCTGTCACTGTGCCGTAGCCGTCAAGAGTGATAGCGCTCTCATCGGGCATCGTGTAGGTACCTTGATAGCCGTCTTGTGCTTGGGTGTATGTGGAGTTATCCTTATTGAGAGTGAGCACATACATTCTGTTGTTGTAGACAAGCGTAATGTTGTTGCCGTTGAGCGTGTAAGACACACTGTTCTCACCGATTGTAGCATTGCCATAGCCGTCAACAACAACCGTACCGAGGGTCTCGGTTGTGGTGTAAGTGCCTTCCATACCGTCGCTGGTCTCAAAGTTGTTGTTGACTTTGCCAAACGACATTGTGCCTGCATCTGTAACAAGTGTAATCTTTGTTGCGGTATTATACACTGCCGTGAAATCTGACAAGTCTGCACCGTCTGCATCATACGCAGTCCAACTTGTTACGGCGTAAACTCGTCTATCCATAATAAGAATATAGTTATAAGTGGAATTGCTATATTCGATTCTCACAAGTTTTGTAATACCCTTGTTCCATGCGACGTCGTATGCCTTAGTCGGCGTTGCGCCGTCTATTGCGCCTGCTGCAAAGCCGATATCGTGATATGCGCTTGTCTTATTTGACGAGTATTCAATGTACATTGTCTTTGTTGTAGCGTTGAATCCGCCATAATATTTTGCACCATTTACATCGATATAGAACGTGCCTGTTTCGGGATCATAATCCTTAATCACACCGGTTTTCCACCCGGTCACGTTGCCGAGCGCATCAACGGTAAATTTATAGTTACCGGAAGATAACGTTTTCTCCTCTTTTGCGATACCGGTTTCGGACGGATCAAGGTTTGCACCATAGAGATATTCACCCATCATTGCGTGCGGTTCAATCCACTTTGCATAGAATGTTACGTTTGCAGTGAGAGTGGTGCTTGTGGTCACTTGTGTGCCCCAATCGCCCTCGCTACCGTTTGCAGTATACCAGCCGTTGAACACTTTTGTGCCAAACGTTACGTCATTAAGCGTTGTGGGAAGCGTGCCCACTGTGTCATTGGCGTACTTGCCTGTCACTGCATAAGACGTGTTGCCGTCGCCGTCCGTATAACCGTTGTAATCAAACGTTACAGACACAGCCGCATCGTATTTTGCATAATAAGTCTTTGCCTCGGTAGGAGTTACGCTTGTAACTTTGCTACCGCTGAAATCAGCATTATCATACCAACCACGGAAGACAAATCCGTCCACGTCGAGGCCTTCGCTTACAAGAGTGTACTTGATACCGCTATACACGTTCACGCTGTCTACACTCACCTTGTCATTGACGTAAGTGATAGTCACCTTGTTGTCTTCAAGCACATACTCGCCGTCCTCAACAATTACGGTATAACTTGCATCTGATGTCAATACGTTAAGCATGCCGTCGCTATCCACCGTATAGGTACCTGTCGTCACATCTTCGTCATGAACGATTGAAATAACACCTGCACCACTGACAACGATATACGTTGCAGTCATATCGCCGTACTGTCCTTGATAAGTATCTGTCAATGCGACCAAGTTGCCACTTGCATTCTTTGCATAGTTATAGTCGGTATTGCCGTCAGTCACATAAAGTGTGAGTGCATTTGCCTTGATGTCTGCTACATTTTCTATTTGAGCATACTTGTTGTCGCGTGCTTCCCAAAGTGCATCGAACACCACGTTTGTTGCATTTTGGACGAAGACTGTACGTGTCGTATCGACGCTTGCATTTCTATCTGCAAAGGAGATAAGTTTGTGATAAACACTGCCCTCACTCCAAGCAAATGCGCTAAAATCAGTCTTCTTGTATTCAGCATTATCAGGAACCATCATATAGATAGTTGAGCCAAAGCCCGATGTACTGTCCGCTCTTACGATAACGCCAGATTCCGCATCATATGCACCATTATATGTGCTTGTACTATAACTGGTAGTTACAGTAATATTTACGTTGCTGGTGCTTCCTTCAACAAATTCTATTTTTATTGTGTTGCCATAAGAGAATCCGTTATATCCTGTAACAGTGCTTTCTCCAAAATTATCAACCGTCAATTTGGTGCTGATTCCGTTATAGAAATTGTCAACTCCGCTTGCACTGAGTTTAACAATTACATACGTACCTGCAAATGCGGACGGTTCAACCCATTTTGCATAAACGGTTACATTGTCCTCGATTATGGTGTCTGCGATAAACTCATCGCCCCACTCGCCCGACGTGCTACCGTCTTGCGTAAACCAGCCTGCGAACGCCTTTGTGCCGTAATTGAAGTCAACAGCTTGGACGGAAGTGACCTTGTCGTTTGCATAATAAGTGCTGTCCGTCGCATCAGCCGTTGTGGAATCGTTGTACTTGTATGTGATGGTTACTTGCTTGTCCCACTTCGCATAGAACGTGACGTTCTCGCTTGCTACGAATGTACTTGCAGCCTCTGTGGTGAGAGCCTCGTCCGTGTACCAACCACGGAACTTCCAACCATCCGCCGTCGGAGCACTTGCAAGAGTTTGCTCGGACATCTTGTCAACAGCCGTCGTGCTGTTCTCGCCGTGTCCCATAAGGTTGTATGACACGTCAACTTGCGGAACTGCAATCGTGCAAGTGCCGTTTGCCTTATCAAGAGCAATTTCTTTATACGTGCCGTCGATTGTTACGCCAATCTTATTGGTATCGACAGTTGTGTAGATGTATGCCGTATCGTCGATTGTGACGTTTCCGCCTGCACCGACAACAACTGTTGTATCATCGCTTGTATACGTGCCTGCAATATCCTTGTTAAGAGGTTGTTGTGCATATACAGGGATACCGTTGATTGTAAGATTGCGGATATATGCCGTATCGCTACCGTCGAAACCGCTGCTATCCTTTTGATAGGTGATTCTTACACATTGATGGCTGTCATCAATAGATGCGTCAAGCGTTGTTGTTATTGTCTTCCAATTCCAATCGCAATCATTACCGCCGGCAGTTACAGAAATCCAAGACGGACCATAATAAATTGTCATATAGTCCCACTTGCTTGCTGCTTCGGATTCACAATAATAGTCGAAAGAAACAACCGCTATGCCCTCTGTTACAGTAAATTCCATGAGTGCATTTGAACTATTGACACCTGTGTTGTTGCTCTTCCAATAGCCATTGACTGCATCGTAAACAAATGTGTAACCGGTTTGTGCCTCAAACGTCACGTTACCTGCCCAAGACCAATCCGCAAAGACTGTCATAGTAGCAACATCATCGGATGCTTCAACAAAGTTGTCAAGAACGTCGTCGTTGTCGGTGTTCAACACACCGTCATTGTCGGTGTCTACATACCATCCGCCAAACTTATAACCGTTCGTAACGGTTTCTGACGTATAAGCGGGTAATTGTGAGAGAATTGATGTGCCAGACGGAACTTTGACGGTACTATTTCCGCCAACTTCGTCAACAACCGTAACAACGGTAAATGTATTCCAATCCGCAACAAACGTAACAGATGTGCCGTTGGGAGTATATGTTGTGACATATTCGCCCTCGCCGTTCAACTTCCAGCCTGCGAACACTTTACTGCCAGTATCTCCTTCGACAACGGGAGTCGGGAGTGTGAATGCAATGTTGTTGTTTGCATAATTGTATTTTTCATCAACAGTACCGTATTCTGTTTGATATACGATACTCGTTGAGGGAAGAGTGTATGTAAACGTCTTTGCCTCAACGTCAAACGTCATTTGCGAATACACTACGGCAACTTCGTCTTGATAGAAGTAAACGTCATAGTAGTCTTTACCACTGACTTTGCTGTAAGTGCCGTTATAAGTTACGCCACTAATGCTAACAGTGGCACCGCCTACACCGTTGAGCGTAATACTTTCTTCCGGACCTGCCGTATACTTGCCTTCCATTCCGTCCGTTTGAACAAGATTACCGCTTGTGTTCTTTGCAAAGGCGTCAACCTTTTCGCCGTCCTTTTGGATTTGGACATAAGATGCGTTGTATACTGCGTTTGCAGAGATTGCGTCGCCGTTGGCGTCAACAAAATCTACTCCAAACGACACTTCGCCGTCCTCATTGATGAAGATGTTGAATGAGTGTGTTCCGATAGAGCAGTTGTGTGTGTAGGTCACTGCCATATTTGAGCCCCAAGCGGAGCCTTGGAATGCGCTTTGATTAAGTGCGCCCTCTTCAAGCCAAGAACCGATGTAAACGTCCTTAATAAACGGAGATTCATTGCTCATAACCACGATACCGGTGTTCATATCGACATAGCCGTTGTATGTGGTTGTTTTGTTCTCGGAATCCGTAACAGTCCAAGTGATTTTGCCTGTGCTTGCGTCAACCATCGTCACTTTGTTGGTGCCTTTAACAGGGTTTGACTCTCCAACGCCTGCGCCGTTAGCATCGAGTGTAATCGGTGCCGTTGACCAAGAATAAACGCTGGTTTGACCTGAGGTAACTCCGTCTCTCAACTCCACGTCAACAAAGTAATATGTATGATTGTCATAAGGCGCTACGAGTTTGTCAAGCACGAGAGTGTAAGTATAACTTCCGCTTGTGTAAACCGCATAACCTGCATTGTTGTATGTCGGTGCGACTTCTTCACCCTTTGTCCAGTATTCGAGATAACCGAGGTTGTCTTTGACTTCTTCGGAATATCCGCACTCACAAGTATGCACCGTGCTCATTTGATGATAGCCGTTGGAGGGGCTTGAAACAAGCACTTCATCGCCAAAGGTGTGTGCAACCTTGTTTTCTACATCAAACACTCCGCAAACAGTACATGCGTGTGCATGATATTCGGATTCGGTATCCTCTTCGACAATCACTTCGCCCGTTGTTTCATCCCTATATTGGCTGTTGCCGAAATACGGATGCCACTCGGTATCCCAAGTGTGACCGAGAGCGGAAATAACGCTGTTGTCGTTCTCATATTCGCACTTACCGCACTTGACCGTTGCCAAGCCAGTTTCCGTGCAAGTGGGAGCCTTTGTCAACGTAAATTCGCTGAATTCGTGTCCTGTGCCTTCGCCGTTGAAGAACGTCTCGGTGCCCTTTGCTCCGCAAACGCAAGAATAATAGTATTCTGCGCCCGTCGTACAAGTTGCGTCCGCTTTCTTATACGCTGCGCTTGCTACACGTTGGTCATAAACGCAATTATCGGTTTCGTGGTCACCGCAAGAGCAAGAATGTGTATGCGTGCCGTTGCCGTTGTCCGTCCATTTTCCGTATACGTGGTCTTGCGCTGCAACAGCAATCTCAACCGTGCCGTAATCGGACGTGTAAACAACCTTGCCCGCTACGCCGTGTGCAGGTTTATTGCTATCGTCCATCGTCCATACGTTGTTGGACAGCACCGGAACAGTCTCTGTAACGGAATGTCCGCAGTCGCAAACCTTAATCGCAGTGCCCGTTTCAGTCATAGTCGGCTCTTTGGTCATTGTCCAAGCGCCATACGTATGTTGTCCCATTCCGCTTGTGGTGGTAACACTGCCGTATTGAGATTTGTAAACAGCAAAACCATTGCTCGTGTGCGTGGCGTCTTGACTTATCTCAACGCTCCATACGGATGTATCGGAAAGTGCCGCAACCGTTACGGTATCGGTCTCTCCGCACGCACAAACTCTTGATGCACTGCCTGTGGTAGTCTCTGTCGGCGCTGTTGTGATGCTCCATGCTCCGTATGTATGAGTATGTTCAGGTTGAGAACCGTCATCGCAAGCAACGAACAAAACAGCCAACATTGCCACAATCGCAATTACAAACAATATTTTGTTTCGCTTCATTGTCCTTTCTCCTTTTATAATTCCTTATTGCTTCTATATACTGCTCCGCCCCTTGGGGCGTCGCCTTATACCTATTTTATCGCTCAAATCATTTATGCATAAAAGCGTTGTTTTGCGAATTTTTATGCAACATCTATGCAAATCTTGCATAATTATGCGGTTTTTGCGCTTATTTTAAGCATATTTTAATTTATTTTAAGTCCAAACCCTCTATTTGTCAATATTTTATTGAACAGAAAATTGCGTACCAGTCGCAAAATATCCGTGTGCAGTATCCTCGACGGTTGTCGATACGCAAGTGATATTAAGCACCAATGACACGTCGTTGAGTTCAAACTCTATTGTTTCATTGCCAACTGTTACGGTTACAGTCTTTCCTTTCACGCTGTACGTGCCCATCTTGCCGTTTGCGCTTGCAAAAGTCGGATTGTATGTGTCAGCCGAGCAAGCGTCATCTCCGCTGTCGTGCTCTTCAGATGTAGATGTCACGCGCACTTTACCGTCTACAAGGAATTCAAACTTGGTTACGGCTTTATATATTGCATAAGAGTCGCTTGAATTCTCGCAAGTGAAGTTGTACGACGCACTAAACGTCTTGCCCAACACCAACGTGTTGTCAAGTTTTATCTTGCTGTCCGCATACGTCATTGTCGAGAAATCAACGTCCACAACCCACGCATCTTCGCCGATTTCAATATACAGTGAGCCGTTTTCGTTTATGCTGTACGTTCCGTCTTGTAGTCCGAGCGTAAGTGAGCCGAAACCGTCTATATCAAGTTCGTCCGCACCTTCCTTGGTATACACACCGCGATATTTATCGCTTACCGCAAGACCTTTCGTCGTATTGCCCCACTCGATGATTTTGACGATATATTGCTTGTCGTTCACGTCAAACAATATGATAGAACCGTTTTGCATACCCTCGCCCTCTGACGTATCAAACGTTTCGAGCATAGTGGTTGCGGAATTTGCCGAT
The DNA here is from genome assembly GCA_964499325.1 of uncultured Bacteroides sp. Taxonomy (GTDB): domain Bacteria; phylum Bacillota; class Clostridia; order Christensenellales; family CAG-917; genus CAG-475. The sequence continues at coordinate 889 of CAZCKS010000035.1, read as the reverse complement.
ACCGAGAACATATACGTTGTCACGTCGTTATATACAAACTTGCGTATCACCGCACCCGTTCCGCCGACGGAATCTTTTGTGCCTTTGGTGAAATACTCGTTGAAGGACATCGCTCCGCTACCGCGCACAAACAACAATCCGTCCTTAACAAAACGTGCCGACACCGTCAATTTGTCCCCGTTTGCGTTTTGCAAAATCGCATGCACTTGTTCCTCTCCGTCAAGATTGATAAAGCCCGTGTATTGCTCTCCGCAATCCAAAGTCATAACGCCCGTTTTTTCGATATTAAGACTAAATGACGGGTTTAACGTACCACTTCCGTAATTAAACACCCATTTATTGTCACCTGTGTACAATGCCTTGTTTAATATTTGCACTGCATATTGCGCCACGACGCTCTCGCCTGCATATTCGAGAGTAATGCCGATGTTATAGAAACCTGCCGTACCGTATGACACTTTGCTTGTGTCAACGCAACTCTTCTTTGCCGTATCGCTCAACACACCGTCTTTTGTGACTATTGTAATACCTTTAAGGAAAGACGTATTGAAAGAATTACCGGCAACAAACGCCGTCTCGCCCAACGTAATTATCGCACCGCTCGAGATGTGAGAGTTGACAAACTCCATGCCCTCCAAACCGCTCGCTTGTTTGACAGTGAGTACGTTTCCGAATGTAGCGAGATAGAACACCGCTTGCTCGTCATACTCAAAGTCATACGGCACGTCGATAAACTTCACATGTACTTCGTTTGCTTTTTTCTCGTAGGTCAAACGCACCTCGGTATAACTCGTATCTTCTTTGAGTTTTGCCATACCCGTGCCGTAGCCGTCGAGGAAGATATATCTGTTTCCGCACTCGTAATATCCAATCAAATAGTCCTTTTCGA
>CAZCKS010000034.1:0-13816 GCA_964499325.1 uncultured Bacteroides sp. | reverse complement strand
TGCTCACAAGAACCTGAATCTTGCGCGTCTGCCAATTCCGCCATGTCCGCATTTCTTTTGCTATTTTATCCCAAATAGTGCTTTATGTCAAACCTATAAGTTAAAAATTGAAAATGAATATACAAACTTATAGCACAATGGATAACGCAAACTCATTCAAGGCGTTCTTATTAACATTATGTGTTCATTCAAAGACGTGACACGAGGCGCAAGGCGCCGAGCACTTGGAGTGCCGACCTTGATGGATAGTACAAGCGCCACTGTCAAACGGAAAAACTTGCTTGCAAGGGTTTTGGAGCGCAGATAATCACGCAGCGATGTTTTCGCAAGAAAATAAAACCGTAGGTTTCTATGCGCAAGCATAGTTATCGCGAGACCTGCGCCGTATTGTTGCCCACGGCTGGCGCACAAAGCACAGTGGCATAATGAGTGAATTGTCCCTATCTATGGGAGTGCCGATGGTTGCCAGAGGCAACGTATAGCGGTTGCGAACCGCAACCGCGCCGTGTGTCCACCTGCGGAGCAGGCGCCGTGGGTTCCCTTCGCTTGTCGAGAGGGGGAACGGCTATTGTGGGCGCGACGCGTTAAACAACACATCCAGTGAATGTGTTGTAGCCAAAGCGAACGAGGCGGATTGCTTTGCAAACGCCGATGTGACACGTGAGGAAGGGGGAAATTGAAATTAAAAAGTTAACGTTTCCTTCCCAGGAGATTGCCACTTTCCGCTCGCAATGACAGTAAAGAAAAGCCCTATGTATGACAAATCGTACGTGAGTTGACAGACATAGGGCTTTGACAAAGCAAATCGCTATTTAAGGGATTGAAATTAATAGAGGACCAAGTCGCACGCACCCAACGCAATAGCAAGTGCACCGAAAATGTAGAAGCATACACCGCTCTCTGCACTTGCGATTTCGGGCACGTACAAAAGTGCGATAAGCACGCCGACGATTATCGCCAAGACCGAGAGGATGATGTCTATAATCATAAGCCCCTTGCTTCTCGGACGCACAATAAAGCGGATGAGGATTGCAAGCCCGTATGCAGCGATAAGCGCACCCAAAAGCACGATGAACCACTTCACAACGCTTGACGCGAACACCAAAAGCAGTGTGCCTGCAACCATAAGAAGAATGCCGAACAAGAAGTAAATTATCACATCGTTGGATACTCTACCGCCCTCGATAAGTTTCTTGAAATTGCTCACTGCAAGGAAGAAACCTGCCACGACGAAAAATGTTGCCGCCACTGTCACCGCCATAGTGGGAACGGCTTGTTTTGTTACCACAAGAAGAATGCCGACAAATGCAAGAATTGCGCCGAAAAGTCTCACTGCTACGTTTGAAAGCGGAGATCTTTTTGCCGTTGCGCTTGCCGAACTACCGGTTGTTGCCTTAACGGTCTTTGCCATTGATTTGTCCTCCAAAATAAATATTCCATCCGCAAATTATTATGCGGATTATTTCACACAAAGTGCGCCAAGAATATGAATATTCTTGCACGTGAGATATTGTAGCACAAGCAATGAATTTTACAATAATTTTGAATGCATTTTTGCTTAATTTAATTTCGAGGTGTCATCTTGCGCTACACATTCTTTTGAGGCTTTCACTGCCTTATACTTGCGAACGGCTCTCTTTATCAAGTCGTCAAGCACGCTCATCCCCACAATTATAAGGAAGAAATATATCCGATGCTCGTTTTCGTTCATTGCGCCAACCTGCTCGAGAACCCTGCAGATTGTCTGATAGGCATAAAGCCCAAAACTCAATCCACCCAAATAATCAAACACAGAGATATGTGCATCCACGCACGTTGCGAAATACACAAGAGACGGGAAAAGCACCAATATAAATATATGTTCTCGTCCGGGGATATAAGCACAGAAACACGCAAACACTATGGTCCCGACGGTAAGCAACAGAGTTATCAACCAATTTACATTGAAATTCTTGATTTTCCAATTATTCTTTGGCACAAGCGCAATCAATATGCCTATCCCCATCCCCACGAGAGCACGCAAAAATCCCCAGCCTTGAAACACCATGTTTTGCAACACGTATGCCACGATTGCAAGCACTGCCACAACAAGGTAAAATCCCTTCTTGTTGCGTATCACACGATATAGCACATAATAAATTATGGGCACGAGGACAAGCCATTCCACATACCACATATATCCGAAAAATCCGCCCGTCTCCCCTCTGCTGATATTTATCCAGAAATATATTTGCGCAAAAATAAGCGAAATAATCAATGTTACGCCCAACGGTCGCACCTTCTTCCACACAAGGTTGCCCAATCCCTTAAAGAATGGCATTTCTGCGGATTTTTTGACGCTGTTCATCAAAAACAAGCCCGTAAGTATAAAGAAGAAATCAACGGCATACTTGCCATAGCCAAACAATATGGTTTTGGGCAAAAAGAAATAGCCGTGATAATACACCACCCACATTGCGAACAAAAATCTGTACAATTCTAAAATGCTATTGCGTTTCGCCTTTTGCGCTATTTCTCCCATATACGCTCCCACTCGATTTCAAGGGATAAAATCGATATTTACTACTATAAAAATAACACGCCGACACGCAAAAATCAATGAATACGCAAATGTTTGCCATAGTTTACGCCGCATGTCGCATGGACGTCCACCACTCGTCATTCAGACGAAATCACAAATTTCCACTTGCAGGTGTTATATATAGACATAAAAAGCCCCCTGCACCAATCATAGTGCAAGAGGCTTTTGCATTGTTGCAATCACTTCAAGCATAACGCTATGCTATTTCAAGCAATTATGATTCGCTTTTGCTTATCGTCCCATCTGTACAGCAAACGATGTAATCACCCGTATTGTATTTCCAAGAATAATCCTTGCTTATAGCATTCCATTGCTCTTTTGTCCCGTTAAAGTTGATTGTTGTTAATTTTTTGCAATTATAGAAAGCAGATGAACCTATGCTCGTAACACTGTTACCGATTGTTATGCTTGTCAGTCCACTGCATTCATAGAAAGTACTATCTCCTATACTCTCTACACTGTCTGGAATTATTATGCTTGTCAGTCCTGTGCATCCGTTGAATGCATTTCTCCCTATGCTTTTAACTTTGTTGCCAAACATAACGCTTGTAATTTCGCTACAATTATAAAACGCATAATCGGAAACATTAGTCACACTATCAGGAATAACCAAATCGCCCGCGACCTTTTTACCACCTATATACAAAGTTCTTGAACTCGACATAATATTGTAAAGACCGCTTATTCCGCACCAACTGCCAATCGTGCCTTTATAATATATGCTTGTCAGCCCGCTGCAACCGTTAAAAGCAGAATTACCTATGCTTGTAACGCTATCGGGAATGGTTACGCTTGTAATCGTCGTTTTGTTGCTAAATGTATTTTCGTCTATTCTCGTCGTACCTTGCGGAATTGTTACATTAGTTGCGCTACCATTGTACTTTGTAATTGTAATGCCATCTTTGATTTTATAATTAAAATCCGTAAAGTTATCAGGAATTAACCACAATGCACGTATAGTGGTGTCTTCATATACGTATCGCCAAAAATCACTATTGATTGCACCCGTTTCAGATGTGACCATCACTACTGATGAGTTATCATCCCACACAAAGTATCCCACAAAAGACGCACCTTCGCTTTCACATACGGGGAATTTAACATCACGTTTGCCATATTCAAGTGTTACTTTTGAGTTTCCAATTACCGTTCCACCGACTGGTTCAAGTGTGATTTCGATTGTTTTCGCCGAGATTTGCTCTCTCTTTATCACAACATTTTCTGCCGGCATACGTGTGTTTTCATCAATTAATTTACCTGTTGATGAGAAATAATACTTATACGTATATCCTCTTTCCGTCTGTTGAAGTATCGGCAGGATCAAATCGCCTTCTTCAAGGTCAAGTTCAACATCTGTATTGGATAATACAAGAGCATAGGTCTTTCCATTCCACCAGTTGGCATAATAAGTGGTGTCTTCCCACATACGCATGCCCTCTTTTAGTTGCAGTGCACCTTCCGTTTTATAACCATACTTATCAGTATACCAGCCCTTAAACACATATCCGTCACGAGTAGGTGTCGGTGCGGTTTGCAATTTCTGTCCTTTATCCAAAGTCGTGCTCGTTCCACCGGTTGCTCCATTATAGTCAAACGCAATTTGGACAGAACCTATCAGGTTTGCATTATACTTGGTTATTTGCACCCTCTTATACTCTTTAAGAGAATCTTTTTTCTCGCCGATAAATATTGTATCGTTATCCTTTTTTGTGAAAAAATACTCATCGGTTTGCTTGCCAAAATCCTCATCGTCATAGGTGAGATACATCTTGCCGTCTTTTTCTTTCCAAGTGCCACTATCGACGTATTCCTCGCCGACACTTTCGCCATAATATTGATATTTCGACGCAGTGAAACTATAGAATTCATTAGGATCTTCAACGTTGACGTATATACCTCTTACGCCAATCAAGCACACCATAAGAGTAATTGCTATAACAAGCACAAGAGTCGTGGGGAAAATTACCTTTATACCCCACTTTTTCATAAAAGAATAAAACTTCGTTTGTTTAAAAGCGGACATCATTTGCGAAGTGCCTTTACTGTCGTGTGCTTGTTGTTCAAGAGTGCTCTGCTTCTTTTCCATCTCCGCAAGACGTGCTTTAAGCATTTCGATTTCTGTTTTTTCTGCGGTTGTATTGTTGCTTTCGGCACTCGTCGATGCAGTTGTCATGTCTTTAGATGTGTTATTTTGCACAGATTCTACTTTTTTTAAATTCGCAGAAGGCACTTCTTCAAGCGGTATAGATACGGGAAAATCCGCTGATTGTACCGTTTGTATTGTTGGAACAGATTGTGATGTGTTTGTGTCATTTTTCACCGATTGTTTTTTCTTAAAAACTATCTTACAATACGGACACGCATATCTTCCGTCATTTGTCAAGCGCAATTCTCCGCCACATTTCGGACATTTCATAATTGTCCCCTCCTAAATAAAAATATCGAGCGCAAAACACACTCGATACAACCTAAATTTATAACAAGTGCATTTCGCTGATTTTGCCACAAATCCAAGTCTTATCCATACAAAAACCTGTACGCAAAATGCACCTGTTATCGAAATAACGGCTTTTGCATGGATTTTTATTAAGATTTGTGGCACTTTGAGTATACAACGAATGGCACTTAATGTCAATGTTAAGAATAAATAAGTAATGGCTAAATCAAACACTTATTCGGCGCATTGTGCCTCTTGTTACGTCTTAAAAAAGACACATTCAGTTAATAAGAACGCTTCGAATAAGTGCACATTCCAAAATCTCCGCATAACAAAAAGCGCGCGACTATGCACGCCCACCAAGCCGAGAATTTTGCGGAATTACGGCAAGACTTCACGTTATCTTGTTTTGACAGCAAAAATTCTCGGCGCGGTAGCAAATGTGAGGACAAATGCGGTTTTCGGCATTGAATTATATTCGATGCCGTCACCGCAATGCCGTCCGAACATTTATAGCAAAGGCGGGCATTGCGCCCGCCTTTGCTTTGAGAGAGAATATAGATTGTCGTATTGCTACAACAGATCTGCCTATGATGCGATGTTTATTGGTTATTATTATCCACCGCAGAAGATGTACTACATTTGCAACACTCGCAAGATTCGCTTTCGTTGGATTGCGATTGATTTTCCAATTCTTGTTTTCTTTTTTCCACAAGTTCTTTCCAATCCACACTTCCCTCTTGCGAGCAACAAGAGCAGTTGCCGGAACATTCTTTTGCGTGAGCGCATCCGGCACAATCGCATCCAAGCGACGGTTTACCCTTGACCTTGCGCACTATCGACGCTATCGCAACGCCCAGCACTATGCCTACGCTGACAATTATCGTAACTATTCCGATTGCTCCCATATTTGCTCCTTTTCCTATTTTTTTAGGCTTTCTTTTTGATTTTGAGTTTTCCGCCAAGGTCTTCAAAGAACTTTTTGACGTTGATTTTGCCCTTGTTGTCAAGCACAATAAGCGTGATAACTACTGCCCAGATTGCAAGGAAGATGAAGAGCGTCCACCACCATGCGCCGATGAGGTAAATCATTGTTGCCACAATATAACTTGTTGCCACCCAGAAGAGCAATGTCGAATTGAATGACTTTTTGTTTGGCAACTCCGCCTTTGCGGTTGCGACTGCTGCAAAGCAAGGTATCGTAAGCATATTGAATGCGATAAACGCTATCAAGCCCGCTACGTCAATGCCCGTTGCTTGTATCATTGTAGACACCGCCGCGATACCGCCGTCCGCTTCTACGTCAATCATTCCGCCCACTATGCACGCAGCAAGAGTGCCGAATGTTGCGATAACGTTTTCCTTGGCGATAAGTCCCGTGATTGCCGCCACTGCGAATACCCAACCGAAATTCTTAAGTTGAGAGCCGAATCCGAGCGGTGTGAACAAGGGCTGAATAAGTCCGCCGATACCTGCAAGAATACTTTGATCCATTTGCTCATCGGCAAGGAAGTTCCAGTTCCAACTGAAGTGGCTGACAAACCAAATCACTATCGTTGACGCAAGGATAATCGTGAATGCCTTTTTCACAAAGTGCTTTGTCTTATCCCAAAGGTGCAATGCCAAGTTCTTGGGTTGAGGCATGTGGTATGCCGGAAGTTCCATAATGAACGGAGGCACTTCGCCTTTCATTGTGGTTGCACGCATCAAGATTACGCAAGCGATTGCCACAACCACGCCGAGCACGTACATCATATACGTTATTACGTCGGGATGTGCAAAGCCGAATATCGTAGCGATACCGCCTGCAACAGCCGTCAATATCGGAAGTTTTGCACCGCAACTGAAGAAAGGTATAACTCTTATCGTTGCAATTCTTTCCTTTTCGTCGGCAAGCGTTCTTGTGTTGATAAACGCCGGCACCGAGCAACCAAAGCCCATTATCATCGGCATAAACGCTCTGCCCGACAAGCCGAATTTTCTGAAAATTCTATCGAGAATGAACGCTACACGCGCCATATATCCGCTGTCTTCCAATATCGAGAAGAAGAGGAAGAGCACAAGGATTTGAGGCAAGAATCCGATGACCGCAAACAAACCGCCAAAGATACCGTCTACGATAAGACCTATGCACCACTCCGGTGCGCCGGCAACTACAAGACCTTCGTTTATGCAAGCAGTGAGGAAATCCGTGAACGTGGTAAGCACGTTTGTCAAAATCACGCCGGGACCATACACGCTCTCTTCATATCCAAAGAATGTGTGCACTGTCACTTCAGAGCAAAATTCATCGATACCGCTTACAAAGGCAGATTCATACACGCCGTCGTCGTTTCTCTCGACGGTAACTTCCCATTTTGCATTTTCGTCTGCAAAGAACTTGGTGTTTTCGTCGATTTCGCCCTCTATCTCGTCAAGATAGATGATGTTGTGTCCCGCGTCGTACACGTATGCCTTTGCCTCAACCGCTTCAAGCGTGCCGTCATCTGCAAAAGAAACTTCCGCTTTGAAGCCGTCTTCCGTGTAATACGTCGTGTTTTCGTCGTATGTATCAGCCGTCAAATCGTCGATGACGGTACCAATAGCATCGCTACACACGATTGGATCTTTGTCAAACACTCCGCCTGCGCCAAGGAACAAGAAGTCCTCCGCAAACGTGAGGTGGAACACAAGGAAGAGTATCACAAGGAAGATAGGAATACCCCACACTTTGTGTGTCAACACCTTGTCAACCTTGTCCGAAACGCTGAGTTTTTCCTTTTCGTTCTTCTCTTTTTTGGTAAGAACGGATGAATAATTTTTGGATATGTACTTATATCTGCTATCTGCGACGATTGCCTCAAAGTCGTTTCCGAAAACATCGTCGTTAAACGTATTCTTAAACTCTTCCACCATTTGCGTGGCTTGCGGATGTTGTGCAACCTCGATTTCGTCGAGTTCAACAAGTTTCACCGCATGGAAGAGAGAATTCTCGACACCTGCGCCTTCAAGTGCGATTCTGCAATCGTTGATGAGGTGATTGAGTGCACTACCCTCAAGCACGCTCTTACCCTTTCTGCCTTGCTTGGACACTTCATAAGCCCTTTGCATAAGTTCATCAAGACCTTTTTCACGCAAAGCGGAAATCTCAACGACGGGAAGCCCTATCTTGTTTTCAAGGCTCTTTGCATCGATTTTGTCGCCGTTTTTCTCAACTGCGTCCATCATGTTGAGTGCGATGATCATCGGCACGTCGATTTCCATGATTTGCGTTGTGAGATAAAGGTTACGCTCAAGGTTGGTTGCGTCTACGATATTGATAACGCAATCGGGTTTTTCATCAAGAATGTAATTTCTTGATATAACCTCTTCGGGAGTGTACGGAGAGAGCGAATAAATGCCCGGCAAGTCTACGATTGAGATAGGCTCGTCGCATTTTTTGTACGTTCCCTCTTTCTTATCCACCGTGACGCCAGGCCAGTTGCCTACGTGTGCGGTAGATCCCGTGAGACTGTTGAACAAAGTCGTTTTTCCGCAGTTCGGATTGCCTGCCAATGCAAAACGTTTCATTATTCTTGCACCTCCATAGTTACAATGCTTGCTTCGCTCTTACGCAAAGTAAGTTCATACCCTCTTATAGTGACCTCGAGAGGATCGCCCAAGGGGGCTTTCTTTCTCAAATACACTTGCGCACCCGGCGTAACACCCATATCGAACAAGCGACGTCTAATTCTTCCGTCACCGCCCACTATTTTGATTACACCGCTTTCGCCGATAGCGAAATCGCTCAAAAGTTTTTGCATATTGTTCTCCTTTATGCTACTAATATTTTTCTTGCCATTTCTTTGTCGAGAGCAAGTCTGCCGTCTTTAATAAGACAAATAACGCTTCCACCGCTCTCGGATATGATTTTGACGGTTGAATCGATTGTGATACCGAGGCTTTCAAGATGTTTCTTGGTTTTCTCGTCCGTCATAATCCTCACAATTCTCAAATCTTTGCCCACCGGCGCCATAACAAGAGGCATTTTCTCTCTCCTTTCATACCAAATTTATTCTTCCGATTGCAAAATATGAAACTTTATTCACATTTTATCGATTAGATAATACAACTTAAAAAAAGCAATGTCAATCGTTTGATTAAAAAATATGAAAAAAATTTCAGATTTTCTCTTCTTGCTTTATTTTTGATATAGTTGTATAATGTTTTTATCCAAATTTTTGCGCATCCGCACGAGGTGATCGATGGCACAAGAAGTTAGAGAGCCAAAACAAGAACGCTCCATTGAAAAAAAGAATAAAATTGTCAAGGCAGGCTTTGAATTATTCTCCAAAGTTGGCTATTACAATACCAACACCGCCCAAATTGCAAAACACGCCGGCGTGTCTACGGGCATCGTTTACGGATATTTCAAGGACAAAAGAGATATTCTTTTGGACGTTTTGGAGATTTACGTGACAAAAGCGTTCGCGCCCGTTATGGATATGATAAACAACCTCACCGCACCGCTAAATCTCGAATCTCTCGCCTCTCACGTGCTTGACGGCGCAATCGAAATACACAAAAGCAACGCCAACATTCACGAGGCACTTCACTCTATGTCGCACTCCGACGAGGCTGTCAACAACAAGTTTATCGCCCTTGAAGACGAGATAACGTTGACAATCGCAAAGAAAATCACATCTTTGGGGGTGGATATGCCCGATATCAACGAGCGCATACACTTTGCAATGGACGTCGTGCAATCTTTCTCCCACGAGTTCGTCTACGACCATCACACCTATATCGATTACGACGCGATGCGCAAAATCGTCGAAAACACGATAGTGTCACTTTTCAAGGCGTAAGATGACTCCCTTTTCTCAACGAACGCTTGATTTTTTGTACTTCAATCACAAGTACAATTCAAAGGCTTGGTATCAAGAACACAAAGAGGATTTCAAACAATTCCTCTCTATTCCTTTTACGGATTTAGCCGTTGCTATGGCTCCGAAAATGCTGAGCATAGACGAGCAGTTTATCACCGAGCCCAAAAGCATTATTTCTCGTCTTTACAAGGACTTGCGCTTTGCCATTGACAAGACCTCGCTTTATCGCGACCACATGTGGCTCACCTTTATGCGCGACAAAAATCAAATGCACGGTTTGCCCGGATATTTCTTTGAACTTTCGCCCTACAACTTTAAATACGGTTGCGGATATTATTGTGCCGACGCAAAGAGTATGGCAAGCATAAAAGAGTTGATTTTATCTAATTCAAAAGCCTTTCAAAAAGCAAAAAAATGCTATGAAAACCAGCATTATTTTACGCTCATCGGAGAGGAATACAAAAAGCCACACTACCCCGCTTATCCCGAAGATATGCGCTTATGGCTTGAAAAAAGAGACTTGTGTCTTATGGCAACGTCGCAAGATATAGACCTTCTATTCTCTGAAAATCTCGCCGACGAATTGGCGGAACGATTTGTGGCAATCAAGCCGATTTATGACTTTATGATGCTTGCAGAATCAATGGTGAAAAGATAAAATTTATAATAACAGTTTAAGCACCCGAAATAAGTGTAGTACGAACATATCAAATGCAATATCACCCCTTCCCTTCGGGCTTTCCCCTATTGCTCAAATATCCGTCATTTCTCTACAAAAATTTGTCATCGTTCGCAAGAGGGGAAGTCGGCACTCCCATAGATAGGGACATTTCTCTCATTATGCCACTGCGCGCACTGCGCGGCTACGCAACACAGTGCTTGTGCGCTTGTACTATTCGTCAAGGTCGGCGCTCCAAGTGCTCGGCGCCTTGCGCCTCGTGTTCCGTCTTCGAACAAGTATACCCGCTTTATAACGCACTTTACATATCAAAAAAAAGCACAATAAAGTGCGCTTTTTGATAAAATATTGATATGTTTTGTTTTTAACACTCTATGGCAACTTTTATCACGCCGTCTCTTTTTTGTTCAAACAATTCATAAGCCTCTTCTATCTTTTCAAGAGGGTATGTGTGCGTGATAAAAGGCTCTGTGTCTATCTGTCCGTCTGCGATTAAAGAAAGTATTTCTTCCATATCGCAACCGTCTACGCCACCCGTTTTGAAAGTCAAATTTTTGCCATACATTTCGGGCAAGGGCAACGTTTGGTTTTTGTCGTAAAGCGCAACGATTGTGACTATCGCATTGGGGCGTGCACAACGCCAAGCAAGTTCAAAAGTATTCTCTCCGCCTGCAACTTCGATTACTACGTCCGCACCGCCGTTATCGCTGTTTTTCATTACAAAATCAAGGCAATTTTCGGGTGATACAGTCAATACTTCAGGATAGTGATTATTTACAAATTCTATGCGTTTTTCATCCTTTTCGCACACTATAATGCGCTTTGGTTTCTTGAGCATAACACAAAGTAGAGTGCAAAGCCCCGTCGGTCCCGCACCGATTATCAATACGGTGTCATCGTGCGAAATTTCGGATATTCTCGTTGCCCAAAAGCCCGTTGCAAGCACGTCTCCTACAAATAGCGCTTGCCTATCAGTCACGCAATCGGGTATTTTGACAAGTCCTGTATCCGCAAAAGGAACCCTCACGTACTCTGCTTGTCCGCCGTCTATGCGACAGCCTAATGCCCAACCGCCGTTGTTGTCTATGCAGTTGTTTACGTATCCGTGCTTGCAGAAATAACATTCTCCGCAATACGTCTCAACGTTTACGCACACACGGTCGCCCTTTTTGACATTGGTTACCTCACTGCCAACTTCCTCGACAATGCCGACCATCTCGTGACCTACGGTTATACCTTCAACCGCGCGAGGTACACTGCCGTGTTTAATGTGCAAATCGCTTGAACAAATGCTTGCAAGCGTAACCTTGACGATAGCATCCCTATCGCCGACGATTTGCGATTTTTGTTTTTGCTTTAATGCAAATTTACCTTTTGAAACGTAAGTATATGATAACATAGCGACCTCAAAGTATAGGTTAAACTCAATTCTCCTTGTCATTCTGAGCGTAGTCGAAGAATCCAGCCTTAGGCGTACACAAAACTGTCATTGCGAGCGCAAGCGTGGCAATCTCCTGGGAAGGAAAACAAACTCTTATTTACCATTTTCCCCTTCCTCACGTGTTTCCCCTATCGCCGTTCCCCCTCTGCGTAAACTTGAGGGAACCCACGTCGCCTGCTCCGCAGGGGGACACACTAGGTCTCGCAAACAGTGACATTTCTCTTATTATGCCACTACGCTTTGTGCGCCAGCCGTGGGCAACAACACGGCGCAGTCGCTTGTACCTTCCGTCGTGCTTCGACGCTCCCAAGGCTCGGCGCCGTTGCGCCTCGTGTTCCATCTTCGAATTAGCACATACCGTTAATAAGTGCGCTTTGACGCAGTTATTCGCTATTTAGTTATGTTTGCAAAACGTCGATAAATAGATGAAGAACTAGAAAACACCCGTCCGAGACAAAACCCAACGTATATATAATACGTGATTTTGGAACGGACGGGGTTGACGCAGTTATTCGCTATTTAGCGACGTTTTGGTCGAAGTTTTCAAGGCATTTGACAGATATAGCATAACAATCTGCCAAACATTCGGGATTGAGATTGTCGGCGGTGTCGCGCATGGTGTGATAATAGTCTTGAAGATTGTGGTCAAGTGCGGTGATACCGGTGGATTTGAAGCCTGCTTTGTTGAAAGCGGCGTTATCAGTGGCTCCGCCAAACGGGGGCACCCACGTTTTTGTACATTTGATGCCGAGTTCTTGCGCGGCTTGCATAAATGAATCGCTGACTTCCTTGTCCGACTTAACGGTGCCATTGAGGTCGCGATAGTTTACACCGAGGAAACGGCTTTCGTGTATGGTGTCATAGGAATAAATCCAAGTGGGAACGTCGTCAAATTCACCTTTGTGAGCCTCGCACCACGCCATTGCACCGCGCAATCCCGCCTCTTCACTGCCGGAAATGATTACGCCGACTTCGGTATGTTCAAGTTCAATGCCTTGGTCTTTCATTGCTTTGAGGATTGCAATGCCCATATAGCAACCTGTAAGGTTGTCATTTGCGCCGTCCGTGATGGTGTTTTCATCCCACATAAAGTACATACCTACAAGACCCGGGACGGTAACAAGAATTGCAATGCCCATCCAAAAGAGCACGTCGCCATAAAGTGCGGTATAGCCTGCAATCGTATAATCGGTGACCGGGTGACACTTTGTCATAACGGATGCCGCAATATTCAAGCCCAACACTACAAGACCTGCAACCACGCTCGACGCGAGGTGCGCAACGTGTGCCGTTCCGCCGAGTTTGTTGTTTACCGGCCAATTCCACACCGCGTCGGGGTGACCGTTGAAGAACACTCTGCCCTTCACTTCACCCGTGCATTTCTTGATAGCGGTGACGCTGTGTCCTGTCTTTTCGGGGAAGAATTTGTCAACAACCTTTTTATATAAGCCGAATTGAATAAACAATATTGCAAATCCGATTGCGGTGATTATTGCGCCGAAAATGGGAAGGAAGAAAAATGCAACCATACCCACAAGCACAAACGTGATTGTAAAATAAATCCAACCGAAAAAGGCGTTGGGGTTTTCCTTGAACGTCTCTATGTCGCTACGCTCACAACCGCACTCGTTTTTGAGATAATCGGACATATACTCGCACGCCATTTTCTCGCCTACGCTGCCGGGGTCACGCTTGGGCATATCGTTGCAAATATGCGCAATCTCGTCACACATAAATTGTGCACTTTGCGCCTTGTTGTCAATAAGAGATTGTAATTTTCCCATAACTTCTCCTTATCAATAAAGATAAAAATATTATACAATACGCAAAG
>CAZCKS010000033.1:0-14174 GCA_964499325.1 uncultured Bacteroides sp. | reverse complement strand
CCACGTATTCCTCATTGTTGCTCATAAGGTATCCGCGGAGATTGTACAACGCCTCAATTTTACCCTTGTACACCTTGTGTTCACTGTTGAATACAAGCGGTGGGAAGAGGGTAAGTCCGCTGTTTTTTCTGTTCAAGTCCCAATCACGTCCCATACGTAGGTGGTCCATAAGGGAGTTATAGTTGTTGCGCGTAACAATGCCTATCGTCGTGATGTTTGCATGCACAAGATTTGACAACACAAAGTCGATAAGACGATATCTGCCTCCGAACGGAAGAGACGCCGTCGTGCGATGTATGGTCAAATCATTAAGATGACTGTCAGGATCGGCTGCAAACAAAATGCTCATCGTATTGTTTTTCATATTTTCTCCTCCTTATCCTATCATATCGCCGGCATTAACGGTGGTGTCTGGTGCAAGCGTATAGTTTGGCGCAATGACGCTAATCTTCCACTCGCCGGGAGCGCAAGTCGGGAGCGTTTCGCCCACTTTGCAGTTTTTGCCAACGGTCGCATTCCAGCCGACAATGGAATATCTTATATCCGCTCCGTCCTCTATGACGGCACCCGGCATAATGATTGACGATTCGACATACGCGCCGTTGCCTATGGTCACCGAGTTTGAAATCACACTATCTTTTGCCGTGCCATTGATAACGGTACCTTCACTGACGAGACAGTTTGAAACTTTGCCGTTGGGCGCAACGTAGTGTGGCGGTTCTGCATTATTTCTTGCGTATATCTTCCACCTGTCGTCATCGAGATTGAGTTCGCTTCCGTTGAGAATATCCATGTTTGCTTCCCACAGCGAGGAAATTGTTCCAACATCTTTCCAATATCCGTCAAATTGATAGGCATACATTCTTTGGTTGTCGCCAAGCATTTTGGGGATAATGTTCTTGCCGAAATCGTTTTCGCTTTGCTCGTCGTTCTCATCGTCTATGAGGTACTTGCGAAGTTTCTCCCAAGTAAAAATGTATATACCCATAGACGCTTTGGTGCTCTTTGGATTTTTGGGTTTTTCCTCGAATTCCTCAATTTGTTTGCTATTCTTTTTGAGGTTGAGAATGCCAAAACGGCTTGCCTCTTCAATGGGCACGTCGCGCACCGCAATAGTGCAATCGGCATTGTTTCTCTTATGCTCGCGGAGCATGTCGTGATAATCCATCTTGTAGATATGGTCACCGCTCAAAATCACCACATAACCAGGGTTATAGTTGTCGATAAAGTCTATGTTTTGATAAATGGCGTTTGCAGTGCCCTTATACCACTCACCCGATTTTGCGCCCATATAAGGTGGCAAAACATAGATACCGCCACTCAATCTATCGAGATCCCACGGCTGTCCGTTGCCTATGTATTGATGTAGTTCAAAGGGACGATATTGCGTAAGTACGCCGATTGTATCGATACCGCTGTTAATGCTGTTGGAAAGCGGAAAGTCGATGATGCGATACTTTGCCCCGAACGGAACAGCAGGCTTTGCGACAGAGGACGTCAGCACACCCAGTCTCGTGCCTTGACCGCCTGCAAGAAGCATAGCGATACATTCCTTTTTAGAAATTTTGCCCATTATTTTTCCTCCTTATATTCAGGCTTCAAAAACATAACCGAGTTTTTCGGAATATTTACTTTAATCGAATACGGGTATCCGTGAGAGGGTTTTGCCGTCGCTCTGAACGAAGGTCTTCTCTCCTCTTCTCCACCGTATTTCTTGAGTGCGGAGAACAAATCCGCCTTATAAGTCACACCCTCGGGAACGCCCATAACGTATTTGAGTCTTTCCACAGGCGAGAAGTTGACCACACATATAACATATTCGCCGTCCGCCGCCTTACGCATAAATGAAACGACGTTTTGATGATTGTCGTCAACCACTATCCACTTAAATCCGTCATACGTACAGTCAAGTTGCCAAAGCGACTTGTTTTCAAGATAAAAATCGTTTAAGTCCTTGATAAACTTTTGGAATGTGCGATGGCGCGGATAATCGAGCAAGAACCAATCGAGTTGTTGCGCATAATTCCACTCGATAAACTGCGCAAACTCATTGCCCATAAAGTTAAGTTTCTTGCCGGGGTGTCCCATCATAAAGCCGTAAAACGCCTTTAATCCTTCAAACTTCTCGTCATAGTCGCCGGGAACTTTGTTTATCATACTGCACTTGCCGTGCACCACTTCGTCGTGGGAAATAGGCAACACGTAATTCTCGCTATATGCGTACGTGATTGCAAAGGTAAGATTGTTGTGATTATCCTTTCTGAAAAACGGATCGAGGGACAAGTAGTGCAAACTGTCGTTCATCCAACCCATATTCCACTTGAAGTTGAATCCCAATCCGCCGTCGTAAGCGGGCTTTGTAATCATAGGATATGCTGTGGATTCCTCCGCAATAGTGAGTGCGCCGTGATACTTTGACAATATTGCGGTGTTCATTTGCTTTAAGAAATCCTTTGCTTCGAGATTGTAATTTCCGCCATATCTGTTGGGCGCCCACTCTCCGTCCTTACGACCATAGTCAAGATAAAGCATGCTCGCAACGGCGTCGCAACGTATTCCGTCGATATGGTACATATCAAACCAGAACATTGCGGCGGAGATAAGGAAGGATTTGACTTCGTTCTTGCCAAAGTCATATACCATTGTGCCCCATTCCTTATGCTCTCCCTTGCGAGGATCGGCATATTCGTAAAGAGGAGTGCCGTCAAACAGGCGCAGACCTTGCTCGTCGCGCGGGAAGTGTGCAAGCACCCAGTCCAAAATAATGCCTATACCGGCGCGGTGACAACGGTCTATAAACTCCATGAGGTCTTTAGGCGTGCCATAGCGAGACGTCGGAGCAAACATGCCCGTAGTCTGATAGCCCCAACTGCCGTCAAACGGATATTCTGTAAGTGGCATAATCTCGATATGCGTATAACCCATTTTTTTGACGTACGGAATAAGTTCGTCAGCCATTGCCTTGTAGTTGATATAATTGCCGTCGGCATATTTGCGCCAAGAGCCGAAATGTATCTCGTAAATGTTGATAGGACTTCCGTAGGGATTGAAATTTTCCCTCTCTCTCATCCATTTTTTATCCTTCCAACGATAACCTGAAATGTCATAAAGTTTTGACGCGTTTGCAGGTGCTGTTTCAAAATGGAAAGCATACGGATCGCACTTGAAAACCGTATCGCCCTCTTGCGACGTGATGGCAAACTTGTAGGACTGAAATTGCGTTGCGCCTTTAACAAAAGTCGTCCAAACGCCGTCATCCTGTCTTTGCATTAAATCAGCGTCAGCATCCCAACCGTTAAAGTCTCCGACAACGGACACTCTCTTTGCAGACGGTGCCCACACCGAAAAAAACCAACCTTCCGCACCATCCTCGACTCCGGGAGCGGGAGAAAACATTTTATGCGCCTGATAGTTTGTCCCCTCATGGAACAAATAACTTGCATAACTGTCTTTTACTCTTGCCATACTTCTCTCCGTACGCGCGATATATTTATCGCTAAAAATACTACTTTAATTTATTGTAACAAAAAATGTGCGTGCACACAATAGCAAATTTGCAATTTTTAGCAACTTTGCAAAATTTGTAATAACAAAACTCCCAAAATTGTGAGTTTTTGCAGTATTTTGGACAAATTTGTAAAAAAATAACGGGCGGTTATTCCCTACCCGTTACAACAAACACGGTGCTTCCGCTCCCGGACATATACACCTTGTCAAAACCCATCTGCTTAAACTCGTCCATACATTGCTTTATTCGAGGATTTACAATACAGGACGCCTCCATTAAATCATTCCTTGCCTCATCAAGTGCCTCTCGCACGTTTTGAGGAGGATTTGACGGGGGTATTGTCGGATTTAAAACGTCGTATTGCTTATAGCATTTTCCGCTATCCGCACCGCCTTCTGCGATTTTTATTTCAAAATTCAGCCTACCGTCGAATTTTATCTCGTCTACACGCTCTCCAATGCCTCGCACTCTGCAAATTCCGCCCTTGTACATATAGGGCACATCACTCCCCAACGACAGTAAAAAACGCGTATCTAACAGGATTAAATCCCCTATTACATCACAATATTTTTCCAGGGCTTTTATCAGCGCCACAATGCTTGCCGACGAACCGCCAAGCCCTGCTCCGAGAGGTATCTTCTTGTCTATAACCACCTCGCCGCCAACGTCGAAATGAGACAACACCCTTTTCACCTTATCTTTTATTCCGCTTATAAATCTACCCTCGTCAAAATCGGCGAAATCGCACCTGACGGAAAGTTTTGTAATCCCCTTTTGATTGTTGGGATAAAACGCCACGGTATCGCACAGTTTTTCATAAGGATACATTATCATGTCCAAAACATGCATCCCATCTTTAATACCTGTTATAGCCAGCGACAAATTGAGTTTTGCAGGCACCGTTGCAGTGTAAAATTTCTCTTCCATCACTTAATCAAGTGCAATACGATGTCAAATTGCGTATTGTACCCCTCCGTCGCCTCTTGAGCAAGAGTTATGCTTCCGCCGTGCATCTCAATAATCTTCTTACACACGGCAAGCCCCAAACCAGAGCCCTGCTTGTTCCTTGATTTTTCGCCAACGACAAACGCCTCGAAAACGTCCTCTCTGCTCTCGTCGCTTATGCCCGGTCCGTCATCACAAATGTGAATAACGACATCGTCGCCGTCTCTATCAACCGCAACCGATAACGTCGAGCCCTTGGGCGTATATTTGAAGAAGTTGCCTGCGAGATTTTCAAGTACCCTCATAATTTGTGAGGAATCCACGTTGCACACAAGTTTTTCTTCGGTTATTTGCGCATTGAGATTGTAGCCTCTCAACTCAAATTCATCATAAATGCGAGCAAGGTATGTTCTTGCCAATTCTGCAACGTCAGTCGGTTGACAGTTGAGAACAAAGTCGGGATGTTCCAACTTGTTATACTCATAAAATTGATTGACAAGGTCGCTCATCTGCGTGGATTTATTGAGGATTATTTGCAAGTATTTTTGTTTATCCTCTTCGCTTACCAGCCCGTCTTTTATCGCCTTAGTAAAGCCTTGGATTATGGTAATAGGCGTCTTCAAATCGTGAGAAAGCCCTGCAAGCATGCGTTGCTTGTCTTCAGACAACGCTTTACGCTGACTCTCGCTTGCGCCGAGCAAATCCACCATTTCATTAAAACTATCGTAAAGATGTTCAAATTCTTTTGAGCCTTTATAGTCGAGGTGCGCTCTGTTTTCGCCGGTAGCAAAACTCTTCATGGCATTTGAAAGCACCGCAAGCGGTTTTTTGACATGCTTGTTTATGTACGTAATATATAGCACCA
Organism: uncultured Bacteroides sp.; assembly: GCA_964499325.1. GTDB lineage: Bacteria > Bacillota > Clostridia > Christensenellales > CAG-917 > CAG-475. The sequence continues at coordinate 8,856 of CAZCKS010000033.1, read as the reverse complement.
TAACCACAACAAACAACGCTATAATGGCACATGCCAAAATTATTGCGACTATATAAGTTGCGGTATTTCTATTTTCATTTTGATTGAGAATAATGGCGTAATAGTTTTCGCCGTCACCGCCGATAAAGGAATACTTTGTCAAAGTCTCTTTGCCATGCGTGCCGTTGTATGTCAAAAAGTCAAACTCTCGTCTTGTAAACGTCGTCTTGCCCGTTGTGGGAATATTGCCTGCAAGCACACCGTAAGTGGACGACAATGCCAAAAACTGGTCTTGCTTGTCTCCGTTCTCGTCATAATAGGTCTTTATAATCAAATAATAATAGGGGCCGTCTGACAATTCGTGCAATTCGATTTCTTCATTAGAACCGAATTTTTGTATCCAATCCAACTCGCCTTTGGTATATCCACCTCTCTCGTCGCGCGTGGTATATATGACATTACCATCCTTATCGACAATCTCAAGCCATCCGTTTTTGCCTGCGAACTTTTCTATGGGAATTGACGAATATGCTCCGTCAACAAGCGAATGCTCATAATTGAGAATTGACTCTTCAGACATCTTTGTGTTTTCACTGCTGACAGCCCAGTTTACAACCACAAACACGCCTATCACACCCAAAATTATAATCAGCGAAAATGATAAGAAACTACGCACAAGTAGCGCAAGAAAACTTGCGTTGTCTATGTGCGCTCTCGGTGTTTTTTTGTTCTTTTTAAACAAATTAAACTTGCGCCACTTTTTTTGATTATTGTCGCAATCGACACTTAATATATCGGTTTTGACATCATAATCATCGTTTTGTGCAACTTTATTGTCTTTCAATTTTATATCCGAGACCTCTAACGGTTTTTATGTATCTGGGGTTTTTAGCGTCATCCTCAATCTTATCTCTGAGGTTGGAGATATGCACCATCATGGTGTTGTCGTCGTTGGCATAATAGTCGCCGTTGACTTCTTCGTATATTTGCATTTTAGTAAACACTCGCCCTGGAGAGCGCATAAGCATAACGAGAATTTTGTATTCCGTTGCGGTTAAGTTGATAGGTTCTCCTCTCTTTTCAAGGGTAAGCATGTGTGTGTCGAGAGTGAGTTCTCCCACCTTTAACTTACTATCGTCGGTCTCTTGTGCGTTTCCAAATTTATAAAATCTGCGCAAATTGGCGTTTATTCTTGCCACAAGTTCCAGCGGGTTAAAAGGCTTGACCATATAATCGTCTGCGCCGAGATTAAGTCCTAATATTTTGTCGCTATCCATTTGCGCCGCCGACAAAATGATAATAGGCACATTGCTCTTTTTGCGGATGTGCTTGGTAAGTTCATATCCGTTCATTCTTGGCATCATAATGTCCACAAGTGCAAGGTCTATCTTCTCTCTGTCAAAAATCTCCGTTGCCTCAACGCCGTCCTTTGCCCATATAACCCCGAAGCCCTCGTTTTCAAGATACAACTTCAAAAGTTTGACTATATCCTCGTCGTCCTCTGCAATCAAAATGTTGAAATTCATTTTCCACCTCTCGGCTCGATTTATTTGATTATAACATAATAATAAAGTTTTTCAAGTTAAATATACTTTAAGAAATGTTAAGAATTGCGTTTGGAATAACAAGGATAATTAATTCTCAACAACGATAAATAGATGAAGAACGAGAAAGATGCCCATTGACAACAAGCCTAACGTACACATAGTACGTGACTTGAGGGCAATGGGCATCTGACAAAGTTAGTCGCTGTTTATTGTCGTTGTTCTCAAATGAAATATTGAGATAAAGAACAAGGAAGAGCCTCGTTCAAGACAACCCTAACGTACAAATCGTACGTGAGTTGGCGGGAGCGAGGCTCTGACACCGTTATTTGCTCAATAGTTCATTTGAGGGGTTTCATTGTGGGGAACAAGAGCACATCACGTATCGACGCACTGTCCGTAAGGAACATTACCATACGGTCGATACCGATTCCCAGACCGCCTGTGGGCGGCATGCCGTATTCGAGCGCGGTGCAGAAATCCTCATCATAGGGTTGGGCTTCCTCGTCGCCTTTGGCTTTGGCAAGCATTTGTTGCTCAAAGCGAGAGCGTTGGTCGATAGGATCGTTGAGTTCGCTAAACGCATTACCGCCTTCACTGGCGCAAATAAAGAACTCAAATCTTTCGGTAAGACGCGGATCGGACGGCTTTTTCTTTGCAAGAGGGCTGACCTCGACAGGATAATCGGTGATAAACACAGGTCCTGTAAGTTTCTCTTCGACAAACGCGTCGAATATGTTGTAAAGAGCGTTACCCCACGACGTATCGCTTGCCATATCAAGTCCCATTGCGTTGCCCTTTTCAATGAGTTCCGCAAGCGGTTGATTGTCAAAATCAAGCCCCGTATACTTCTTAACAGCCTCAACCATAGTAAGGCGTTCCCACGGTGTTTTGAGGCAAAGCGGTATGCCCTGATAGGTTATATCGAGACTTCCGCAAACTCTTTGAGCAGCGGTTGTATACAACTCTTCGGTGATATTCATCATCTCGTTGTAGTCAACGTATGCTTGATAAAGTTCAATCGTGGTAAACTCCGGATTATGTTTGGTGTCCATACCCTCATTGCGGAATTGACGACCTATCTCGTACACTTTCTCAAATCCGCCGACAATGCAACGCTTTAAGTGCAACTCGGTTGCTATACGCATGTACATATCTATATCGAGAGTGTTGTGATGCGTAATAAACGGACGAGCGTTTGCGCCTCCGGCAAGAGTGTTAAGCACGGGTGTTTCCACCTCAATGAAACCTTTTTTGTCAAGGACCTCACGGATTGTGGAAATAATTTTACTGCGCTTTACAAACACCTCTTTAACTTCAGGATTGGCGATCAAATCGACATAACGTTGACGGAAACGAAGTTCCGGATCACGAAGTCCGTGATACTTTTCAGGCAACGGCAACAAGGATTTTGTAAGCAAAGTCGCCTTTTTGACATGCACGGAGATTTCCCCTGTTTTTGTTTTGAATACGGTTCCTTCTATACCGATAATATCGCCGACGTCCATCTTCTTGAACGCTTGATACTCGTCAACGCCCATATCGTCACGGCTGAAATAACCTTGCATTTTGCCGTCACTGTCCATAAGATGTCCGAAACTTGCCTTTCCCATTATGCGCTTTGACATGAGACGTCCCGCAATCGACACGTCTTTGCCCTCAAAACTCTCATAATCGGCAAGAACTTCGCCTGCGGTTGCGCTACGCGCGAAGGATGTGATTTCAAACGGATTTTCGCCCTTTGCGACTAAATCGTTCAATTTCTCTATTCTTACTTTGCGCACCTCGTTAACGTCAACTTCTTTTTCTTGCGGTGCGACTACTCTTTCTTGTTCGCTCATTTTGTTTGCCTCAATAAGTAATTACGCCCATTTTCACAGGCGTAGAATACATCATAGATGTATGGGGTGTTATTTAATGCTGATGATTTTGTATTCTTCGACTCCGCCTGCTGTCTTAAATCTTACGACTTCACCGCTCTTTCTGCCGACAATGGCTTTGCCCAAAGGAGACTCGTTGCTGATTTTGCCCTTTGCATAATCCGCTTCGGTTTCGCCGACAAGTTTGAATTGCATCGTTCTGTCCTCGTCATCTTCCAAATCGCCGAGATATTCAACGGTAATGGTGTTGCCGATAGACACTTTGTGCGTACCGCTCTTTTCGATAACGACGGCATTTTTAATACGCTCTTCGAGATCTTTAATTTCTGCGGCAACTTGGCTTTCTTCTTGTTTTGCAGCGTCATATTCCGCGTTTTCGGACAAGTCGCCGAGTTCACGTGCGTGTTGCAATTTTTGTGCGACGTCGCCACGCAAATAAACGATAAGATAATCAAGTCTTTGCTTTAATTCCTCAAGCCCTTCTTGGGTAAGATAAACTTCTTTCATTATATTCCTCCGACGGATTTCTCCGCCCTATTATTTTTTATTCTTCTATTGCGCTATCGTCTGCGCCGTCTTCGCTCTCAAGAGCATCAGTCTCTTGCCAACTCTCTTGCTCGGCATTTTGTTCAATTTCTTCTTCCAATTCTTCCATCGGTTCTTGAACGTCTTGCTCTTCGACTTCAACGACCTCTTCTTGTTCCTCTTGCGACTTTAACTGTGCAAGACGAGCGTCAACCTTTGCTTGAATGTTTTCGGGATTTGCCTTATATTTTGGCGTTAATGCCATCACTTTGATTTCAATGGAACTGAATTTAAAGCCAAATTCGCCATAAAACACGTCTTCGAGCAGAGTGCGCACATACGTCTCCGATTCCACAACGTCCTTATCAACAACTTTGACATTGACCTTAAGGCGAACGCCGTATTCGTCTGCGACGATTGCAACCTTTTGACACTTAACGCCTTCGACATCTTTGCAGGTTTTCTTGACAAGTTTGGAAACAACGGAAGTGGTAACTCTTACGGCGCCACCTTTTTCTTGACGCAATATGATTTCTTTCACAACGTCATTGTTGATAAACAGCAACACAAGCGTGATGACGGAAAGCAAAAGATACAGTATTGCAAGTGTGATGACGAAACCTCTGACAAGTTGGCTGTCAAACTCTTCGGGCTCGATGCCACCGAATGCGGTAACGACAAGCACCATTATGAGAATGATTGCAACTACTATCGAGCAAGAAGCAAAGATTTTTTCCAAATTCTTTTTCATATCGACACCTCTTTCGACAAAAGCACACGTCGCGCGCCATCGTCGTCTATTAAATATATACTATGTTTTATGATTAGTCAACCGCGCATGAAAATTTTCTTGCAAATACCATAGTTAGAGTATATGCGACGATTTAACAAAAATGCTTGCGCGTGCAAGCATTTTTGGCTAAATCTCTACTAAAATCTCTTGTCCTTTTACAAAGGTCGATAAGTGTGTAAATCCTATTTCTTTCAACATCGTCATAGCGTCGTCAAAGTTTTTGCAAATATCTCCCCTATGCGCGTCCGAACCATAACTGATTTTTCTTCCGCCAAGGTCATAATATCTTTGCACTATATCGCGCCCCGGAGCCATCTCGTGATGGAAGTTTATCTCCATTGCCTTGCCCCTTGCGATAATCCCGTTGAGTATTGCGTCGATCTCTTTGGGAAAGTCTTTATATTTGAGAGTTGCGTCTCTATACGGCGCACCGTGCGCTATATACCCTATATGCGCAACTATGTCATAATGATATGGTGCGTCAAGACTTTCAAGTATTGTCTCAAGGTATCTTTTATACACGTGCTTTTTGCGCTTGAACAAAAACGCCATTTTGAAATACACGTCATATCCGTCCACGCAATGCACCGAGTTTATCACCACGTCAAAAGGATATTTTTGTATTGCTTCGGCATATTTTTGTTTTGCCAAATCGCTTGGATCATAACTTGCCTCAATACCAAAACAAAGGTTTAAAGTGTTGCTTTTGTCATCATCAAGTGCTTGTTTTGCTAATTGCCACTCTTTATAATATTCTTCGAGATTAAGCATAGGCCACTTTACGGGAGCCTTGTTTTTGCCATATTCAAAGTCATAATCGAGGTGGTCGGTTGTAGCCAAATAGCAAAGACCTTGCTCTTTGGCAAGGTCAATTATTTTCGCAATGGGCAGTTTGCCATCGTGCGAATTTCTTGTGTGGACGTGTGTGTCGCACCTCATTGTTTTACTCCAAAACCGCTTTAATACGTCTTATTCCTGCAGAGGAACTTTGCTCTTTCACAATGCGGAATTTGCCCATTTCGCCCGTGCGTTTTGCGTGCGGTCCACCGCAAATTTCTTTAGAAATACCGATGGTGTACACCTTTACCACGTCGCCGTAACGGCTGTCAAACACACCTATTGCGCCCGCCTTTTTTGCCTCGTCGACAGACATTTCTTCAAGAATAACCTCGCTGTCTTTTGCGATTTCATCATTGACGATTTTCTCTACGCTTGCAATTTCTTCTTGCGTGAGAGGACGCGGGAAGTTGAAGTCAAAACGCAATCTTTCTGCCGTGATGTTGCTACCTCTTTGTTGAATGGTATTGTCGTTAAGCACGATTTTGAGTGCGGCATTGAGCAGGTGCGTTGCGCTGTGCAATCTCGCAGTAAGTTCACCGCCATCGGCAAGTCCACCCTTAAACTTTTGCTCTGCGCCTGCTTTGGAAAGTGCTTGGTGATCGGCAAACGCCTTATCATATCCTGCCTTGTCAAGAGTGAAGTTTCTTTCCTTTGCAAGTTCTTCCGTCATCTCGATGGGGAAACCGTAAGTGTCATACAATCTAAATGCAGTCTTGCCCGGGAACACTGTCATTCCTTGCGGAAGGTGTGCGACGATTTTATCAAACTCTTTAAGACCTTGTTCGATAGTCTTTGCAAATTTATCTTTTTCCGCCTCGAGTTCGCTTACGATTCTACCCTCGTTTTCCTTTATATACGGATATGCGTCTTGGTATTTTGCCACATAGAGTTTTGCAAGCGTTGTAAGCGCGCTGTCGTCAATACCGAGCGTACGGCAATATCTCATTGCTCTGCGGATAAGACGTCTCAAGACATAGCCTTGGTCAACGTTAGACGGAGACACCGCCTTGATGTCGCCCAAAAGGAAGGTTGCCGTACGGGTATGGTCTGCGATTATGCGCATTGCAACCGTCGTAGCCTCATCTTCACCATATTTTTTACCGCTCAATTCCTCAAGTTTTTGTATTGCGAAACTGAACAAATCCGTCTCGTAAACAGATTTATAACCATTAAGAATGCAGAGCATTCTTTCAAGCCCCATACCCTCGTCAACGTTCTTTTGCGCAAGAGGTGAGAATGTACCGTCGGCATTCTTGAAATATTGCATAAACACGTCGTTGCCGATTTCCACATACTTGCCGCAATCGCAAGCAGGAGAACACTCATCACAACACTTGGGTTTGCCCGTGTCGATAAACATCTCCGTATCCGGACCGCAAGGACCCGTTACACCGGCAGGCCCCCACCAGTTATGTTTCTTATTGCAGAAGAAGATTTGCTCGTCTTTAAGTCCTTGCGCTCTCCAATAAGACGCACTCTCCTCATCTCTGGGGCAGTCTTCGTCACCTGCAAATACCGTAACCGCAAATTTGTCCTTGTCGAACTCAAGATTATTGAGAAGGAAATCATACGACCAAGCAATGGTGTCCTTTTTGAAATAGTCGCCCAAAGACCATCTGCCGAGCATCTCGAAGAATGTGCAGTGCGTTGCATCGCCGACTTCGTCGATATCGCCCGTGCGCACGCAAATTTGCACGTCGGTAAGACGATTGCCTGCAGGGTGTTTTTCGCCCAAAAGATAAGGCACGAGGGGGTGCATTCCTGCCGTTGTAAAAAGCACGGTGGGATCGTTTTCAGGGATAAGCGACGCCGAGCCTATGACGGCGTGTCCCTTGGACTTGTAAAAATCAAGATACGTCTTGCGAAGTTCGTTTGAATTGAGTTTTTTCATAAATACCTCTTTGTGTGCAAAGTCAAATCCTTTGCAAATTTATCCCGTTTTGCTCCAATATGTCAAAAAACATATCGGGCAAACTGTTTTCCTTTATGTATTTTGTAAATGCGAAGGTTGCGCTTTCGTTTGTCGTGACGACGCCGAGATTCTGCACATTGTTCTTGGACACGTTCATATTGAAAACATATCTATCCACGCCCATTTTGTCGGGAGAAACTATTTTGCCCAAATTGCTAAAGATTATCGTCTGGCGAGAGCGCATAAACACCCGTCCGAGCCTGATGAGCACAATCTTTACAAATAACGGCACAATCCTCAACAGAACGTTTTTCTGTGCACGCACGGTTGTGGACACGTTGGCGTCAAGATTTTCTTTTTTTGTCTTTTCGGCAAGTTGCTTTTGTGCCTCTAACGCATATTCCGCAACGTTGTGATAAGTGTTTTGCTCAAACACGATGCGCACAAACGTAACAAAATTCCGCATAGATTTGGACGGATACACCATTCTCAAATTGACGGGCACCATAATCGCAATGGGTTTTGAGCCGTTGCGTTTCTTTTTAGGAGCAACTCTCTCGATAGAATACGCAAGCACTCCTGTTAAGAAAGACGTGAATGTCACGCCCAATTTCTTTGCGCTGTCCAAAATCTCCTTAACCGAAGCAACAGCCTCCACGTGGAGATAACCGCTCTTGTTTTTTGTTCCGCCTAAGCGCAACGGGCTTTGACCCGCAAGCGCCTTGAGATTCATTTGAGAAAGAGGGATGGGCTTATAATGCCGTTCAAAACTATCCTCAACCTCTTCGCAATGCGCCTCACTTTGCCAATCTATCGTGCAATCGTCCGCAACCTCTATGCCTTTGAGTTGGCGATATCTTTTTATCAAACTTTTGAGAAAATCCATTGCGCCGTTACCATCGCAAAGGGCATGGAACATCTCAAGTTTTATCGTTCTGTCGACAACGCTCACCCTAAACCAATATCCGTTGGTGTCTTTGGGCGAAATTGGCTTTAACAAAATGTCGTTGTCAAAAACTTTTGCTTTTGCGTCATTATGCTCGAAATAATGCCAAGCATATCCTCTTTTCATGCGAACCTTGTACGCCTCGTATCTTTTTAGCACGTCATTGAGTGCCGTTCCTAACACGTCGACGTCAATCTCCTCTCGCATCCTTGCCGACATACAAAACAGGCTTTGCGCTCTTTTTGTGGAGGTAATGGGATAAAACCTTGCCGAATGGTCAAGCGAAAAACGTCTTTTGGACAATGTTTTTACGGTGTTTTCCATACTCTCCTCCCCTTGCGCGATATTTTTCGCCGTATTTGCGGTATATATTTTATTCTTTTTTAATATTATTGTCAATGAAAAGCGCGCAAGCGCAAAAGGAGTATTATGGATTT
>CAZCKS010000032.1:0-14308 GCA_964499325.1 uncultured Bacteroides sp. | reverse complement strand
ATGACAAACATCGGTCTCCCCGTTCCTCAGGGCTTCACCATCACAACAGAAGCCTGTACCCAGTACTACGAGGACGGCAGAGAGATCAATCCCGAGATCATGGCTGAGATCAACGAGTACATCACAAAGATGGAAGATATCACAGGCAAGAAGTTCGGCGACAAGGAGAACCCGCTTCTCGTTTCCGTTCGTTCCGGTGCAAGAGCATCAATGCCCGGTATGATGGACACCATCCTCAACCTCGGTCTTAACGAGCAAGTTGTTGAAGTTCTTGCAAAGAAATCCAACAACCCCAGATGGGCTTGGGACTGCTACAGACGTTTCATCCAAATGTTCAGCGACGTCGTTATGGAGGTCGGCAAGAAGTATTTTGAGAAACTCATCGACAAGATGAAAGAGGAAAGAGGCGTTCAACTTGACGTCGAACTCAGCGCAGACGATCTCCACATTCTCGCAGATCAATTCAAGGCTGAATACAAAGCACAAATCGGCACAGATTTCCCGTCCGATCCGAAGGAACAACTCTTTAAGGCAGTTGAGGCTGTCTTCCGTAGTTGGGACAATCCGCGCGCAAACGTTTATCGTATGGACCACGACATTCCTTACAGTTGGGGTACTGCAGTCAATGTTCAAATGATGGCATTCGGCAACATGGGTGACGATTGCGGTACAGGTGTTGCGTTTACTCGTAACCCCGCAACAGGTGAAAAGGGACTTATGGGTGAATTCCTTATGAACGCACAAGGCGAAGACGTCGTTGCAGGTGTTCGTACTCCGATGCCGATTTCCAAAATGGCAGAAGTTCTTCCTGACGTTTATAGACAATTCCAAGATGTTTGCAAGACTTTGGAAAATCACTATAGAGACATGCAAGATATGGAATTTACCATTGAAAAAGGTAAACTCTTTATGCTTCAAACAAGAAGCGGTAAGCGTACCGCAGCGGCTGCAATTCGTATCGCTTGCGACCTTATCGACGAAGGCATGATCAACGAGAAAGAAGCACTTCTCCAAATCGACGCAAGGACTCTCGACATGTTGCTCCACCCGACATTTGACGCTTCTGCACTTAAAGCGGCAGACAAAGCAAACGTTGTCGGTAAAGGTATCGCGGCATCTCCGGGCGCAGCGGCAGGCACAATCGTCTTCACAGCAGAAGACGCAGTCAAAGAAGGCAAAGCAGGTAAGAAAGTCGTTCTCGTAAGACTTGAGACATCTCCTGAAGACATCGAAGGTATGAAGTATGCACAAGGCATCCTCACTGTTCGTGGTGGTCAAACCTCTCACGCAGCAGTTGTTGCTCGCGGTATGGGTACTTGCTGTGTTTCCGGTTGCGGTGACATTAAGATGCACGAAGAAGAGAAATACTTTGAACTTGCAGGCAAGACTTTCCACGAAGGCGATGAACTCTCCTTGGACGGCTCCACAGGTAATATCTATGATATTATGATCAAGACTGTTCCTGCAGATCCCAACAGCGGTTACTTTGGAAGAATCATGAAACTTGCCGACAAGTATAAAGCACTTGGCGTTCGCACTAATGCAGATACTCCGCAAGATGCACAAAGAGCAGCAGAACTCGGCGCACAAGGTATCGGTCTTGTTCGTACGGAGCATATGTTCTTTGGACCGGGCAGAATTGATAAATTCCGCGAAATGATTTGCGCAGAGACTCAAGAAGAGCGTGTTAAAGCACTTGATGCAATCGAGCCGATGCAACAAGCAGACTTCGAGGGCTTGATGGAAGCACTTAAGGGCATGCCTGTTACAATCCGTTTCTTGGATCCGCCGCTTCACGAGTTCGTTCCTACCGATGAAAAAGACATCGAAGCACTTGCAAAGGCACAAGGCAAGAGCGTTGCTGAAATCAAACTCTTCTGTGACAGTTTGCATGAGTTCAACCCGATGATGGGACATCGTGGATGCCGTCTTGCAGTCACATATCCTGAAATCGCAGTTATGCAAACCAAGGCTGTCATCAAGGCTGCTATCAATGTGCAAGAACGTCACCCCGATTGGAACGTCGAGCCTGAAATCATGATTCCGCTCGTTGGCGAAATCAAAGAATTGAAGTTCGTCAAGAAGACCGTTGTTGAAACTGCAGATGCAGTTATCGCGGCAGCAGGTTCTTCTCTCAAATACGAAGTAGGTACTATGATTGAGATTCCGAGAGCGGCTCTCACTGCTGACGAAATCGCAAGCGAAGCAGACTTTTTCTGCTTTGGTACAAACGACCTCACGCAAATGACATTCGGCTTCAGCCGTGACGACGCAAGCAAATTCTTGCCCAGTTACTATCAAGCAAAGATTTACGAATCCGACCCGTTTGCACGTCTTGATACGACCGGTGTTGGCAAACTTATGCAAATGGCAGTCAAACTCGGCAAGGGCGCAAACGGTAAACTCCACTGCGGTATTTGCGGTGAACACGGCGGAGATCCTTCCTCCATCGAGTTCTGCCACGAAATCGGTCTTGACTACGTGTCTTGTTCACCGTTCAGAGTGCCGATTGCAAGACTTGCGGCAGCACAAGCAAACATCAAAAATCCGAGAGCATAAGCGTAAGGATTTGATAAAAAAGCCACTGCAAAGTGGCTTTTTTTGATGGTTGCGTATTAACGGAATGTGCTAATTCGAAGACGGAACACGAGGCGCAAGGCGCCGAGCACTTGAAGCGCCGACCTCGTCGCACACAAGCCCTTGAGGCAACAACTGCAACAAGTTACAGTCGTTTGCCGTTTGTGGCTTTGTGCTCCTTTCCCCACGCATAAAAAACTGCGCTTTCATCATTGAACACAAACTGCGGTTCGCTTGTTTTTTCTGTGTGGGGGTACCCTTCTTGTGTGCAGTACAAGCGCACAAGCACTGTGTTGCGTAGCCGCGCAGTGCGCGCAGTGGCATAATGAGTGAATTGTCCTCATCTATGGGAGTGCCGACTTCCCCTCTTGCGAACGATGACTAACTTTTATAGAGAAATGACGTGTATTTGAGCAATAGGGGAAAGCCCGAAGGGAAGGGGTGATATTGCAAATAAAAATGTTCGCCCGCAGTTTAACGAAAAAAACAAAGCACAAGCAAACATCAAAAATCCGAGAGCGTAAGCGTAAGGATTTGATAAAAAAGCCACTGAAAAGTGGCTTTTTTTGATGGCTTTTTAGAATGATTGCACAACGAAAGAATAATATTTCGTTGTGCAAGAAGGCGTGTTGACAAAAGCGTTTGTATTTTGTAATATACGTTCACCAACGTTGGAGATACATTTTTAATGAGGAGTTATGTTAATAATGAACTTGGATAAAATCGACAATAAAATAATTGCATTATTATCTGAAAACGCAAGAGCGTCTTATTCCGAAATAGGACGGATAGTAGGGCTTTCAAGAATTGCGGTAAAGAACAGGATAACAGAATTGGAAGAAAGTGGCGTTATTGACGGCTATCGTGCAGTGGTAAAGCCGCAAAACGCTTGTGGTACGATGTCGTTTATTATGAACGTGGAACTGAAAGCAGATTGTTTTGAGTGCGCAAAAGAAGTATTTGCAAACGCTAATGAAATCGTTACGATTCTTCAAACTACGGGCAATTCTCGATTGATGATGGTTTGCGTGGCAAGCAGTGTTCAGGAAATGAAGGATTATGCTAATAAAATTTATAACGAGGTTGATGGCATTGTCTATATCAGTGTACAAGCGGTGCTTGATGTCATAAAGGGAAGTCTGTAATTGTTTTGAGAGTTGAGAATTATGGAAGAAAATGTTGTGCAAGATATTTATCAATCAATAGAGAACATAGGTTTAATGAAAACGATTGAAAGTTTTTTTGGCGTGGGAACGATAATAGAATTACCGTTTTCTGAAGAAGCGTTTAATACCGAAATAGAAAAATTGAACTTATCTGTAAGAAGTTATAACTGCCTAAAAAAGAGCGGGATTGAACGATGTCGGAAAAGTAGTTCACGCAATACAATAGGACAAACTGTGGAACGTTCGCAATTTGGGAAAGATGAGTAGAGCGGAAATCCATGTTAGAATATACGAATTCGGATACAATAGTTTGTCTGAAAACGGAAAAATAGAATTTGCGAAAACCCTATATGAATTGAACAAAGACAGATATTTGGTAATGGAAAGTGTAAATGCAAAATGAAGGACAAATTCGTTGCATTAAAACTATCATAAACGACGGCGTGGTTGAATAAAGTATATCAAACCAAGTCGGAGGAGTTTATGGATAAATTTGACCTTTATCGCGATATAGCCTCTCGCACGGGCGGTGACGTATACGTTGGTGTAGTAGGTCCCGTTCGTACGGGCAAGTCTACGCTTATCAAACAAGTGATGCAACAATTTGTCGTTGACGGCATAATCAACGATGACGAGCGCGCTCGTGCAATCGATGAGATGCCACAATCGGCGGACGGAAAAACAATTATGACGACGCAGCCGCGCTTTGTGCCCAATGAAGCGGTTAAGGTGGCAATAGGCGAGAATATTACAATTAACATGCGCCTTATAGATTGCGTGGGATACATTGTGGATGGCGCTCTCGGTGCGCATGAGGACGGCAAGGAAAGAATGGTGTCTACGCCGTGGTCTGAACAGGATATGCCGTTCTCGCAAGCGGCGGAAATAGGCACGCAAAAGGTTATAAAGGAACATAGTACAATCGCATTGGCGGTGACCACCGACGGCAGTTTTGGCAATTTGTCTCGAGAGGATTATGTTGATGCCGAAGAGCGTGTGATTGCCGAACTTAAGGAATGCAAAAAACCCTTTGCAATAGTCCTTAACGTCGCAGACGTAAATGCGCAAAGTGCGCAGGAATTGAAGAAACAGTTGCAAGACAAATACAATGCACCCGTCATTGTTAAAAACGCACTAAATATGACAGAGTCAGATATAAGCGAAATATTGCAAACTATTTTGCTTGAATTTAGCGTAAAAATCATTGATTTTGATATTCCGCGCTGGGTGCAAGCGTTACCCTTGGATAGTGACGTCGTCAAAGAATTGTTGCAAAGAGTTAGAAACATGGCGGATGACGTCGACAAAATGAAGGACTATGAAAAGGTAGACGCATATTTTGAAGACGCTTCGTTTTGGCAACAACCTTCATCGATTAGTCTCGACGCAGGAAAGGGGCGTGTGCAAGTTGCTCTAAAACCACAAGAAGGCGTGTTCTTTAAGGTCGCAAGCAAAGAGTGCGGAATCGATATGCAAGACGATTTTGACTTGCTTAATCAATTAAAATCATTGTGTCGAGGCAGAGATAAGATAGAGAAATTGCAATCGGCAATGGAGCAAGTCGAGTCGCTCGGATACGGTATCGTAATGCCGACGATGGAAGATATGCAACTTAAAGAACCGGAAATTTTGCGACAAGGTCAACAATACGGAGTGAAACTAAAAGCAAGCGCACCGTCGCTACACATAATGAAGGTTGATGTTGAAACGGAAGTTAGTCCGATTGTGGGAAGTGAACAGCAGAGCAAGGAACTTGTCGACAATATGCTTGCGGACTTTGAAACGGATAAAGATGCAATATGGAATACCAACATTTTTGGCAGAACATTGAACACTCTCGTTGCCGACGGTATCAATAATAAGTTGCAATCGGTGCCTACCGACGCAGAGCAAAAGTTAAGGAAAACACTTGGTAGAATAGTCAACGAGGGTAAGGGTGGAGTAATCTGTATATTGTTGTAATCAACACTTTAAGTGTCCGTTTGTAAAAGATAAAGTGCGAAATTTGTCGGTTTGATGAGTTTCGCACTTTATTATTGTGTAATGATAAATTTATTGTTTTACACAGTTTGAATTTGATATATCAGGCTGAATATCTTCAAAGACAACATCTTGTTGCGGTTGCTCTTGCGTACTTTCTTTCACGTATTCGGGAGTGTCGATATAGAATTTGCGCCATTTTATTGTGAGGTAGAATGCGAGTGATAGCGCAGTGCCGATTGCCCACCCGATTGGCCAGGAAATCCAAATCCCCGTCGGTCCCATCGGCTTGTAGAGCAACTCTGAAATGACTATGCGTATAACAAGGTCCGTGAGCGTTGTGATTGTAAATCTGCCCATACGTCCGCTTCCGCGCAACACGCCGTCGCAAATTATTTTGAGTGCTACAACAAGATAGAAGGGGGAGACAATACGTAAGAATTGCATTCCGCATTCAAGCGCTCCGCTTTCATAATCTTGCATAAAGAGCATAAGAAGATATTGCCCGCCGAGTTCATACAACAGAATAATCGGGACACAAAGTATCCACACAAATTTAAGCCCTGCGATAAGTCCCGGCTTTATACGGTCGGGCTTGTCGGCACCGAGGTTTTGGCTGGTGTAGTTGGATATGCCGTTTGCAAACGTTACGAAGGAGGTTGTGACGAGGTTGTTGAGTTTTATGCTTGCCGAATAGCCTGCCATAACCGTTTCGCCGAATGAGTTTACAATGCTTTGGATAATTAAGTTGCCAACGGATATCGAACTTTGTTGCAGAATGCTGGGGATTGCAATGATTGCGATTTGTTTAAATATGCGCCAAGAAAAAATTTGCGGTTTGCCATCGGCATGTATGCGTTTTAATTGAATAAGCACGAATATCACAGACAAAATGCAACTTATGCCTTGACATATAAACGTTGCCCATGCAACGCCTGCGACACCCATGTGGAATACCGCAACGAAGAGTATGTCCATGCCGATGTTTGCAAGAGAAGAAACGGCAAGGAAAATAAAGGGCGTCTTGCTGTCGCCTAAAGCAGAGAATATGCCTGTCGAGATGTTGTAAAAGAATACGAACGGAAGCCCCCACACATATATATCGAGGTAGAGTTTTGAGTCCGCCATAAGACTGTCGGGCGTGTTGATGAGGTGTAAAAGCGGTTTTGCACAAGTAAGACCGACTATCATGAGTATAGCGCAGATTACGCCACCCGAAATCCAGGTGGTGTACACTGCGGTTTTCATATCCGTAAATCTTTTTGCACCGAAAAGCCTCGATACGATAACAGAGCAACCAATATTGCAACCAAAGGCAAATGCGATAAAAATCAGTGTGATTTCATAACTGTTGCCGACTGCTGCAAGCGCGTCGTTACCAATAAATTTGCCTGCGACAAAACTGTCGGCAAGGTTATAGAGTTGTTGAAAAATGACGCTACCGAAAAGCGGTAAGCAGAATTTAAATATGACACTCGTAGGCTTGCCTACGGTTAAATCCTTTTCCATAAATGCCTCTGAACTTTTGTTCCGTTGGTATTGTAGTCTTTTGTATTGATTAAGTCAACGACAATTATATAAATATATAATTAATTATGTCTCTCGCAATAAGCAGTAAAAAGCATATATTAAATCACGATTAAAAGCAAAGTCGCGCCAATAACCTATTGACTTTAAAGAGGATGGATATTATAATACTTACAGTGTTAGCAATTAGGAGTGCAAAATGACATCTACGATGGTCTTGGAACAAATATCCCAACTTACCCAGACTGGCAACTGGCGTCAACTTATGGGGTTGCTCGACGACGGATATAGAGGGATGTATGTCATTTTGAAGATATTGCAAGAGAAGGGCGGAGAGTGCGGTGCCGGCGATATGGCAAAGGAAACAGGCGTATCCACCGCAAGAATTGCAACCGCGATAAACACGCTTGAAAAGAAAGGATATGTATATCGTCAAAGCGCAATCGGCGACGCGCGCAAGGTTGTAATTCACATCACGGAGCAAGGCAACGAGGCTATGTTGGCACGCAAACAGAGTATAGAGACAATGATAGAACCTATGCTTGCCAACTTGACGGACGAAGAGTCGACGCAACTTTTCGGTTTGCTCAAGAAGTTCTTGCAATAGGTAAAATGCAGATTAAATTCTGCTTTTTATATAACAATTTGTCTAATAGTGTTAGAAAATATCTGTTGCGCTAAACAAATTGCGCACGGACAAATATAAAATGTATTTTAGAGGTTTAATATGGATTTTGTTAATGCAATAAAAGAAAGGCATGCAGTTAGAAGTTATCTTGATAAGCCTATCGACAATGAATTGCGCACGCAGTTACAAACGTTGGTGAATGAGTGTAATAAAGATGGCGGATTGCATATCCAACTCGTATGGGACGAGCCCAAAGCGTTTGATTCATTTATGGCGCATTACGGCAAGTTTTCGGGTGTAACCAATTATGTTGCACTCATCGCAAAGAAAGGAAAAGAGGAACAAATCGGCTATTACGGAGAAAAGATTGCTCTTATGGCGCAAGCCCTTGGACTTAATACGTGCTGGGTAGCGATGAGTTATAAGAAAGTTCCATCCGCATTTAAGTTGGACAAGGGGGAGAAGGTGCATCTTGTGCTTGCGCTCGGTTATGGCGCAACACAGGGCGTCTCGCACAAGGTTAAGACGTTTGACCAAGTCGCAGAGGGAAAAAATCCGCCAGCATGGTTTATTAACGGCGTAAATCTTGCGCTTCTTGCGCCAACGGCAATGAATCAACAAAAATTTAAGTTCACATACGCCGACGACAAAGTCATCGCAAAAGCGGGCATAGGCTTTTACACCAAAGCCGACCTCGGTATCGCAAAATTCCATTTTGAAATCGGCGCAGGTAAAGAAAACGTCGAGTGGATGTAAGTATGTAATAACCAAATATAAAATGCCCGGTTTGAAGCAATTTTGACATGGGGTGATATGATTTTAAATAATCGGAATAAAAAAACACGAGATACATTCTCGTGTTTTTTTGTGGGGTTTAGTTTGTTATTTCAATTTGCCTATGCCCAAGGAGTAGCCTTGCGCTTTTCCCAGTTGTTTGGCACTCTTTGTATCGAGGATTTGCACGCATCTGATAAAGGTGGCGATTTGTTCGCACATAAGGTCAAGATTGAATTTGTCCATGTGGTGATTGTCGCTTATCGAGCACAGATAGTCGGGAGCGGTAACGAGAGCAATTTCGGGTATATGCTTATTAAAGAGCGGTTGTCCTTCGCCAAAGTGCAGGAGGTTGTGTCCGCGCAGTGTAAGCGTTCGCACGTTGTCGCGCTCTTTTATTGCCTCATAATACACCTCGTCCATTGCTTTATTGCCTGTGTAAACAAGTTCGACATCAATGGGATTGGTCATTGTGTAGACACCGTCAACATCTTTCCATTCGGTGCAACCGAGATGTTCCACGGCGCAACCGGCAACGGCCTTAAGACCGCCTTTTTTGCCACGCCAAACCTCTTTGTTGTCCGCAAGGAATTTGGACGTTGCCTGATCCGTTCCTGTGCGGAAAGAGGGGAGACGGAAGTGTCCCGTAACAAATGCGAAAACGATATTTCTGTCAATGGGATTTTCTTTGAAGAAACGCATCATTGGCAATATTCCGATCGCACCGTTTTCCTCGCAGAAGTTGCAACCATCGGTGTGTGTGTTTACAATGATTGCCTCATTTGTATCCTTGTTGCCTTTGAGGATGGCATAGAAAGATTCCGTATGAGCCTTTTCGAGTTTTCCGACAAGGCGCAAATTCGCACTCTTTTTGGCTTTAGCGGCGTCGAGAATGGTTTTGCCGTCTGTTTGGTTTACCCATACGATAGGCACGCCGAGATAGTGCATTATGAAGTTAAGCACTTGTCCCTCTACCATTTGATCGGACATATCTTCCCATATACATATCATGCCCTTCATGCCGGAAAGGCGAGCGGACCAAAATGTAAGCAATGTTTTTACGAAAGATGTGCTGACAGGACCGCGATAACTCTTCTCGATTTCCAAATCAGCAGGGTAGGAATTGCGCTTGTCAAAGGCGATTTTACTGCTAATTTTGGAGAGGTTTTTGATATGGCACACCGCAATCTTGCCTCTTGCGCGTGCAAAGCCGAGAGGATGATTGCCTACCTCTATAAGTCTTCCGCTAACGCCGTTTTCGCCTGTAAGACCGCTGTAATAGAAGGGGGATGACACGTGGACGTCTTGTCCGTCAACCGTAAGCGAGCAGTCCTCGACGCTCCAACGCTCAAACTCATAGGGCGTGGAATGTATCTCATATCCCATGTCGGAAATTTGCTCTTTTAACCAACTGCAAAAGTTGTTTTGAGCGTCGCTACCAGTGAGGCGAATACCGAAAGAATTCATGGTATTCATATCGTCGAGTATCTTGTCGCGATTGCAATAATTGTCAATATTCATGTTCTACTCTCCGATTTTGGTAGATTAAAACGGCTTTTGTGAATATACTGCCACCCAGTCCACTTCAAAGTCAACAGGGAAAGTGCCGTCTTCGTTTTTATCCATCTTTTGTCCGAGAGCGAAGGGCATTGCGTTTGCCTCGCCGTTACTTCCGCCGATTTCGACAGAGAGGAAGAGGAAGTCTTTAAGGGGAGATATATATTTGCTGTCTGTGATTTCAAAGACGAGTTGTCTGTCGTAGTAGAAACGGTATCCGCTCTCTGACCAGTCAACGCCATAAGTATGCCACTTGCTGTCATAGAGTGAAACGTCGGTATCATTTTTTGTTTTAGACACAAGTTGTTCTTTTTTGATGTAATTTTTGTCGTAATCGCCGATATGCACCGCACATTGATACTTTTCTTTGCCAACGGATTTATAATACGGAGATTCCATAATATCGATTTCTGCGCCGACAAGAGTTACGTCGCTTGATTTATTGTTGCCGTCTTCCATTTCAACGGACATAAGCCAGAAAGCAGACCAAAGTCCCGTTGCTTTGGGGAGGATGCAACGTGCCTCATAGTAGCCGTAGCCTCTTTCAAATTTGTCCTTTGTATCGATTGCGCCGGTATAGTATTTGCCATCCTTTTCGGTTGTGCGTATTATCAAACGGTTGTTTTCGACAAGAACTTGATTGGGATCCCAATAACCTCCGCGACGGATATGTTCGCCGTTTGAGCCGTACACATTCCACACCTCGCTGTTGAGCGTCTCGGCGGTGAAGTCATCATAAAGGACGAGATATTGATTGTCGGCGTCAGTAAAGCCCAAAGTTTGGGGAACATCGCCGTCATTGCCCGTTTCGCCACATGCGACAAAACACATTGCGATAGAGCAGACGATTATGATTGTACAAATAATGGTTGCTATTTTTTTCATAATAACCCTCTATATAGTTTATATATGCTAATAATATACGAATAAAGGCAAAAAGTCAATAACGGCGCATTATTTGCGCCGTTAGAATGATTGTTGATAAAAGCAGAGCATTTTAATCGTGTAGGCAAAAAGAAAATGCACCGTGTGATGCATTTTACTTTGTATTATTTTAAGTGTGAGCCTCTTGAAGAGAGCGGGAGAGGAATGCTCTTGTACGCTCTTCTTTCGGAGAAGTAAAGATTTGTTCGGGCGTGCCTTCTTCAACAATGACGCCTTCGTCCATAAACACAACCTTGTTTGCGACGTCGCGAGCGAATGCCATTTCGTGCGTTACCACAAGCATTGTAAGTCCTGCTTCTGCAAGGTCTTTCATGACGTTGAGCACTTCGCCGACCATCTCGGGATCGAGGGCAGAGGTTGGTTCGTCAAAGAGGATGACTTCTGGATTCATTGCAAGTGCGCGAGCAATCGCCACACGTTGCTTTTGTCCGCCAGAGAGTTGGCGTGGTTTTGCATTTACGTATGCGCTCATACCTACAAGGTCAAGATACTTCATTGCCACTTTAGTTGCCTCGGCTTTCTTCATTTTTAGCACTTTTCTCGGACCTATCGTGCAGTTTGACAGCACGGAGAGATTGTTGAAAAGGTTGAATGATTGAAACACCATTGTTACTTTTTCACGGTATTTCGGAGCACTTTTTGTGGATGTAATATCTTCTCCGTGGAAGTATATTTCACCCGATGACGGAGTTTCAAATAGGTTTATACAGCGCAAGAGAGTGGATTTACCGCTACCCGACGAGCCGATGATGCAGGTGACGTCGCCTTGCTTTACGGTGAAGTCAATATCTTTGAGCACTTCGTGTTCGCCAAACGTTTTGCCAAGGTGACGTATTTCTATGAGTGCGTCGTCGCATTGTGCATCTTGGGCGACATTGTCTTCCACGATAGGTGCTGATGTCTCGTCTTGCACAAATGGCAAATCGTTGACATCAATGCTTGGCGCAGAGTCTTGATTTTCTACAAACAAATTATCGATTTCGTTAATAACGTCGGACATCAGTTGTTACCTCCCATATTGTTTTGTTCTCTAATGATTGCGTCGGCGTCCATATTTTGAGAGCCCATAATCTTGTAATCCTTTTTGCCGTCCATTTTCTTTTCAATCAAGCGCAAGAGGCGAGTGATGGAGAATGTGAGGATAAAGTAGATTACCGCAACCACGAGGTATGTTTCAAATATCGCATAGGTGTTTAGCGCAATGGATTTGCCGTAGAAGAAGAGTTCGGTAAAGCCAATGACGTTAAGCACGGACGTATCTTTGATGTTGATGACAAATTCGTTTGCGACGCTGGGCATAATATTGCGCAACGCTTGGGGAAGAATGATGTTGAACATCGTTTGCGAGTGCGTCATGCCTATGGCTTGAGCGCCCTCGAATTGTCCCTTGTCTATGGATATTATACCGCCACGCACGATTTCCGCCATATATGCGCCTGTGTTTATTGATACGATAAGCAAGCCGGCGAGGGTAACGTTCATTGTTGCGCCGTTGTTTATGAGGGCGAAGCCCCAGAAAATAACCATTGCTTGCACCATCATCGGCGTACCGCGGAATATCTCGATATATGCTGATAAAATGAAATCACCAATCTTTTTAAGCACTGCCAAAGCCTTATTTTTGGGTGCGTCTAACGTGCGGTACATTCCAATCAAAAGACCTATGAACAAGCCGACGATTGTGCCGACGATAGCAACGAGGATAGTGTAGCCTACGCCTTTGAGAATGGATTTGTAATATGTTTTGATGATGTTGCCGATTCTCGAGAAGAAAGTCGATTGCGTTGTGGTGTTGTCGGTTGAGTAATTAACAGCCTCTTCCATAATTGCAAGGCGGTCTTCTGCGGTCAAGGACAAAAGCACGTTGTTGATTGCGTCTTTGTCTGCATATCCGTACTTCATTCCGATTGCGATTTGAGTATCTTCCGCTTCTGCGCTAAAACCCGTATCGTTGTTGGTGAGGTGCACGTATGTCAATCCCTCGTTTGCAGCGCAGTCCGCAATCGCACCCGGCTCCTCTGCAACGTAACCGTCAATGGTTTTTGCGTTGAGAGCAATCGTCATTTCCGGGAAGGTTGCCATCGGTGTGCCAACCGTTATGCTATAGTTCGGACCTTGTTCGTTGAGTGCGGTTTCATGGAAGGTGCCTTGTTGCGCCACAATTTTTGCGCCAAAGAAGTCGGAAAGAGAAGTTGCGTTGGCATAAGAGCCGTCTTTTCTTACCACGATAACCAAGTTGCTCTCATAGTAAGCCTCGGAGAAGTCGATGGACTCTCTTCTTTCTGCTGTTGGGCTCATACCTGCTATGACAAGGTCGAGAGTGCCTGCAGTTACGCCGGGGACAAGAGAGTCCCATTCGGTTTTGACAATTACGAGTTCTTTTCCGAGAGCCTCGGCAATTCTTTTTGCGATAAGCACGTCATATCCGTTGGCATATCCGTCGGCATTTGAGATTTTTACTGCGCCGTTTGCATCCGTTGTCTGCGTAAAGTTGAAGGGAATATATGCGCATTCAAGACCAACTCGGAGTTTTTCGCGCTCTACGTCGTCTTTTTCTTCGTTGCAGGCACATAGGGTAATTGCGCAAGCAAGCAAAAGTGACAAAATCAAAATTATTGCAATGATTTTGCGGTTCCTTTTCATTGGTTTGCTACTCCTGAAATAATATTTCAAATCGACTTTTGCAACCGCATTGAAGATTAAAAAATCCGCAATGCCAACAACATTGCGGATGTAAAAATCACTTCAACGTTGATAGCGCTCCACCTTGCGGTGACAGTACAACGCATATTTCGCGTTGTCCCAAGATTGATCGTTCCAGACCGAACAAATCAAACTTTCGGCGAGTTTTCCTTTGCCACCGTAGCGAAGTCTGCGCTATCGGCTTGTCATAAAACTCGCGCCTCTATCGAGATGATAGTCAAAGAATATCACTCGTAAAGCAATAAGTCCAGCAAATTTGCGCAATTTGCTTAAAAATGTTTCAACGCGCTTGGGCGCGCATATAAAATTCCACCGTCGCGATATGGCATTTTTGTTTGACAACAATGAAAATTCGTGTATAATAGTAGGGTAAATCCATTTCAGAGGAGGTGAAACAGATGTCTACAGTAAGAGTTGGTGAAAACGAAAGTTTGGACAACGCTATCCGTCG
>CAZCKS010000031.1:0-15307 GCA_964499325.1 uncultured Bacteroides sp. | reverse complement strand
CCGATTGCGGAAACGTGATGAAAGTTGTCAAACGCGACGAAAAAACGTATTACGTTTGCACCGACCATAAATGCAAGCATAGAGAACTAGTTAAAGACGACAGTGAATAACCCGTAATAAATCTCGACACTCACAAAACACGGTGTTAATGCCCCTATGTGGCCTGCCCTCATAAATGCAATGTGCTTATTCGAAGACGGAATCGGAGGCGCAAGGCGACGACCGTAGCGAGTGCTGAGCCGAGACGGTAGTACAAGCGCACAAGCAATGTTGTTGCGTAGCCTGCGCAGTGCGCGCAGTGGCATAATAAGAGAAATGTACCTGGGGCGAATGCCGAGTGTGTCCCCCTGCGGAGCAGTCGTCGGGGGTTTTCTCAAGTTTGCGCAGAGGGGGAACGGCGATTGGGGAAACACGTGAGGAAGGGGGAAAATTGCAAATAAAATATTTGCAGAGATAATATGACTATGAACAAAACAATTAAAATCATAGGCGGAGGGCTTGCCGGGTGTGAGAGCGCACTGCAGTTGTTGGAGCGTGGCTTTGACGTTGTAATGTACGAAATGCGCCCCTACAAGACTACGGGAGCACACAAGACGGATAATCTTGCCGAACTTGTATGTTCCAACTCTCTCAAATCCCAAGAGCCTACAACGGCATCCGGACTTCTCAAAGATGAATTGGATATTCTCGGTTGTCATCTTTTGAGCATCGCAAGAGAATGCTCCGTACCATCGGGAAGCGCATTGTCAGTTGACAGAGAGAGGTTTTCCAAAGCGGTAGAAAGTGCGCTTTTTGCTTATGAAAACTTTACTCTTATTAGAGAGGAAGTCACCGCTTTGGACGATGACGTGCCTACGATAATAGCAACGGGACCGCTGACAAGCGATACTTTTGCAAGCGTTGTGGGCAATCTTACGGGCAAGGACAGATTGTTTTTCTATGACGCGATTGCGCCGATTGTGGATTTTGACAGCATAGATATGTCAAAGGCATATTTCGGCGGTCGATACGGTAAGGGAGGAGACGATTATCTAAACTTGCCAATGCAAAAGGACGAATACGAGTTGTTTTTTAACGAACTTGTCAATGCGCAAACGGTTGTCTTGCACGATTTTGAAAAGAAGGAACTTTTCGACGGGTGTATGCCCATAGAAGAGATGGCAAAGAGGGGTAGCGACACCATACGTTTCGGACCTCTTAAACCTGTTGGACTACGCAACCCTATTACGGGCGAAAAGGCGTATGCGGTCGTGCAACTTCGCAAGGAGAATATTGCCGGCGATTGTTTCAACCTTGTGGGATTTCAAACCAATCTCACCTACGGCGAGCAAAGGAGGGTGTTTAGCCTTATACCTGCGCTTCACGACGCACAATTTGTTAGATACGGCATAATGCACCGCAACACCTACATAAACGCACCCGATGTGATAGACTGCACGTTTAGATTTAAGGGAGATAAGCCGTTGTATGTCGCAGGGCAACTCTCCGGCGTCGAGGGGTACGTCGAGAGCATAATGAGCGGCCTTATAGCGGGGCAAGCGATTGCGTGCGAACTTGACGGAAAATCTTATGAGATTCCGTCAGACGTAACAATCACGGGCGCATTGTGCAGATACGTATCGCAAAACGCGTTGGATTTCAAGCCTATGAACGCTAACTTCGGCATTTTGCCGTCAATAACCGGCATGAGGGATAAAGCAAAAAGGAAACTCGCTTATCGCGACAGGGCGATAGAGTCAATAAAACAAACGATAAAACAAAACGGCTGAAATGCCGGCACAAAGAGCAATATGCTCAAACAAAACGGAGGTATAGGACTATGGTTGAATTTCGCGGTACTACTATATGTGCGGTGAGAAGAAACGGTCAAACCGCAGTTGCGGGTGACGGACAAGTGACGATGGGCGAAAACGTCATTATGAAAGGAAATGCCGTCAAAGTAAAGAGAATTTACAACGACAAAGTCGTTGTAGGATTTGCAGGTTCGGTTGCAGACGCATTTGCGTTGTCCGAAAAATTTGAGGCTATGCTTCAAAAATACAGCGGAAATCTTATGAGGGCGGCGGTGGAACTTGCCGAACTTTGGAGGAGTGATAAAGGCGGTAGACGTCTTGAGGCATTGCTTATCGCAGCAGACGCAACCGCTGTGTACGTCATTTCCGGTACGGGCGAAGTCATTGAGCCTGAGAACGGAATTTGTGCAATCGGCAGTGGCGGAAATTATGCGTTGGCGGCGGCTCGCGCACTTGAAGACGCAACTGATTTGAGCGCAAAAGAGATTGCGTACAGAGCACTTAAAATCGCAAGCCAAATTTGCGTATACACCAACGACCATATCACGGTCGAGACCGTTTGAGAGGTGAATTATGGAAAATATTTTGACACCGAAACAAATAGTTGCAGAACTCGATAGATATATCATCGGACAACACGATGCAAAAGTTGCAGTTGCAATCGCTCTTCGCAATCGCTATCGCAGAAGCAAACTTCCCGAGGAAATGAGAGAGGAGATTACGCCCAAAAACATCATTATGAAAGGTCCGACGGGCGTTGGCAAGACGGAAATCGCACGCAGACTTGCAAAAGTCGTAAAAGCCCCGTTTGTAAAGGTTGAGGCAACCAAGTTTACCGAGGTCGGTTATGTTGGACGTGACGTTGAAAGTATAATCAGAGACCTTGTCGAGGTGTCGATTCGCCTTGTTAAGGACGAAAAGTTCAAAGAGGTTATGCCCCGCGCAACGGAAATTGCCGAGAACAAACTTTGCGACATTCTTTTGCCCATTCGCAAGAATGCTGCAGGCACAACAGAAAAGAGCGATGCGCAACTCAAAGAAGAGTTGTTGCAAGAGATTAGAGCGGGACACCTTGACGGAATAACCATCGAGATGGAAATTCGCCAACAACCCAAGCCCATTCAAATTCAACCCGGCAACGCTCCCGGCAACGAAATCGATTTGGGCAGTATATTTGGCGGAATGCTCGGCAAAGGTCCCGTAAAGAAGAGAAAACTTACTGTCAAGCAAGCAATGGACTTCATCGTCAGCCAAGAGGCTGAAAAGATGGTGGATATGGATGCAATCACGCAAGAGGCACTCCAAAGAGCAGAACAAGACGGCGTTGTGTTCCTTGATGAGATTGATAAAATCGCAACGGGTGCAAATGCGTCACAACAAGGTCACGACGTGTCGAGAGAGGGTGTACAAAGAGACATTTTGCCGATTGTTGAGGGTAGCACGGTTCAGACAAAATACGGCGCAATCCGCACGGACTTTATACTCTTTATCGCTGCAGGCGCATTCCACATCTCTCGTATGGAAGATTTGATACCCGAACTTCAAGGCAGATTCCCCATTCGCGTGGAACTTGACAACCTCACCAAGGACGACTTTGTCAAGATTCTTACTGAACCCGATAATGCGGTGCTCAAACAATACAAGGAATTGCTTGGCGTAGACGGCGTACAACTCAACTTCACGGACGACGCAATCGAAGAGATTGCACGAGTTGCGTATGAAGAAAACGAGAACAGCGAAAACCTTGGCGCTCGTCGCTTGCACGCAGTGCTTGAATCGTTGCTTAAAGATGTGCTTTACGAGGCAGACGATAACGTTACAAAACAAATAGACATAGACAAGGCGTATGTTGAGTCTCATTTGAGCGGAAATCTCAAAGAGAGAAATTTGCGTCGATTCATAATTTAAGGCAAGGAAAGGACTATGATTAACATTCCCAAAGGCACAAAAGATATGTTGCCACAAGAGGCATACAAATGGCATTATGTCGAGAATATTGCACGTCAAACGGCGGCGGAATTTGGTTTTAAGGAAATCCGCACTCCCATGTTTGAACACACCGAGTTATTCTTGCGCGGAGTGGGCGAGACTACCGATATAGTCACAAAGGAGATGTACACCTTCGACGATAAGGGCGGAAGAAGTATGACATTGCGCCCCGAGGGTACGGCAGGCGTTGCACGTTGCTTCATAGAAAACGGCTTGCACCAAGGCGTTATGCCGATGAAAGCATACTATATCGCAAGCGTATTCCGCTATGAGAAGCCACAAAACGGTAGATTGCGCGAGCATCATCAATTCGGCGTCGAGTGCTATGGTAGCGACAGTCCGAGTGCGGATGCAGAAGTAATTGCGCTTGCGTCCACTCTTCTTAAAAAGGTGGGCTTAAAGGATATAGAACTCAATATAAACAGCATAGGTTGCCCAAGGTGCAGAGCGGAATATAACAAAGCGCTCAAAGAGTATATCGGTGCCAATTTGCACCTTATGTGTGGACAATGTCAAGCGAGATTTGAGAAGAATCCGTTGCGCATTCTCGACTGCAAAGAGGAAAAATGCAAAGTGATTACTCAAAATGCACCCAAAATCCTCGATTATTTGTGCGACGATTGCAAGGCGCATTTTGAAAAGGTGCAAAGCATACTTACCGACCTTGGTATAGCATTCAAGGTCAATGCAGGTATCGTTCGCGGACTCGATTATTATACTCGCACTGTATTTGAGTTTGTATCTACCGATATCGGTGCGCAAGGCACGGTATGCGGTGGCGGAAGATACAATAACCTCGTTGAGGAAGTGGGCGGAAAGCCGACTCCTGCGGTAGGTTTTGGAATGGGACTTGAAAGATTGCTCCTTGTGCTGGAAAACACCTCAAATCTTCGCGCAGAGCCGGAATGTATTGATGTGTACGTTGCTCCGCTTGGTGACAATGCGACAAAGTGTGCAAGAAAACTTGTCATGTCCTTGCGTGCGGACGGCATAAAGGCGGAGACGGATATAATGGACAGAGGTGTCAAGGCACAAATGAAATATGCCGATAGAGTGGGCGCAAAATACGTTGTGGTTCTCGGCGATGACGAGTTGCAAAACGGCGTTGTCAATGTCAAGAATATGAAAGACGGCACCGCACAAGAGTGTGCAATAGACAAACTTTCGGAGTATTTCGGCAAATGACTGAAAGAGGATATGTAGCAAAAGTCAAAGGTAATAAAGCCACGGTGCGCTTTGAAAGGCGCAGTGCTTGCGATAAGTGTCACATGTGCGCCGTCACAAAAGACGGTATGCAAGTGGAGGTCGTGATCGAAAACTCTCTCGGCGCAAACGAGGGGGATTTCGTCGAGGTGGAAATGGGAGAGAAGTATGTCCTTACCGCCGCAATGATAGTGTACGTTATACCACTTATTTTGATAGGTATCGGCATAGGCGTGGGCACACTGTTAAACGATATTGCGCAAATTTGCCTTGCGATAGGAGGGCTTATATTGGGCTTTGGTATCGCAATAATTCTTGACAGATGCGTTATCCGCAAGAAAAAGGGCTTTGTACCTACAATGAAGGCTATTTGCACGCCTTTGGACAAAGAAGAAATACATAAACAATAAAGGAGAAAACAATGGCAAATTATGTGGTTTTGAATGAAGAAAACTTTGATAACGTCACAAAAGAAGGTGTAGTTTTGGTTGACTTTTGGGCAACTTGGTGCGGACCGTGCAAAATGCTTTCTCCGATTATCGACGAGATAGCGAAAGAGAACGATGGCAAAGTTGTTGTAGGCAAAGTGGACGTCGATGAAAACGAGGCTATTGCACGCAAATACGGTATTATGGCAATCCCCACCATTTTCGTGTTTAAGGACGGCGAGATAGTGGAAAAAATCACCGGATACCGTCTCAAGAGGGAATTGCAACAAATGCTTGACGGCTATATCAAATAAAGAATTACGCTTGTGAGGGAATGACTATGATGGATTTGAAATCAATTAAAGATGTCGATGTCGAACTTTATGAGTCAATGCTCAAAGAATTTGACCGCCAGCAACACAACCTTGAACTTATTGCCAGCGAAAACATTGTTTCAGAAGCGGTGCTTGCTGCAATGGGAACGTTTTATACAAACAAATACGCAGAGGGCTATCCGCGCAAAAGATATTACGGAGGTTGCCAGTACGTCGATGTCGCAGAGGAACTTGCCATAGAGCGTGCAAAAAAACTTTTTGGCGCAAAATATGCCAATGTTCAACCGCATTGCGGTTCCAATGCCAATTTTGCCGCATATTATGCTCTTTTGAAGAGTGGAGATACCATTTTGGGCATGACTCTTGCAGACGGCGGACATCTCACGCACGGCGCAAAAGTCAATATGAGCGGAAAATTGTTTAATTGCGTGGGTTATGGCATAAATCCCGATACCGAACTTATCGATTACGAAGAGGTGCGCCGTATTGCTCATGAATGCAAACCACAAGTTATTGTCGCAGGCGCAAGCGCATATCCCAGAGTTATAGATTTTGCAAAATTCAGAGAGATTGCCGACGAGGTGGGCGCATATCTTGTTGCGGATATTGCACATATTGCAGGACTTGTCGCAACCGGGTTGCATCCCAGCCCCATAGGATATGCACACGTTGTTACCACAACAACGCACAAGACTCTCCGCGGACCTCGTGGCGGGCTTATCCTCTGCAATGACGAAGAGATTGCAAAGCAAATAGATAAGGCAATTTTCCCGGGCTCTCAAGGCGGACCACTTATGCACGTTATCGCCGCAAAGGCAGTTGCGTTCAAAGAGGCGTTGTCTCCCGAATTTAAGGTGTATCAACAACAGATACTCGACAATGCGCAAGCGATGGCAACAAGACTTATGCAAAGAGGGCTTAAACTCGTCAGCGGTGGCACTGACAATCATCTTATGCTTGTCAATCTCACGGGAAGCGGTGTCAACGGAAAGCAACTTGAAAGTTGGCTTGACGAGGCGCATATAACTGTCAATAAAAATTCCGTGCCCAACGAGCCGTTGAGCCCCTTTATCACAAGCGGTATAAGAGTGGGCACACCTGCTGTTACCACTCGTGGAATGAAAGAAGCAGAAATGGTAGAGATTGCTGATATGATTGCCGACGTCGTAGAGGGCGGCGAGGCTGTTTTAGAAGATGTCAAAGCAAGAGCAATCGCACTTTGCGACAGATTCCCTATTTATCAAAATGCCGTAACTCTTTGATTAAAGCGCATAATGTGCATAGAATTTCATAACCTGCAAACGCAACGGGAGCAAACATATCTCGTTGCGTTTTTTCTTTGTTTGTTTTATATGTATTTTCATCGTTATTTTCCGTGTTCACCACATCGGCAGAAGCGTTTTGGGGCGTGATTGAAGTGTTTTTATCCTCTTTTTCAAGGTTGTCAACCTTTTTGGTATCGGAATTTTTGCAATCGCTTTTAGGTTGATTTTTATTTGCAATGCTATCGTCGGGATTGTTCTCGGCAGTACGTTTGTCTTGTTGAGAAAACGTCGACGTGTTTTGCATTAATGACATAATTACAGGGAGTAAACTTGACGTGTCCGCATCACCGTTTTTGAGGGCTTTTAGTACGTTGAATATGGGGTTTTGTCCTGCTATTGCGTCAAAAATGTCCTCGCCTTTTTCTTGTTTGTCTCGATATGGTTGCACTTGCTCGCCAATGCCGTTTTGAGTGCAAAACGCACTTTTAACGTATTGTTTGTCGACGTTTGCCCTAAAACGTGATTTTGAGGCGTTTGGTTGCTCAAAACCGTTGTTGTTTCTTTGCTCGTGGCAAGCGCCTGTATTGTTTTGCATGTTTTGGTTGCCCATCATTTTCAGTATTGTCGTTAATGCGTCAATATTCATTGTCCACCTTGTCACAACCATAATATGCCGTCATATATTGAACGTGACGGAGGAATTATGAATTTTTATGATTATAACGGTATGAATTGCGGAGAAAACGTGCGTGGAAATGCCGATAGCAAGAATGATTTTCAAAGCAGATTTAACGAATATGCCTCAAAAAGCGAGAATGAACTAATGCAAGAACTAAACGATGCCGTAAAGCGCATGAAACAAGAGGGCAGTTTTGACGTTAATATGCTTGAAAACCTATACAAAACCGCATCTCCGATGCTCAATGAAACACAGAGAGCACGCATGAGAAGTATTATAGACATGCTCAAGGGGTGACAATGGACAAGATTGATGAGCGCATACTATCACGCCTTATAGACAACGGAAAGGTGGATTCTTCTCTCACGAGCATATTGTCAAAAGAGGGTGATAAGACGGACGCGCTCGTGCGAGTGCGCAATCCGTTGCATTTAGGCATGCTTGAGAGAAAGTTCCATGTCGTAGCGTGTTATCCATTTATACGCTCTTTACGTCTTAAATGCGATTTGCAGGACGCTATCGCTCTTGAGAAAATGAGCGAGGTAGAATATGTTTCGGCGCAGAGCAAAGTGTTTGCATTTACGGATGTGGATGTGCGCGAGGACGAGCCTTGCTTGCAAAACACGTATTCTAACCGCTTCTTTTCTCCGATTGCCACATTCGACGAGGGGCTTGACGGCGATGGCGTAACGCTTTGCGTTATGGATACGGGCATATCTATTCACAGCGATTTGTCAATTCCAAAAGAGCGTATTGTGCATTTTGTCGATATGATTAACGATGAAAAATATCCTTATGACGACAATGGGCACGGCACCTTTGTTACGGGCGTTGCGGTAGGCGACGGCTTGCTTTCGGGCAGAGGAATTGTGGGGAGCGCGCCAAAGGCAAACGTTGTGGGCATAAAAGTTATAGGCGAGAGTGGCGAGAGCGGAACGTTCAAAATCCTTGACGGAATGCAATGGCTTTTTGACAATTATCGCAGGTACGGCATAAGAGTGGTGTGTATGAGTTTCGGAGCAGAACCCTTAAGTTATGCCGATCCTCTCAAAATAGGCGTTGAAATGCTTGCAAGAAGCGGACTTATTGTGGTCGTGGCATCGGGAAATAGTGGAGAAAACTCGCTTAAATCACCGGCAATAAGCAATGAGGTTATAGCCGTTGGCGCAGTAGACAACGAAGAAAAAGTTGCGTCATTTTCCTCAAGGGGCATATATCAAGGAGTGGCAAGACCGGATGTCTATGCGCTTGGCGTTAATGTCAACGGAATAAAGTCGGGCGGTGGTTATTGTCAAATGAGCGGTACGTCGGTATCTGCGCCGTATGTAGCAGGCGCGTGTTGTCTGCTCTGTCAAAAATATAAAAATATATCGCCATATCAAGCAAAATTGGCAATAATGAATCACGCTCGTATCTTTGACAATGTCAGAGTATTTAAGTTGTGAAACTGCGTATTATTTTTTCTAATACGGAAAGAAAATACATAACTTCTTTATCCGTATTGTCGCATCCGAAACTTACTCTAATCGCACCTTGATTTAGGGTACCGAGATGTTTGTGCACAAGCGGAGCGCAATGCAAACCGCACCTTACACAAATGTCATAATCGTTAAGTTTATCCCCAATATAGGTGCTGTCAAAGTCTTTTATATTGAAACTGACTATGCCCGTATCAACATCTTGAGTATAAATTTTCGCATTGATATTTTTTAGTCCGTATATGAGCAAATTCGACAATCTAACAAGGTTTTTATGCGTTTTATCAACATTTGCAAAACTCCATTGCGCACCTTGATACATCGCCGATATTCCGCCTGAAAATTGCGTGCCAACCTCATAGCAGTCAGGGCTTTCGATAAAAGGTTCAAGTTCCGTTGAGTGCGTTCCCGTTCCTCCGAAAGTCAGAGGCACAAGCGGAATATTTTTCTTTGCAATGAGTGCACCCACTCCTTGTATCCCGTGCAATCCTTTGTGTGCCGGAATGGATAGCATATTCACGCCGTATGACGCCATTTGCATAGGCAGTATCGGTATGCTTTGCGCACCGTCCGCAATAAATAGGATATTGTGCTTTTGGGCTATTTTTCCTATTTCTTCCATATCTGCGACCGTGCCAGTGACGTTTGATGCACCGCCGAATACAAACACGTCCGCCGTTTTAGCGCATTCTTCAATTTCAGACATTCTAATGCGTCCGTTTTCGTCTTGTTCCAATATCTGTAGATTGATTTTACCTTCTTTTTTCAGTTTGAAAAGCGGACGTAGTACAGAGTTATGTTCGTTTTGAGAGGTTACGACGTTAGCCCCGTTTTTTATTCCGCCCAATATTGCTAGATTCAATGCCTCCGTGCAGTTTTTCGTAAAAATTACGTTATATGAGTCATCTGCGCCTAATGCGGTTTTCAGAAAATCTCTGCATTTTTGTATTTGGATATTCTTTTCGATTGCTTCTTTGTGTGCGCTTCTCGAAGCGTTTGATGAGTGCGTTATATCGTAAAGTAATGCGTCTATCACGCTTTTGGGTTTGAATCTCGATGTCGACGCATTGTCAAAATAAATCATAATAACCTCTGTCTATGCAATTTATGCGCCTTTTCACCAAAAATGTGTGTTTTTCGTATATTGAAGCGAGAACGGTACATATAATTTCGGAGGGTAGTATGAGAGAGTTTTTTGTGGCATTCCGTTCTCGCGCCGAAGCGGTGCGTTTTTATGAAGAGTTGATAACGTATCATATTGTCTGCAAATTGATAAACACGCCATCGTCCGCAATGGTAGGGTGCGGATTGTCCGTAAAACTGTTTGCCAAAGACATGCAACAGGCAAAGGTGGTTTTACAAAGAGGCGGATTCAATTCCGCAATAGGGTTTTATTATTTTTCGCAAAATGGCACGGCAATACGATTGTAAGGCGTATGTTTGCCTTGGTGTGTGCGCATAATTTATGCGTGTGCGCGCAAACTCTTGCAAAAAGCCTACTTTTATGGCATAATTGCGCTATGGAAGAGCGAAATCTTAAAATTTTCAATTTGCTCGACGAAATGCATGGCAATGCGCATTGCGAGTTGGATTACCGCACGCCGTTTCAACTTCTTGTTGCGGTCGTTTTGTCCGCTCAATGCACGGACAAGCGAGTCAATGTGGTGACAAAATCTCTTTTTGAAGTCGCAAAAACGCCTCAAGATTTTGTAGATATGCCACTTTCCGACCTTGAAAGGCGCATATATTCTTGCGGTTTTTATCACAACAAGGCGCTTGCGATCAAGGCTTTGAGCGAAGACATCGTAAATATGGGCGAGATGCCGTCCACTCGTGAGGAACTTATGAAGTTGCGCGGTGTGGGCAGAAAGACCGCTAATGTCGTGCTTGCCGAGGCTTATGGGCAGAACACAATCGCCGTTGACACGCATGTTTTTCGTGTCGCAAACAGGTTGGGTATAGTGTCAGCAAAGACGCCCGAGCAGACGGAAATTGCTCTTATGAATGCATTTGAAGAGGATAAGTGGTCGCATTTACATCATCTGTTGATATTCCACGGCAGATATGTATGCCATTCTCAACGCCCACAGTGCGACAAATGCAATGTTAAAGAAGAGTGCGTGCATTATCAGAAACTCACACCCAAACAGACCGATATAAGATGAAAAAATACGAGATTATTTGCAAAACGCGCCTTGCGCACAACGTCAACGAATACGTTATATACGCACCGCTTGTGGCGAGACATTGCCTTGCGGGGCAGTTTATTATATTGCGTGTGGACGAGGACGGCGAGCGTGTGCCGTTTACAATTTGCGATTATTCTCGCGCCGACGGCACCGTATCGATATTGGTGCAAGAGGTTGGATATACAACATATCGTCTCTCACAACTTTGTGAGGGCGACTGCCTTTGCGATTTCGTAGGACCTCTCGGCAATCCGACGGATTTGAGCGAGTATAAGGATATTTGCCTTATAGGCGGAGGTATCGGAAGTGCGGTTATTTATCCGCAAGCAAAGGCGTTATATGCGCAAGGCAAGCAGGCGACTTGCATTATTGGCGCAAGAAATAAAGACCTTGTTTTATACAAGGAACGCTTTGAGGAATATACTCATTTGAATATCGTCACCGATGACGGATCTCTCGGAGAAAAGGGCTTTGTCACCGATATGCTACAAAGTCTTATCGACAGCGGAAGTCATTTTGACCTTGTGTTTGCTGTCGGACCTCTTGCGATGATGAAAGCGGTGAGCGATATTGCTATGCGATATAACATCCCCATCATAGTAAGTATGAACAGTATGATGGTTGACGGCACGGGGATGTGCGGTTGTTGCAGATTGAGCGTTGGTGGCGAAACAAAGTATGCTTGCGTAGACGGACCGGAATTTGACGGAAGTTTGGTGGATTTTGACGAGGCTATTTTGCGTAGTAAATCTTACCGAGAGCATGAACATGCGTGCTATTTAAGGAGAGATTATGCAAAAGAGTGAAAGACATGCAATGCCTGTTCAACCGCCAAAGGAGCACATTTGCAACTTTGACGAGGTGGCTCTCGGTTACACACATTCGCTTGCCGTAGAAGAGGCGCAAAGGTGCCTCAACTGCAAAAACGCACCGTGTATGCAAGGCTGTCCCGTAGGCGTCAAAATACCACTTTTCATAAGCCGTATTAAGGATGGCGATGTTGAAGGTGCCAAAAGAATAATAAAACTTGACAACAATCTGCCTGCAATATGCGGAAGAGTGTGCCCGCAGGAGAACCAATGTGAAAAGTATTGCGTGCGCAAGGACAAACTCGGTGGTTCGGTTGCCATAGGCAACCTTGAAAGATTTTGTGCGGACTTTGCGCCTTTGAACATAGCGCATGGCGATATACAACGTGTGGGCAAACGTGTAGCCGTAGTCGGTTCAGGTCCTGCGTCGTTGTCTTGCAGTGCGGATCTTGCACGTGCAGGAGTTGATGTCACCATATTTGAGGCACTACATGAGGCAGGCGGTGTGCTTGTGTACGGAATCCCCGAATTTCGCTTGCCCAAGTCACTTGTGAAAAATGAAATCGACGAGGTATTGTCTTTAGGCGTTAAACTTGAGAAGAACGTCGTTGTGGGCAAGAGCATTACCGTCGATGAATTGCTTGCGGAATACGATGCAGTGTTTATAGGAAGCGGTGCAGGCGTTCCGATGTTTTTGCGCATAAAAGGGGAGAATTTCAACGGCGTTTATTCCGCCAACGAGTACCTTACAAGGGTAAATCTTATGCGCGCATACAGCAAGGATAGCATTACGCCTGTAAAGCGAGGCAAAAACGTCGTCGTGGTGGGCGCAGGCAATGTTGCAATGGATGCGTCGAGAACGGCGTTGAGGCTGGGCGCAAACGTGCGCTTGGTGTATCGTAGAAGCAGAGCGGAAATGCCCGCAAGGCAAGAGGAAATCGAGCATGCCGAGCAAGAGGGTGTAGAGTTTAATTTGCTTACCAATCCCGTCGAGATAATCGGCGACGAAGACGGAAATGTCAAGGCAATAAAGTGCGTCAAAATGATGCTCTTGGAACCGGACGAGAGCGGACGTCGTCGTCCTAAAGCCGTTGAGGGGAGCGAATTTACGATAGATTGCGACGAGGTGATAGTTGCTCTGGGCACGACGCCCAATCCTATAATAAAACAAAGCATGCCATGCTTGCAGACGTCCCCAAAGGGTACCATTCTCACGGATGAGGACGGCAGAACCAATATCGATAGACTATATGCCGGTGGAGACGCAACCACAGGTTCTGCAACGGTTATCCTTGCAATGGGAGCAGGCAAGCGCGGTGCGCAAGCAATACTCAAACAGTTCGAAAACACGTTATAAATAAAAAAACACAACAGAGGGTGAGAATATGTTTCTCGATTATGTAAAAATATTTATCAAAGCAGGCAATGGCGGAAACGGAAAAGTATCCTTCCACCGCGAAAAGTTTGTCCCCAACGGCGGACCTGACGGCGGTGACGGTGGCAACGGCGGAGATGTCGTTTTTGTCGCAGACAAGGATATGAATACTCTTGTCGATTTTAAGTTCCAAAAGTTTTATCGCGCTCAAAACGGCGGAGACGGCGAGGCAAAGAATTGTACGGGTAAGTCTGCGCCTAATCTTGTTATCAAAGTTCCGCAAGGTACCGTTATTCGCGATACTCAAAGCGGTAAGATAATTGCCGACCTCTTTGATGACGGCGAGACTTTTGTCGCGTTAAAAGGAGGTAGAGGTGGCAAGGGTAACAATAGATTTGCTCACGCAAGACGTCAAGCCCCGTCATTTTCACAACTGGGCGAAACGACGGAAGAGCATCAAGTCACGCTCGAACTTAAAACTATTGCCGACGTCGGACTTGTCGGATTTCCTAACGTCGGAAAATCCACTCTTTTAAGCGTTTTGACGTCTGCAAAACCAAAAATCGCAAACTATCATTTCACTACAATCAATCCCAATTTGGGTGTGGTGCAAATGTATGACGATAACTTCGTTATCGCAGATATTCCCGGACTTATCGAGGGCGCAAGCGAGGGCGCAGGTCTCGGACATTATTTCTTGCGCCATATTGAAAGAGTGCGTCTCATTGTGCATATCGTAGATATAAGCGGTAGTGAGGGCAGAGATCCTCTTGAAGATTATCAAAAGATAAATGCCGAACTTGCCACATACAGCGAGCAACTTGCTCAAATTCCGCAAATTGTTGTCGCAGGCAAAGCGGATTTGCTTCTTGACAGAGATGAGATTTCTGCCTTTGAAAAGGCAATCGGACAAAAGGTGTACGTTGTCTCATCAATCACTCATGAGGGGCTTGACGAATTGCTTGCTGTAATGAAAGAAAAAGTCGATCTTCTTCCGCCTCCTCAACGCATTGAACGCGATGAAGATTTTGAACTTGAGCCAAAATCCGACCAGAAATTTACAATCTCTCGCCTTGACGATGGTTCTTTCTTTGTCGATGGCGGACTTGTCGATTTCCTCATCCAAAACGTTACAATTTCTTCTCAAGACTCCTTCGCCTTCTTCCAAAAAGTCCTCAAAGACCGTGGGGTTATTTCCGAACTCAAAAAGCGCGGCATGAAAGAGGGGGATGTGGTTGTTATTGGTGACCTCGAATTTGAATGGGTCGATTAAAGCAACAGAAAAGCGATTAACTGTGTTAGAGCCACTTGCTCGTCCCGTCACGTATTACATATACGTTAGGCTGTTCGTCCAAGTGGCTCTTCCTTGTTACTCATCTTTTACGTTGCTTTTAATATTGTTGAATTTTGTCAGAGCACGCTTATAAACTTATGTGCTTATTCGAAGATGTAAGACGAGGTGCAACGGTTAACGTACTCTTATTCAAGGCGTTCTTATTAACTGAATATGCTTATTTGAAACTGGAGCCGCAAGGCGGCGACCGTAACGAGCGCTGAGCCGAGACGGCAGTACAAGCGCACAAGCAATGTTGTTGCGTAGCCTGCGCAGTGCGCGCAGTGGCACAATAAGAGAAATGCCCTTTGGGCGAATGCCGATGGTTGCCAAAGGCAACGTATAGCGGTTGCGAACCGCAACCGCGCCGTGTGTCCCCCCTGCGGAGCAGGCGCCGTGGGTTCCCTCAAGTTTTCGCAGAGGGGGAACGG
>CAZCKS010000030.1:0-15834 GCA_964499325.1 uncultured Bacteroides sp. | reverse complement strand
TTATGTACACC
Organism: uncultured Bacteroides sp.; assembly: GCA_964499325.1. Taxonomy (GTDB): domain Bacteria; phylum Bacillota; class Clostridia; order Christensenellales; family CAG-917; genus CAG-475. Next base: position 15,823 of record CAZCKS010000030.1, on the reverse strand, counting down.
AACAATCCGCTCACAAAGGGCAAATCCATTGCGACTTGCTCCAACAAACTGCGCACGTATAGCATCGCAAGATACTATAAGACGGCAGACTTGCTCGATTTGATTGCGGGAAAGGAGTGAATATATGAAAACTTTTAAAGGTAGAGTTATTGCCGCCGGCACGTATAAGGGTGAAGCGGTTGTATCAAGACAAGGCGTAAACACGCTTGCAACATTCCAAAAAAGTGCTTTGACCAACGCAAAACAAGTTATTGTCAGTGACCAAAACAATAAGGACATATTCGGACTTAACATCACTGGTAAGGCTCTTTGCTTGCCTCAAACCATCGGCTCAACAACAGGCGGTCTTGTTATTCAAACCGTATGTTCTATGGGCATCAATCCGTCCGCTTTCCTTTTTGCGGAGCATATCGACAGCCTTGCTGCAAGCGGAATTGTTCTTGCAAAGATTTGGGAAAACAGCAATGTTATTGCTATCGACAATCTTGGCGCAGATTTCCTTAATGCAGTCAACACAGGCGATACGATTGAAGTGCTTGAAGACGGTACTGTAAACGTTCTTTAATAAATAAGCAATAATAGCGATAAAAGCACGCATTTTGCGTGCTTTTATCATATAAAACAGATTGAATTTGATATTATTTTGATTTTGTGTTAAGTTCTTTGCAAAACTCTTCAATGCGCTCCAACGCTTTGTCGAGAATGTTTGTTGGCGTAGCGAAATTTAGGCGTACATGTTCGCTGGTATGCGATGAAAAAGTGTCCCCGGGGATTATTGCCACATCCTTCTCTTTTAATAACGAATATGCAAAATCTCTGCCGTTAGTATCGTAGGCTTTTACGCTGGGAAAAGCATAGAAAGTGCCTTGCGGGAGGAGACAATCAAGCCCGATTTCGCAAAGCCTTTTGATAAGAAAATCCCTGTTTTTAGAGCATTTTTCAAGCAATTTTCTTGTTTGAGAAAAGTTGTTTTGTAGAGAGCGAGCGAGAATGTTAGTAGCAAGATTTTGCGAAATAGTCGGCGCACACATTACGCAATATTGATGGATTTTATAAGCAATTTTTGCAATTTCCTTGGGCGCACACACATATCCAATCCTAAATCCTGTCATAGAAAAACATTTAGAAAATCCGCTTACAATTATCGTGCGCTCACGCATGTTGCCTATTGACGCTATTGAAACAAACTTTTCATCATATATTAGCATGGAATATATCTCATCGCTTATGACAATGATGTCATTTTCTTCTGCGATACGAGCAATGGGAATTAAATCCTCAAGCGTCATTATTGCGCCAGTGGGATTGTTTGGATATGAAAGAATAAGCGCTTTAGTTTTGGACGTTATTGCGCCCAATAGGGCGTCTTTGGTCAATTTGAAATTATCTTGCCGAGTACATGTCGCTTCAACGGGAATACCGCCTGCAAGCCGTATTAGCGGAGCATAACTGACAAAAGCAGGCGTTGGCAGTAAAACCTCGTCTCCTGCATTTATTATTGCACGCAAAGATATATCTATGCCTTCGCTTGCGCCAACCGTTACGATTATTTCGTTGTCGGCATTGTATTCGACGCCGATATAGCGTCGCATTAGTTGAGATATAAGTTTGCGCAGAGGATAAATTCCTGCATTTTGTGTGTATTTGCCACTGTTTTTCACTATGTTCGCCATTGCAATGTGGCGCTGACAACCCAGGTTGCTTTCTCCCAACGCAAGAGAAATACAATTCTTGTTCTTTGATGCAATATCGAAAAATTCTCGTATTCCCGACTGGGGAATGTCGTATGCGTTTTTATTGAAAAAGTCTTTTTTCACGCACATATTTTATGAGAAAAACCTATATGTTATGATGCGGAAAAGTTAAAAAACGCAAGTTAAAATTTAATTTTGTTATGTAATGAAACCGTTATGTGGACAAAAGACGGAATATATGCTAATATTAGAGAAACTATATAGTGGAGCAAATATATATATGTTTGAAATAGTAACAGATAATACTGCAGACCTTTTTGAAGGTTATTATGAAGAAAATCCGACAAGAAGACTTCCGTTTTCTTTCACGCTTGAAGACAGATTTTATGAAAGAGACGACGAGTATCCTATCGAACTTTTTTATGAAAAATTAAAAGCAGGCAAACTTTGCAAGACTTCTCAAATCAATCCTCATGACGCCGAAGTGGTGTTCGAGCAAGTGTTGCAAGAAGGCAAAGATTTGCTTTATATTGGCTTTTCGTCGGGCATGTCCGGTAGTTTTGACAATATATCCTATATCGCCAAGGGATTGAGAATAAAATATCCCGATCGCAAGATTATCGTTGTTGATACGCTTGCAGGTGCGGGCGGTGAAGGATTGCTCGTATATTATGCAAAGAAAATGCAAAGTGAAGGCAAGAGCATGGAGGAAATAGCCTCTTGGCTTGAAGAAAACAAACTTAATGCTCATCATTGCTTTATCGTCAGCGATCTTGTCAATTTGCGCAATAGCGGACGCATTTCGACGCTTGCGGCGTTGTTTGGAATGATTGTGCATATCAATCCCGTCCTTGAACTTACCACACAAGGTAAAATCGGCATTGTTACAAAGGCAATAGGTCGTAAAAAATCAATAAACGAGATGATAAAGTTTTTCCAAAACAACTATGAGAAGGACGATAACGACTTTATCCTTATCGGACACACAAATTGCCCAGAAGAGGCGCATGCTTTTGGAGAACAGATTGCAAAATATGCAGACGGTATTCCCGTAAAATACGGTTATATCAATCGCCTTGTTTCGGGTTGCGCAGGCTACAACGCACTTGCGGTGTTCTTTATGGGCAAACTGAGAAAGGAAAGATAATAGAAACATTTGATAACGCACCGTGGTTTACGGTGCGTTTTTAATATAAAATTGTTATAAAAAGCACCGAAAGCACGGTGCTTTTACTATAGATGATAGGGCAGTTTAGAATCGTTTTTGCACTTTTTCTTCCTTCTTTTTCTCATCCGTCTTTTTGCGAGTGAGATAAATCGAAGCGAATATTGCAGTGCCTGCGAGAGCAACGACGATTGCAAGAACTATGGCTACGACTTGTACGGTTGTCAATCCGTCTATTTTAATATTGTCTTTTTCAACGTATCCGATTATGCCGTCAATACTCACCATATAGAAGTCGTCGAGCGTTTCAAGCACTTCGACCTTTTGTCCGTCGATAATTTCAGCAATTATTTCAGACGAGGTGCTTTGCGAGGCATAGACATTGACGATACCGCCCACTCTATCCGCATTTGCCTTACCATAGACCTTGTCTTCTTCAGGAACGACAACGACATATTCCTCAATATGATTTGTTTTTACGTAATAATCGTTATCTTCATATTTTACCGCAACCCATGCGCCTTTATCATATCCGCAAGTATCGTGCACAAGCGTGAGCATAGTGCCTTGCTCCACGCTGATTTTTCCGTCCTCGCAATATGGTGACACATAAAGGGCAGTTGCGGTGTTTGTTACATAATCGCCGGTTAATTGAGTCGGTTGAACGCTTTCAAAGTCGTTTATTGCGATTTTGACAAGAGTTGCTCCGACACGGGCATATCTGTAATTTCCGCTATCGTCAACCATTATATCGTCGTACACCAGTACGGTTTGCGCATTGGCATACGAAGTGTTTTCAACTCTTCCGTCTGCGCTAAAATAGAGTGCGTTATCTTTGGGATTTGCAAAGGATATTGTTGTATCTTTGCCAATTTGAGGAGTGGTATATGTGTATGTGTCTATCGTGTGTGCGCTTATGCTTGTCTTGCCCACAAAACATTCTTTTGCGGTGAAATAAAGGGAGGTGCCGTCAAGATATATGCTTGATACGTTTGCTTTGAGTGTGTTGGAAACAAGAGTGAACGAGTCGTTATTCTCTCCCAAGTATTGTGCGAATGAGTCTTTGTAGGATACAGTAATTTTTCCCTCATAGTCTATTGCAAAGTCGATTGCGCTTGAAAAATCATCCGTTGCAAGCGAGGGGAGTTTTTCGCCGGAGGGGGAAATTGTGACAATCTCATTATCTGTCAAAAGATAAATATTTGTGCCGTTTTTGGCGCAAGCGATACGCTTTGCGTTATATGAAGAGCAAAGTTTTACAACGTTGTTGCCAAGGACAGTATACACGCCGTCGGTGGTGAGGACATAAAGTTTGTCATGATAAGTTGCGTCAACAACGTTTTGTATTTGATATGTAGCAAGTACATTGCCGTCGGAAATTTTGCGCACGCAATTTGCAAAAGTCACATAATAGTCGTTGCCTTTATTTGTGACGCGTAGGGGTGTTTCGTCAAATTTGACGCTTTGTACAGTCGATGAATTAACAATTTGAAGCCTATTGTTGTTACTGTCCACAACGGCGAGGTTGTCATCGTTTTTGACAATATCCGTGGGGTTGTCAAAGTGCCCGTCATCGCTTCCCGACATCGTTACCGTTGCATTGCGAGTAAGTCCGCTTTTATCGGAATTGAGGGTGTAAACGGTTACAGCGTTGTTTTCGATAGTGAAGAGTTTATCTCCGTATGCAAAAAATGCGTCGGGAGATATTGTCGTTGAGAACAATTCGGTAACGTTGTTTTTGTCAATGCCTACAATTCGTTTTACGCCGTCAAATGCTTTGAGGGCATAGATGACGTCGCCAACGTAAGCCTCTGCAACGAGGCTGTTGTTATTAATATAAATTCTATCGCTTTTTTCTTTGGTGGCGACATTATATGTCATAAAGAAGGGCGTGCCGGTTGCTATGGAGAAAACATACAAATAATCGTTTTCGCCCATAACGACGGCGCCAAGCCCTGCAAATTCGTCTTCACGTAAGTTTTGAGTATCGAACGCAATATCAAGGTTTTCGTCATAAACGCAAACGGCTCCGGTTGTGGAGTGTGCATATAGGTGCGTGCCGTCCGTATTGAAGAAATTGATATCGGCAGGGATGGTGAGTGTGCGTTGTGTCCAAGTGGAATTATTGTCTGAAAGATTGAGGGTGTAGTAAGTCCCGTTATCGTTTAAGAATGCCGTATCGCCGATTGCGAACACATTGTCCACGTTGTCAAAATTCGTGTCATAGGAATATGTGTTGACCGAGGCGTTGGAACGCACGAAAAGTTTGTTCAAAACATTGTCGTATATGATGAGATAGCGACTGTTTGCGCTCACTTTGCAAGGATTGGTGGATTGAAAATAGTCTACCGTCGGGAAAACTTGGGTAAACTCCGCATTCGAGGACGTGGCGTCGGCAATTTGCGGTGTCACTTTTAGCGAAAGCGTCAAGATAATTGCGCACAAAAGAGTGAGCATAAGCGAGAGCGATACGCATAATATAAGTTTTGCAAAAGTGTGCTTTTTCATAAATATAAGTATAGTCAAATTGCAACTTTAAGTCAAGATAATAAGTTTATTACTTGAAATATTTGCGCGCGTGTGTTAATATCAATAAAAAGGTTATATATGGCTAACAATAAACGATATTATCACAAGAAGAGGGCAAATAAGCCCGATATGGCGGAAGTTTCCGCAATAGAACAACAGACCGCACAGTTTAGTGCGGAGCAATTATCCATGAGCGTTTCTTCGCTTGGAATAAGCGAAAGCACGTGCGAATTGCTTGCAAAAAATCGGATTGCAAATGCGTCCGACCTTGTTCGTCGCACCGAAAAAGACATGTACAAGGTTCAAGGGCTCAACAAGAAAGTTTTGTTTGAAATCAAAGACGCTTTAAGACAAAACGGTATGTCTTTGCGCCAAGAAGCGCAAAAGGCACCGCAAAAGAATGATAAGAACAAATCCAACGCAAAAGACGCCCTCAATCAAGCCGATAATCTCGGTAAGAAGGACGCAAAGGGCGATAAGCAGCCAAAACAAGGCGCAAACGAACAGAAACGCACGTCAAAATTCGGGCTTGCAGACAGAGCGCAACAACCTCAACAATCGCAAAAAAATCAGAATAACAAACCTGCCCAACAACAAAAAAATCAACGTCCGCAAAAGGAGAAACTTGTCGAACCATTGCAACCGGGCGAATGGCGCAAGGTTATGAAAGGTGGTAAGTGGGGATATTCCAACGGTTTTAAAATCGTTATTCCTACTATGTACGATGAGATATTCGCTTTTAAAGAGGGGCTTGCCTCTGTGGAAATCGATGAAAAATGCGGATATATCGACGAAGAAAACAATGTCGTCATCCCTCTCGATTATGACACTGCTATGAGTTTTTCAGAGGGCTTTGCGATGGTGTGTAAGGGCGAAAAATGCGGATATATCAATAAGAATAACGAAGTAGTCATTCCGTTTGAATATGATGCAGGCACGCCATTTGAGGGCGGAGAAGCAAAGATTAAAAAAGACGGCAAATGGGGTACTATAGACAAAGACGGCAAAATAATCTGGATTTGACGTTGAAATGAACAACAATTTTTTATACTGCAAAAAAACAACGAGGACGTGTGCGATCGGCATATTTACCATGGCACTAGTCCTCATTTTGTTTTCTTGTGCGTTTTTGCCTGTCGATGTGGCGTATAGCGTTAGTCCCGACGGATACGTTGACTATGTCGTAAACAACGAACACGATTGGTATATGGCGGAAAATTGTTTAAATCTTGCTATGGTCAAGAGAATAGTCAATTCATGGAAAGAGAGCAGTGATTATGATTTTGACGGCATAAAACCAGTTGTTGTTGCCGTGATAGACTCCGGTATCAATTATAATCACGAGATTTTTACGGGCAAATATGACGAAAACGGCGTAAAAACAGAAGGGGACGGCATAGGAAAATACGACGTGTTGTTGCGTGATAATGATGGCGAAATTATTAAATATGCCTATGTTGATGGAAAAGAATCGCAGGATATTGCAGATGTGGCAAGCAATAAGCACGGCACCCACGTTGCAGGTATTGTTGCAACTTTTATACATGAATTGGGGCTTGAAGATTACATCAAAATTTTACCGATAAGAGCAGGCTCATGGGCTTCAAAAGGCGCAACTTTTAAAAAGGATGATTTGAAACAATGTGTGCTCAAAGCGCTTGAATATGGCGCAGACGTCGTAAATATGTCAATTTCGGGCACAGAAGGCAGTTCGACGGGATATAACATCGTAAGCGAAGATATGGCGCAAAAGGCTGTATTTGTTGCAGCAGCGGGTAATAAATCCTCATCGCTTGCCGCATATCCTGCTGCAGGAGAGAATTGCATCGGAGTTATGAATTATACCATTGACGATTATGGTAATAAGACGCTGTCGACCAATTCCAATTTCGGCAAATACTATGACTTGTGCGCACCCGGTACAAAATTTTACAGTGCTGACGGCGATAGCAAGACAAATGACGGATATAAATCGCTTGACGGTACAAGTATGGCATCTCCCGTTGTCGCTTTTGGTGCTGCGGTTGCGATGCTTAAAGATAGAGCATATTGCAATGCAAACAAGGGTATAACGCCTAAAAGCCCGATACAAATAAAAGAAGATATTCTTTCCACTGCCACGTTGCGGAGTGTAAAAACAGTTAGCATTTTGGATTCTAATGCAAAGTATAACGAGTTTAATTTAGTCAATCTTTTGTTGGATGAACCGCTTGTTAAAACCATCGAGGCGGAGGACTGCGGAGACTTTAATCAAACTATCGACGATGTTAAACTTGTAAAACTTAATGCAAGTATAAACGAAAATTTGCCCGATGACGGCACTATAGAGTGGTATATTCAGGGGAATAGCGGAGAACTTACTACAAAAATCGGTGAGGGGGCAACGCTTGAATATCTTCCAAGCGCCGTCGGAGAGGAATATGTAGTATTTGTTTATACCTATCAGGGCGCAAGCGGTGAGCAGATGCAAGAAGTGTCGCGCGCATGCCGCATTAAGGTGGATTATTTGTCCTTGACATCTCTTCAAATTAGAGGATTGCAGGTATGTGCAAAAGATGCCGACGGCAATGATGTCACGCAATTTAAAAAAGACATCGAGTATGAATTTTCTATCAAAGATTTAAATGTTGATGCGCTAAATCCGCAGAATAACATCTGTTGGTATATCAACAATGAGTTGGTTGCAGAGGGTAAAACATTTAAGTATACATTTTTGGACGACGCCGACAAGAGCGTTTGTGTGCGCATTAACAATCAATTTTCAAAGGCTTTGGAAATTAACTTTGAAGATGAACAAGCCCCGTCGATTAATGTGCTTGAGATGGTGTCAATCGCAGGCGGTGCAGGGGTGATTGTGGCACTTGTTGTAGTGTTTATTGTGTTTGGTGTCAAGAAGAAAAAGCAGAATATAAAAGATTGATTTTGCAATATTTTTGCAACAGAAAAAAGACTGTTCCAACGAACAGTCTTTTAATGAAGACGATTTGTTGATTATGCTTTGATAGAATCGAGAGCGCGGCAGAGTGTTGCTTTCTTTCTTGCAACGGTGTTCTTTTTGTAGATGCCGTCTTTGAATGCGCAGTCGATAACGGAAATCGTTTCGGGAAGGAGTTTTTCTGCAAGAGCAACGTCTTTTGCTTCGATTGCTGCGTTGTATTTCTTGATAGCAGTTCTTACGCGTGCTTTCTTTGCGGTGTTGATCTCGTTTCTCTTTTCAGATGTGATAACTCTCTTTTTTGCTGACTTAATATTTGGCATATTTTTCTCCTCGTACTTTTGTACTGACTAAATATCTTTGATATATTAGCATAATCGCAAAAAAGTTGCAACCGTTTTGCATTGATTTTTTCTCTTTATGCACAATAATATTATGCAAAAAGACTATTTTATCAGCGATATTGCCCTCGAGGGTACCTCGAGTGCGGATTTTGCAAAGTTTTGCACTCAAAAATTGCTATCGTATTCTATAACAAGACAATGCATTCAGATAAAAAACTCCGCCGACTCGCACAAGTCGGGATTGCAAAAGGGCAAATATGTTGTATATGATTGTCCTAATGACGTTTTTGAGGACATAAAAATGAGAAAGTATTTGTCTCAACATATCGCTCGCAGTGTGGAAGAGATGGTTGGCGCAATCTCTCGTAACAGACCGCTTTTGACGGTAGGGCTTGGCAATAGGCGCATTGTTGCCGATAGTCTAGGTGAAAAAACGATTGAGGGCGTATGTATCGACAATGATGACGTGATTGGTAAGGGGAGGCTCAAACGATGTGCGATAGCGACAGGAGTGTTGGGCACCACGGGGCTTGAGTCTATTGAAATTATTGATGCGATTGTAAAGAGAATAAATCCTTGTGCGGTAATACTTGTCGATTCTCTTGCCACGTCGAGCGCAAAGAGACTGTGCTCTTGTTTTCAAATATCTTCCAACGGTATACGACCGGGGAGCGGTGTCGGACAAGATAAACAACGCATAGATAAGTCTGTTTTGGGCGTGCCGACAATATCAATCGGCGTACCGATGATGTTGTCGCTTTCAACTGCAATATACTCTTTTTCACAGGACTATTTAAAGGAAGAGGGTGTGCGGTTAAACGAGTATCTTTTGCGCAAAACCATGGGAGAATTTGCGCTTTCTCGCTTGAGTGTATCTCCGAAAGATGTCGATGTAAAAGTGGGCTTGTGCGCAACGATTATATCTGATGCAATAAATGCGCTATATTGCACATAACCGATAATCTAACGCACTGTAATTGATTATTAACAGCACCTCTAATCATAGATTTTGTGGTTTAATGCGCATTTTGACATGTTAAAACAGAGAGAATTTTCCTATATTTGGATTCTTCGTTCTGTCCTGAAAATTCAAATGTAATTTTGCTGATTTTATCTGTTTTTCGGCATTGAGTCGACAGCCTTTTAATCAAATTCTCATTGCCGTCGGCATAGCGGACATCACCGAGGATTTTGCTAATTTCTTTTTTACAGTAGGGATAGTGGGAACATCCCAAAATCACGTTTTTTACGCCTTTAAATTTGAATAATCTAATACGTAAATACGTGTAAAGCGCACTCATGTCTATACTGTTTTTTACGTGTCCTATCGATGCTTGGATTTCTATTTGAGACGCAAGGCTTGCAGTGTGGGCGCACTTTGTCCAATTACAGTTTTCAAGGGTTGTCGGGGTAGCCATAAGCAAGGTATCTTCTTGCGAAAATTCTTGAATCGGAGGCAATAATTTATACACGTCGTCTTTATCGTATATCGTAGATGCCGTATTGCAGGCAAGAATGACATAATCTGCGCGATTTTTCATTTTGCAAACGGCGTTTTCGACGATTTCTTTCAATTCCTTGACGTTTTTTGTTCCGAAAGGATGATGCGCATTATCTGCATAATAGAAAAAGTTATTGCCACTAAAATTATCAAGCAATGCGCAAAGTGTGGTAAGTCCGCCTATTCCGCTGTCGTATACGCCTATTGTAGACACGTTATCTATATATGATTTTTGTGTGGAAAAAGACACGAATTTATAGAATAAGTTCTTTTTGATAAAGAGCGACTGTGGCACAATCGACAATCTAAACGGCTCAATTTGAAATGTGGAAAATGTTGCGATGTTTACTTTGAAAAAATTTTTCGTTGTTCTAACGATGTATTTTTACAAAATGTAGGTTATTGCCACTGAATTGTGCAAAAATATAGTTGAAAATATTATGATTTTATTATATAATTGTCCTATCTACTCTAAAAGAGGTAAATTATGAAGATTTTTGATACAGACTCAATCCGCAACGTTGCGCTCATCGGCCACTCCGGCGAGGGCAAAACATCCCTCGCAGAAGCAATGATGTTTGAAGCAAAGACAATCGACCGTCTCGGCAAAGTTGACGACGGCACGTCCACAATGGACTATGATGACGAAGAAGTAAAAAGAAAAATATCAATCTCTTTGTCACTTGGTTATGCAATTTATCGCAATACCAAAATCAACATCCTCGACGCTCCCGGTTTCTTCGACTTTGAAGGTGAGATGATTGCCGCATTGCACGCAGCAGACAGCGCAGTTGTTGTTACAAGCGCCACGGGTTCTCTTACCGTCGGTACAGAAAAGGCACTCGAACTTTGCCAAGAAAAGAAAGTTGCGTCTCTCATTTTTGTCAACGCTGTTGATAAAGACAACTCTGACTTCATGGGCACTGCAAGAGCGATTATGGCAAAATATAAGAGCGTTATCCCCATCGAACTTCCCATTATGGAAGGCGGCAAAATGGTTGGTTGCGTAGACGTTCTCAACAACAAAGCATACGATCTCAAGAACAACGAAATCGCAGTTCCCGCATCTATGCAAGGCGATGTCGAAGAGTTCAATGGCAAACTTATGGAAATGATTGCAGAGACCGATGAGGAACTTATGATGAAGTTCTTTGAAGGCGAGCAATTCACCAATGACGAGATTCAAAAAGGTCTCCATCAAGCAATCGCAGAAGAGATATTTGTTCCGCTTGTCGCAGGCAACGCGCAAACGTCAAAGGGCGTTGCAAGACTTATGGACAAACTTGTCGACCTTATGCCTCATCCTCAACGTGCACATAAGATTAAAGCAATCGTCGGTGGTGAAGAGACTCTTGTTGGCGTCGACGCAAATGCTCCGTTTTCTGCACAAGTTATCAAATCCGTCGTTGACCCGTATGTTGGAAAACTTCTTATCTTCAAAGTTCTCGGCGGTAAACTTTCAAGTGGCGACGGTGTGTTTAACGCAAGCGTTGAAAAATCAGAAAAAGTCGGTACGCTTTATGTGCTCAAGGGCAAGAAACAAGAGCCCGTTGATTGCCTCAACGCAGGCGACATCGGCGCTGTTGCAAAACTCGTCTACACCAATACAAACGACACTCTCGTATCTTCCGCTGACAACAAGGTTGAGTTTGAAAAGATAGAATTCCCGTCTCCTGTCATCTCTTATGCTGTTAAGGCTGTAAAGGACGAAGAAAAAGCCATTCAAGGTCTTATCAAGATGCAAGAAGAAGACGCAACATTCAAGGTCGAAAAGAATGTTGAAACGGGCGACGTCCTCATTAGCGGTCTTGGCGAGGCACAACTTGACATTATGTGCAAACGCGTTAAGGCAAAACTTGGCATTGACATCACTTGGCAAGAGCCCAGAGTTGCATATCGCGAGACTATCCGCAAGACTGCTCAAGCAGAAGGCAAGCACAAGAAACAATCCGGTGGCGCAGGTCAATACGGTGACGTTTTCATCAAGTTTGAGCCGGGTGCGGCAGACGGAGAGTTTGAATTTGTCGACGCTGTCGTCGGTGGCGCTGTTCCTCGTCAATTTATCCCTGCAGTCGAAAAAGGCTTGCGTGAAGCAATCAAACACGGCGTTCTCGCAGGTTATCCGATGGTCAACCTCAAAGCAACTCTTTATGACGGAAAATATCACCCCGTTGATAGTAAAGAAATCGCTTTCGTTACCGCTGCAAAACTTTCTTATGCAGACGGCGTTGCTGCAGCAGGTCCATGCTTCCTCGAGCCTATCGTTGAGGCAAAAGTTACCGTTCCCGACGAGTATCTTGGCGACATCCTCGGTGATATGAACAAGCGTCGCGGTCGCATTCTCGGCACAGATATGGCAAACGGCAAACAAATCATCACCGCTGAAGTTCCTCAAGCAGAAATGTTCCGTTATGCAACGGATCTCCGCTCAATGACGCAAGGTCGCGGTAGATTTGAAATGCACATCGTCCGCTATGAAGAAGTGCCCGCAATGAACAATGATAAGATTATTGCGGATGCCAAGAAGCGCGAAGAAGAAGCCGCCAAGAAATAATGCGCTAAATAGCGCCTAACTTTGTCAGACACCCGCTGTTTTCAAGTCACGTATTATGTATACGTTAGGCTTGTAATCAACGGGTGTCTTTCGCGTTATGCATCTATTTATCGCATTATTTTGATAAAGAAATTTGTTTTATCGAATAACTTCGGCAGAGCCACTTGCTCGTCCAATTCACGTATTACTTATACGTTAGGCTGTCCGTTCAAGTGGCTCTTTCTGCTGAATGTCATTGCGAGCGTAAGCGTGGCAATCTCCTGGGAAGGACTTATAAATTTCCTTGTCATTCTGAACGTAACGAAGATAGGGCACTCACAAATAATTGTTGGTGTGTTAAAAAGTAAAATTTATTCAAACCAATCACGATTAAAAAATCTCTTGCAATTATTATTTATTGATGTTATAATCATTTCACTGTGCTAGACGGGGAGCCAGCGGTGCCCTGTAAACTGCAATCCGCTATAGCAGTGTCGATCACCATCCTAGGTTTTTGATATGGTTGGCTGCGCAGTGCAAGGAGTGTTGATATCAAGGTCCCGTGCAACGTCATACTGCGAACCGTGTCAGAGCCTGACCGCAGCAGCACTAAACAGGCGTTGGCGTGTGCCACGGGGAAACTTTGGAGGAGCCACCTACATTGTTACCGCTTCGGTATTGACTGTCGAAGATGGCGCACAGTTTTTTGAAAAAATGCGCAACGATATTGTTGCGCTTTTTCTATGAAAACAAGCCCCGATGTGGGGCTTGTTTTCGTGCGAATAGCATGTTTTTATTATTTTATATCTCGTTTTTCAAATGTGAAATAACCGATAATTGTAGATATTGCCGTATATACGATGGGCATTACGACAACGGCGACAATTTGCGTCGGAGTTAATTTGCCATACGTGCATGCGATGGTTGATTGTTGTAAAGGCATGAACAGTATCCAATCCTCATTAGTGTTTGGGCTGGTTATGGCGGTTGAGATTATGCTGATTGCGATGTTGAGTAACACGTATGCGCCGATTGTTATGGCAATGCTCGATCCTGTCCCTCGAGCAAGGAAAGTGATCATTACATATATAGAAATTGTTGCAATACCGCACAGGATTTGCAGAGCAAAGTTGCGCAATAACATAGCAAATTCGCCACTATTTAGTGCGCTTTCGCCGTCAAACGTGCGGAAGATTCCGCTGATTATCAGCGAGAAGATTGCATAGGCAACAAACAGGCACACACACGTAATCCACTTTGAGAAATAGGCATTTTTTCGTTTTGTTCCTTTTGCGACCGACAATGATATTGCTCCAGATGAGAAGTCCTTGCCGATAAATATGCAAACAATGATTGCCATCAAAAACTCTATTGACGCGGTGCTTGTCGAGCCGAATAACAAAGTGTCTTTGAGCGTTTGCATGAGGTCAAACATATCGTTTTTAAACGTCTCGTCTGTTTCTTCGTTTATTTCCATGTCATTTATAGATTGAACGCCAATCCAATACACGGCATAAGAGACGAGGATAAGGCAAAACATTATTATGAGCGCAATCCAAACGCTTTTGAGTTTGCGTAGTTTAAAAAAGTCGCTTGAAAGGGCGCAGGTTAGATTACTTTTGCTCATTGCTTAACCCTCCCATTAAAGAAATAAAGGTGGATTCCAAATCGCCTTGGCATTGCATAACGTTGAGAATGGGAACATTTGCATCCGTAAACATCTTGACTACTTGTGGAATGTCTTTTGACAAGTCATAAAGCGCAAGTGTGTTGTAGGGGAGTATCTCGAAGTCGTGTGCGTGATAGTTTTCAACGACAACGTTGAGAGCGGTTTTCAAATCGCCGACGACCACCTTTATATATGGACGGCAAAGTTCTTCAAGATCGCTTCCTCGCATTTCTTTTATAAGTTTACCGCCTTCTATTACGCCGTAACTGTTTGCCAATTTTGATAATTCGCTTAAAAGATGCGACGATATGACGATTGTGATGCCGTCTTCATGATTGAGTTGTTGCAAAATTTCTCTAACTTCAAAAATGCCTGTCGGATCAAGCCCGTTGACGGGTTCGTCAAGTACCAAAATCGACGGATTGTCAATGAGTGCGATTGCGATGGCAAGGCGTTGTTTCATCCCCAAAGAATAGTGTTTCACTTTTTTGGGGTTGTTTTCGTCTAAATCCACCTTGTGAAGAAGTTGCTTCAATTTCTCGTCGTCATAGCAACCGATAGAGTATGCCGCGGCACGCATATTATCGAGGGCATTGAGGTGTAGAAGCAATGAGGGGGAGTCTATTAAAGAGCCGATTTTTCTTCTTTCATAGGATAATGATTCTTCTGTTGACGCACCGTTAATACGCACTTCGCCTTTGTCCGGATGTGCGAGACCAAGCAGAATTCTTATAAGCGTCGTTTTACCTGCTCCGTTTCTTCCGACAAGACCGTAAATCTCACCGTCTCTTATTGAAAGATTGATGTCATCAAGCACAACCTTTTTTCCGTAAGATTTGGAAAGATGTGATGTTTCAAAAACGTTCATAGATAGCCTCTGTGTTTTGATTAATTAATTATATCATAGTTGTTTTTAATATTCAATATTTCACTTCAAATTCATGATTATCTTAAAAATTGTCAATTACACGTTTCGTATACAAACAATATGAAGCACGATATGTGTTTCAAATTGTTTTAATGTTGAGAATCTCATGCATTAATACGTGCGATTTTAGTCATTTTTGTTAAAAACATAACAACATACAACACTATACGTGTATTAAATATCAAATTAGTATTCGTATCGTGTTTTTTGTGCGGTACTGATTGCCCGTTGAAAATAAAAAAATCTCGGCGTACCGAGATTGGTTGGAGCGGGCGATGAGAATCGAACTCACGACTAAAGCTTGGGAAGCTTTCGTTTTGCCATTAAACTACGCCCGCGGTTGCTATGATTGATTTTATCACATGAGAATTATTTGTCAAACATTTTGAGGAATTTTAGGGCGTATACTTGCCTTTTGCCTACTTTATGTTATAATTGTAAAATATAATACAAATTTAGTTAGAGGCAGAAAATGTACAAACCTGTTGAAACAAATCTTAATTTTGTCGAACGCGAAAAGGAAGT
>CAZCKS010000029.1:0-15865 GCA_964499325.1 uncultured Bacteroides sp. | reverse complement strand
AGGGTTTTACCCTAAAATTAAAAACCACCAGTTCAACTGGTGGATTTTTATTTATTGTTTGCTGTTTTATCAATTATTAGTTTTTATGTGCCCTTTGTCGGCGTCAACGACTGTTGTCGGGGTAGTCGGCACCTTGATTGCCCCTGTCATAGCGATTATCATAACCGCCGTCATAACGAGAGTCATAGCGTGGATCGTAACGGTTGTCGTAACGCTCATCGGGGCGTCTATCGTCATAGCCGTTGTTTTGGTTGTAAGCGCGAGAGGAGTCATAGTCAAACTCGTTGCGACCTTTGCTCTTGCGCAGTTGATTTTTGTCTGAACGACGATCGTTTTTTGAGGGCTTGAAAAGCAATATCACAATCACAACCGCAGGTATCGCAATGCCTATGATAAGCACGATACGAAGGGCAAGCGATGTGTTGGGAACAATGTCGCCCTCTTCGGGCTCGGGAGGAAGTTTGCTCTCCAAAATGCGGTTGCGCTCTGCCTCGGCAATGGGGTGATATGGCACTGTGAAACTTTCGAACACATCGGTACGAGCAAAGCCGAAAACGGACTCGCCATTATATGTCGCAACAAC
Organism: uncultured Bacteroides sp.; assembly: GCA_964499325.1. Classification (GTDB taxonomy): domain Bacteria; phylum Bacillota; class Clostridia; order Christensenellales; family CAG-917; genus CAG-475. The sequence continues at coordinate 15,282 of CAZCKS010000029.1, read as the reverse complement.
ATAAATCTTGTCGGTATCGTCGAGGGAATAGCCTAAAAACTTGATAGTATATTCCTCGGTGATTGTCGTCGAAGAAAGAAGCAGTGCCCCGCCGCTTGCGACATGCAAAGTGATGTCGGGATAGGGGGAGACGCCGTCTTCAAGAGTTACAGTTTGCTTTGGGGGAGTGCTGTTGGGAAGATAATATGCAAATTCAAACCCGCAATACGACACAGTGTAATAGCCCGGCGCAACGTTTTCCTTAATGTCGGTGACGTAATAACTCTCGGGTATGCAGAAGGTGTCCTCGCGATTGGATATAGAGAGCGAAGATTTGCCCGCATAGGCGTTTCCTTCCAAATTGGAAACGGGTGCATATAAGACATCTTGCGAATCTTGGGCATAGGCAATAGAGCAGGTGAGAAGCATACCTGCAAGTATCGCTATGGCAAGGAATACGCAAAGCAAAATCGATGAAATTGTCAAAGCAATTTTTTTCATAGCCATATAATACTATAATTGTTGCCAAAATAAAAGTCTTTATTTGCAAATTGAGGAGATTTTTTGGCAATTACGAAAATTTGTGCGTCATAATTTTTTGCCTTTTGGCGTTTGCGCGTTTTATTATGCGGATATGAGAGGGCAGGAAACTTTAATCAAACTTTTGAAAATAGAAAACGAAATCAATATGCGAAAATGCGATGCGCTTGAAAATTATAACAAGGATAAGGTGCATCAAAAACAAATGGCTTTTCACTCTTGCAATAAGAGGAATCGGTGGGTGTTTGGAGGTAACCGATCAGGCAAAACTGAGTGCGGAGCGGTAGAGTGTGTGTGGATGGCAAGAGGTATTCATCCGTATAGACAAAACAGAAAAGACGTTTTTGGATGGGTGGTAAGTGTGTCGCAACAAGTGCAACGCGACGTCGCACAGGCAAAAGTCTTAAAATATCTTCCCGAAAGATATATCGTTGACATCGTTATGCAAGAGGGCAAAAGAACTGCGCCAGAATACGGAATAATCGACTATATCATTGTGAAGAACGCTTTGGGCGGAACAAGCAAGATAGGTTTTAAATCCTGCGATCAGGGGCGTGAAAAATTTCAGGGAGCATCTCTCGATTTTGTGTGGTTTGACGAAGAACCGCCAAATGATATATACGAAGAATGTCGTATGAGAGTGTTTGATCGCAAAGGAGACATTTTTGGAACAATGACGCCTCTTAAAGGCTTGACGTGGGTGTATGACGAGATTGAATTAAACGAGAAGGAAGATCCAGAAGTGTGGTGCGAATATATGCAGTGGGAGGATAATCCTTATCTCGATAAGCAAGAAATCGAAGCGATGTGCAAAAGCGTTTCTACACAAGATCAGCAGTCAAGACGGTTTGGAAAATTCTCGACGGGGCAAGGCCTTGTGTATCCCGAATTTGACCAAAGCATACACGTCATAGATCCCTTTGACGTGCCGAGTGAATGGCAGGCGAATATTTCAATAGACCCGGGGCTTACAAACCCGACCTGCGCACTGTTCTTGGCGGTGGATTATGACGGCGTGATTTATGTGGTGGCGGAGCATTTTGAGGCAGGCGTAAATATAGACGTGCACTCAAAAAAGATAATGGAACTCGCAGACAAAATAGGCTGGAAAAAGGATAGTAACGGACGACTTAACGCCATTATAGACAGCGCGTCTAATCAACATACACTGTCCGGACAAAAGAGCGTTGCAGAACTGTTTTATGAAAGAGATATTATTGTCAATACTCGCGTAAACAAGGATTTATTTAGCGGAATTGAGCGTGTAAAGTCCTTGTTTGAGCAAAAACCGCCACGAATATATATCTTTAAAAACTGTGTGAATCTTATCAGAGAACTAAAGGGATATTGGTGGGGAGCAAACGACAGACCAAAGAAAGAGGATGACCATGCGTTGGATGCGTTGAGGTATTTTGTAATGACACTGCCTCGTCCGAGCAAACCGCCGTTGCCTAAAAAGAGCATTATACAAAAAGACAAAGAAAAATTGATGAGGACTGCTGTTAGGGAGAGGATATGGAAGAAGACTTAATGAAATCATTGTTGAAACGAGCAAAGGGGTATCGCTATAACGAGGTGCAAGAAGAGTATAGCGTGAAAGAGGACGGAGAAATCGCGCTTACAAAACGTAAGGTTGTGAAAAAATACTGTCCGCCCGATTCCACCGCATTTAAAACATATATGTATATGTGCGGAGAAAAGACTGACCTGTCGGAATATACCGACGAGCAACTGAAAGAAGAGAAGAATAGGTTGCTAAAACAACTGCTTAAAGAAGAAAAACAAAAAGAGCGCGCCATTCAAGAGCGCGCTTTGAATTGCGAGGAATAATCACTCCATAACGTGGAGGAGATAATAAAAAATAGGAGATGACATAATGTCCAAAATCGAAGAGAAAATCGTGGCGGAAGTTACTGCCGATTTTAAGAAAAGGCAGGAGGCAAGACGCCCCGTAGAGTTGAATTGGCGACTCAATATGAACTTTGTGGTCGGCAATCAATTTGCGCAAATATCGTCAAAGGGCGATATAGAAGAGAGCGGTAAAGAGTATTTTTGGCAAGAGCGAGAAGTGTACAACCATATTGCGCCCATTCTCGAAACGAGGCTGGCAAAACTCGGAAGAGTAAAGGCAAAGGCGCAAGTGCGCCCTGCAACCAGTGATGACGATGACGTGGCAAGCGCCTCGCTTGCGACAAAACTCATAGACGCAGTGTGCAAGGAAAACGACTTTTCCTCACAACTTGCCTTGGCAAACACTTGGAGTGAGATTACGGGAAGCGCATTTTTCAAGGTAATGTGGGACGCACAAAAGGGGCATGCTCTCGATAAAGACGGCAAGGTCAAGGAGGGCGATGTGACGATAAGTCTTTGTCCGCCATTTGAAATATTCCCAGAAGATATTGCAATCACGGATATAGATAAGCAATCATCCATCATTCACGCCAAAGTGTTTACGGTAAAAGAGGTTAAGCGCATTTGGAACAAGGACGTAAAAGGCGGAGACGTAAATGTGTTTTCCTTTGACAACGCAGAGGTGGGTGGAGGTTTCGGATATACCGCAACAATGCCCAAAATCGTGAGCGAGACAAGGTCAGATAGCGTCACGGTGATTGAAAAGTACGAGGCTCCGACAAGAGAATATCCGAAAGGCAGGCTAATAATCGTTGCGGGCGATACGTTGCTTTATCAAGGCGACTTGCCCTATCTCAACGGAGAGGACGGCACAAGAGGGTATCCGTTTTCAAAGCAAGTGTGCATAGATAACCTGTCGAACTTTTTCGGCACGTCAGTCGTTGAAAGAATTATACCCGTGCAAAGGGCGTATAACACGGTGAAAAATCGCAAGCACGAGTATATGAACAGAATGGCGGTGGGCGTGTATGCCGTCGAGGACGGCGCAGTGGATATAGACCAACTTGAAGAAGAGGGATTGCCTCCCGGAAAAGTGGTGGTTTATAGGCAAGGAAGCAATCCCCCTATTGCGCTTTCGCCAACGCAGGTGCCGAGCGAATTTTCACGAGAAGAGGAAAAGTTGCTTAACGAATTTGTGATGATAAGCGGTGTGAGCGAGGTGACGACATATTCTCAAGTGCCATCAAACGTTGCGTCTGGTACGGCAATCTCACTGCTTTTGGAGCAGGACGATACGAGAATCGCACTTACGGCGGACAGTTTGAGAGAAAGTATAAAACGCATAAGCAAGCAGGTGCTTCGCTTGTATCGTCAATATGCGAAAGTGCCGAGAGTAAAGCGTATAACGGGCGAAAACGGAGAGGTGGAAATTGCATCTTTCAGCGCAGGAAACATAGACAGTGAAGATATTGTGTTTGACACCATTAGTGACATAGAAGACACGCTTTCTGCACGCAGAGCAATGGTGTATGACTTGCTTAAACTCGGATTGTTTGAGGATGACAACGGTAAATTGCCCACTACCACAAAATCAAAACTCTTTGAAATTCTCGGCTTTGGAAACTGGGAGGACGGCAGAAACGCCGACGACTTGCATAGAAAGAAAGCACTTAAAGAGAACAAGGAAATGGAGACGGGCGAGGCAGACGTGGACGTGTATGACAATCACGCAATGCATATAAGCGAACACGTGAGAATGATTGTGTCCTCAAGGTGCTCAAGAAACAAGCAGATGAGAGACAGGGTGGCAGAGCATATAGCAAAACATAACGAATTGCTTTCGCTGGGCGAAGGTGTGGACAGACTTACAAAACAGTTTGACGAAAAGGAGATTGTATGAGAGAAGAGGAGATAAAAGACGCGATAAAAAGACGTCTTGTCGATAAAGCAAAGGACGCTTGCGACAATGCGCAGATTGTTGACGCTATTGTGGGAAACGAACAAAATACGGGCTTTATTGCCGAGAAATGTGATGATAAAGTGTGCGTTGACGAAACATGTGCACAAGAAAGCAGTGTAAATAACGATTGCGAAAGCAATGTAAAAGAAAACAATAAACAAGGATTGGGAAAATTCAAAAACCCGAAGGAACTCTTGCGTGCTTACGGTGAATTGGAAAGACAATTTACTAAAAAATCGCAAAGGCTTAAAGAACTCGAACGAGAGGCAAGCGAGCCATTTTCAAGTGAGGAGGAGTGGAAGGACGCCGTGGATAAGTTCTTTGAAAGAACCCCGTCGGCAAAGGCATTTGCAAAGGATATTGCGAATGAAATACTATCTAAACCGCAGTTGAAAAAGGATAAAAACTGCCTCGACATAGCGCTTACAAGCGTGTTGTTGCACAAGTTTAAGACGCCTGAAGAGTTGATGAGCGACGGACAATTTTTGGATAATTACGTTCTGTGCTCGGATAAGGTGAAAGACGCGGTTATTGCCGGCTATCTTAATGAGTTGCGCAACAACGCTCCGCCGATGACAATGTCAAGCGGTGGACTTCAATGCGTGGCTCCTAACCGCAAAATCAAATCCATTGAAGAGGCGGGAATCCTGTTTTTGAAAAATAATAAATAAAGGAGAACAATATGGTTACTATTTCTAACGCAGATAAGGCGTTGAAAACATTTTATTTGGGAGTGCTTGCCGATCAACTTAATATCGGAATCAATCCATTGTTTGCAAAAATCGGTCAAACTTCCGCCGACGTTTGGGGCAAGGAAGTAAAGAAACTTGCACCCTACGGCATTAACGGCGGTATCGGTAGCGGAGACGAGAGCGATAATCTTCCTCAAAGCGGTGGAAACAATTATGCTCAATTTACTCTTACGCTTAAAAACCTCTTCGGCAAAATCGAAATATCCGATAAGGCAATCCGCGCATCTCAAAACAACGCAGGTGCGTTTGTGAATTTGCTCAATGCAGAAATGGACGGTTTGCTTAAAGCAAGTAAGTTCAATTTCGGACGTATGCTCTATGGCAACGGCGACGGCAAAATCGCAACATCCGTGGCAAACAAAGCCTCTGACCTCAACAAAGTGACGGTTGATAGCGTAAGAAACCTTATGGAGGGTATGACGGTTGACGCTTATGAAAGTTCCGGTACAAAGGACACAAGCCTTTCTGGCGCAAGAATCGTTGCAATCGATAGAGAAAACAATATCGTAACATTCTCTAAAAAGAGCAATAGCCTTTGCGGTGCAGGTTATACCTTTTATGTGCAAGGCTCTCGCGGCAACGAAATCACAGGTCTTGAAGCGATTTTCGGTGACAGCGAAACTATTTACGGACTTAAGCGTGAGGATTATTCCTTCCTTAAACCCTACAAAAAGACAATCGACGAGACTGTTAGCGTGGGCGCAATTCAAGACGCAATCGACACGGTTGAATCCGTATCGGGCGGTGCAATCGACTTTATTGTCGGTTCGTATAAGATGAGAAAACAATATGTTGATTATCTCTCTCGCTCTCGTACGAATATCGACTATCTCAATCTCGACGGCGGTTATAAGGCATTGTCTTACTCCGGCATTCCGTTTGTGGCGGATAGATTTGTCAAGGACGATTGCATGTATTTGCTCAACAGCGACGATTTCAAACTTCATCAACTTTGCGATTGGCGTTGGCTTGAGGGCGAGGGTGGAACGGTGCTTCATCAAGTGTCTGACAAGGCTTGCTATAGCGCAACGCTTGTGAAATACGCCGATTTGCTCTGCGCACGTCCTATGGGACAGGCAAAACTGACGTTTACGGGCGAGTCTACGGATAAGGATTATTACATTGTCAAGTTTGACAGCGACGGCGGTACGGCGATTGCGTCTCAAATTGTCGTTCCCGGTGGTTGTGCAGTCGCTCCTCAAGAGCCGACAAAGAGCGGAAAATCTTTCGGTGGCTGGACAAATAACGGTGTAGCATACGACTTTAGCACTCCTGTCAATTCGGGCATCACGCTTGTGGCGTCTTGGACTTAATGACGCTATGGAACTTGTCAAGGTTGTAGACGATTTATTTCATATCGCACACAGATTGAAGGATATTGACGAGAGGTATACATTATTTTTCAATCGGAAACTTTGGCGATTCGAGGTTTATGCAGGCGGGGCAATGCAGGTTGCGTTGCCCTTCGACCGCCTCGACGGGCGAACGCTGGAATACATGCGCAAAACAAGGATTGAAAATCTGTCGCATATCGTGGAAGAAATCGAAAAGGAAAATGCGCGCCTTGATGCAATTAAGCATAAAAACGCGCAAGAAAAAGCATTGGCAATTACGGAGGAGTTACTATGCAAATAAAAAAAGTCATAGGCGAGTGCCTCGTCAAAATGGGAGAGGTGGATTTTGCATCCGACCAAAAAATCTCCGAAGAGCAAAAAGAGTTGAGAGATAAGTTGCTAAAAGCCGTCAATCTTGCATATAGGGAAATTGTATCGCAATATCTACCGTTGTATTATGAGCAAACCGTGAAATTTAACGAGGGGAAATGTCTATCCGCAACGCTGGACAAAAAGATTATTTATCCCGTAAGAGTGGAAAGTGCAGACGGGAAAGTATCCTTCCGCACAACGCAAAATGCAATCTATGCCGACATCGACGGCGAGGCGACGATAACGTATGCGTATATGCCCGACGAGGTGACAATAGGAGGCGACATATCGGATATGCGACTGACACAGTCGGCTTTGGCGGACGGTGCACTTGCAGAATATTATTATCAAAATAAGATGTTTGATTTGGCAAGAGATTTCGACACGGATTTCAGAGCGCAAATGGGAATTTTGAAGTATAGAGGCAGAAACGTCGTTATTAAAGCGAGGAGGTGGCAGGCGTGAATAGAGGCGGAATTGCTACTTCAAACATAAAAATCAAGGTCGGGTTCGAGGGGATCGCATATTCGCTTGACGAGGGCGTGGCAAATCCCAAATACGCAAAATCCTGTTATAACTTTGCTTTTGACAAAGGAGTGTTGTCGGGGCGCATAGGCATAGACGATGCGCAAGGATATTATGAGTATCCGAGCATAGAACGCCATGCGTATCCGACATTGGAGGGCGACTCGGGCGTTAAAAAACTTTTTCTGTATAGAAGAGTTCTGACAACGGGAGCGCATGATGATAGATTGATTGCGCAATTAAACGACGGCACGTTTTGGTATACCGCTGTTTTTAAAGAGGACGTATGGTATCAGTTGGAGGGGCTTAAAATACGTGGCGACGCAGACGCAGTCAACTATAACTACGAGGGAGAGGATGTGTTGATTTTGCTTGCGAGCGGTAGTTATACGTATGTGATTAACGACACTCGAGTGATGTATTTTTCAAAAGCACCGAAGTTTTCTTCGCTTGCCGTACACAACGAAAGAGTGTACGGAAGCGTGAGTGGAAACAAGACGCAACTTTGGTTTTCGGACGATTTCGACCCGTCCAACTGGAATGTGAGCGAGACGGAAGCAGGCTATATAAACTTTGCCGACGAATACGGCGAGATATTGAAGATTGTTTCGTTTTCAAACTACCTTTACGTGTTTAGAGAGTATGCGATATTCCGTTTGACGGCATACGGAGACCAAAGCGATTTCTTGCTGAAAAAGGCGTTTAGTGATACAAGTAGGATATATAAAGATACGATTGTGCTTGCAGGCGACAAAATTATGTTCTGTGCGGAGAACGGTGTATTTGCCTTTGACGGCTATAATTTGACAAGAGTCGGAAGAGAAATCCCGCAAGTCAAAAACAAGAATGCGATGAGGGCAGGATATCTTGATGATATCTATTATATTGCGTGCAACATTGAGGAGTTGGGCGGAGAGGAAAACAACGCGCTTGTGTTTTACGATATGAAAAATGACAGCGTGTCTATATTGTCCGATGTTGCCATTGGCGGACTTTGTCCGATAAAAGTGCACAACGGCTCGGATATGCTTTGCACCTTTTTGGATGACAACAAAAACCGTATAGGCATGGCGTCTAAAAGCGGATGCGTGCTGGGAAAGGTTACACGAAAGGTGTATAAAAGCCCTATCGGCACGGTGCAGTCGCCATATATGAAGGTGGTGAGAAGTGTGAGCGTATTGAGCAAATATCCTATAAAAATCCGTGCAATTTTGGACGGGAAAAGTTGTGAAAAACAAATTGGCGGAAGCGAAAAGATGCAGATTGTTGGCATCGAAAAATGCGCAAGCGTGGTATCATTCGAGATTGAAAGCGACGTGCAAAACGCATATATTGCGCCACTGTACGTGAGCGTTGATTTGATGAGGGAGAGAATATGAATATAAACGAAATCATAGCGTTGGTAGAAGAATTGCAGGTGAGAGTCAGCGTGCTTGAAAAGAAGGTTGCCACGCTTACCACTCAAGCCGCCACCGTCGATATGGCGAGCGGTACGGGCAAATAAGGAGGTAGTATGTCATCGTTTTGGGATGAATTTAAGGATTTGTTTAAAACAGATTCGCAACTTGAGGAAGAAAGGCAAAAGGAAATTAATGATGCTCTGGGCAAGGAGAGCGAAGTGGTGGAAAAACTGAAAGAACTCGAAAAACAATACAACGATTCTTTGCCCAAAGAAGAGGAAGTCGATATAGACACACTTTTTCCAAAAGAGTCGCCGTATAAGGAAATCGAATATACCGCAAAGTCTGATGACGATATTGAGGCGGAGGCTAAAAAAAGCGTTGATTATGATAAGCAATCAGCCATAAACAATGTTGATGAAAAGTATAGGCAGGCAATCGAAGCGTTAGACGGAGATAAGCAATCCGCAAAGGAGACACTCAAGCAAAGTTATGCAAATCTTGAAAGTTTGTATAAGGAATTGAGGGAGAAGGCAAACGACGACGCGCTTAAAAGAGGTATTGCAAGAAGCAGTATTGCGGGAGGTAAACTCGATGCGTTGAAAGCGGCGCATATCAGCGGTGCGTCGGATGCGGAAAAGGCATATTCCGCTACAATCGCATCAATAAATTCCGACATATCCAAACTTGAACGGGACAAAGACAATGCGCTGGGCGAACTCGATTTAAAATATGCAGTGGAGTTGGACGAGAGAATATCCGCACTCAAAGATGAGAGGGATAAAACGGTTGCGCAATATGAAAAATACAACAACGACATCCGTGAGAAAAACAATAAGTATGAGAGCGAACGTCAAACCAAAATAAACGATTATCTCTCCTCCGTCGAAAAGCAGAAGAAAGCCAAGGCGGAAGAGCAGGCAAAGTATGAGAGCGAATACGGGTATTCCGGCGAAAAACTTGACAATTATAGCCAAAGATATAAGTTGGCATACGAGTTTTATAGTTCGCTTTCTCCCGATATTGCCGTGGACGCGCTTAAAGCATCGCCTAATATGAAATATTATTTGGGCAACAATTATAATAAGTTGCTTTCGGCACTGTATAGCAGAGAGGATAGTGATAAAAAGTATTTTTAGATGTTCGGACGGCATCGTGGTGAAGATGTCAAATGCAAGATTTGACATCCAAAACCGCATTTGTCCTCACATCTACTACCGCGCCGAGAAGAGTGTAGTACGAACATATTATAATGCAATATCACCCTTTCCCTGCGGGCTTTCCCCTATTGCTCAAATACACGTCATTTCTCTATAAAAGGTTATAGTCGTTCGCAAGAGGGGAAGTCGGCACTCCCATAGATAGGGACAATTCACTTATTATGCCACTGCGCTTTGTGCGCCAGCCGTGGGCAACAATACGGCGCAGTCGCTTGTACTATCCGTCAAGGTCGGCGCTCCAAGTGCTCGGCGCCTTGCGCCTCGTGTTCCGTCTTCGAATTGGCATATTCCGTTAATAAATGGGGCGCACGGTGCGTTTTTTTGTGTTGTTAAATTATGCTTCGGTTGGTATTGTGATTTCAAAACGGTCGTCGCTGTCGTAGCGGTATTCGTTGTCCTCTTCAAATTGTTCGGCATATTTGTCGTAATAGCCTCTATCCGTAAAGGCGTACGGGCTGTCTTCTTTGCCTAAAACCATTTCGGGAAGATTTATGAGCAAGAAACAAAAACCGAACATTGCCACGATTGCCATTACCCATTGTTTTGCAGAAGCACGGTTTTCCTTTTGAGAAAAATGGCGCAATAACCCTATTGTTATTGGCAGGAATCCGAATAGCGAAGTGATAAGACCGGGCGAGTATATGACTTGCATACCATAGTCTTTGAAGGTGAGCAAAGAATCCACGCCGATAAAAATATGTATAACCACTTCAAATGCCGAAAAGAGCATAATTGCTACGCCGGCAGGCTTTCGAAATCCCCAGAATTTCAACACGATACAACCGAGTATCACTCCGCCGAAATTGGTTATCATATCCGTGAGCCTGTTCATCGGATAGCGCGCAAGATTTGTGGAGCCGTGGCTTATGTTGTAGGAATAGTGAAGTCCGCCCGGCAATACCCATTCTTCGATTACGTGAAGAACGAGGACTATTACTGCGAGCGTGCAGAGTTTGTTGATGGTGTCCCATATATAACGATTTTTCCACAATTTTACTGCAAGATATATGCCTATCCCCAGCATTACGTAAAGCCATATCGAAAGCCATGCGTTGATAATTGTTTCCATATTTCACCTCTATATTTTGTGAAACTATTGTATCATAAAGCGCTTTGTGCTACAATAAAGCATAAGAGCGTTTCGTGATTGTGAAACAAAAGGAGAAAGGATGTATCATATTGCAAAGGACAAAAGGGCGGTGTGCTCTGCAAAAAAAATAGGGAATGGACTTTTGGACTGTTTGGAGCATAAAAGTTTTGCGGAAATAACAGTTACCGACGTGCAAAAATCGGCAGGCGTGGGAAGGGCGACGTTTTATCGCCTTTTTGATAATATATCCGATGTGTTGGCGTATTTGTGCGACGGGGTTTTCGAGTGTTCGGCAAAAGAATTTTGTAAACTTAAAAGTTTTAATGCGGATGATACGACGCTTGCATTTATCAAGGTATGGTTTGATAACGAAAAACTGCTTCAAGCGATAGTGGATAGCAATAGGCAAGATATTCTTTTGGGGTCTCATGTGAAATATCTTGCGCCGTATGTGAGTGGATTTTTCAAGGGCGTTCAAGAGGACGAGGCGCAAACGACTTATCTTATGACAACGCTTACGGCGTGTGTGTCCGCGCTTATGACTGCGTGGCTGAAAAACGGCGGAAAAGAGAGCGCGGAGCAACTGCAAGAGAGAATGAAAAAGTGCTTTAAGTCACTTGGAGAAATGTTTGAATAAAAAGCGTGAGTTTATAAAAGCGCACTTTATCTTGGTAAATTGATAAGATAAAGTGCGCTTTTGTTGTGTGTGGTTCGAACATATTAAAATACGATTTCCCCCTTCCTCACGTGTTTCCCCTATCGCCGTTCCCCCTCTGCGAAAACTTGAGGGAACCCACGGCGCCTGCTCCGCAGGGGGACACACTCGGCACTCCCATAGATAGGGTCATTTCTCTCATTATGCCACTGCGCGCACTGCGCGGCTACGCAACACAGTGCTTGTGCGCTTGTACTATCCGTCAAGGTCGGCGCTCCAAATGCTCGGCGCCTTGCGCCTCGTGTTCCGTCTTCGAACAAACATATTCCGTTAATAAGTGCGTGTTTTGTTATATAAGAATTTTAGCGTTTGAACGATATTTTTGTGATTAGGTCTTTGTATGCAAGGTGATATATGTCAAATATCGCTTTGATTGCGCTTATCGAGATGCGCTCGTTGGGTTGGTGAATTATCATTTCGCCATAGCCTTTCATCTCGGGACCAAAGGCAACGCAGTTGGAAAATTCGCGCGCATAAGTGCCACCTGCACTGCATATCGGCTTGCTGTCGATATCCCCTGTGACGGTGCGATAAGCATTCATCAAAACTTGTATCATATCCGAATTGGGATCTATTTTGAAACCTTGCGAAGAGGAGAGTAAGCGCACTTGTACGTCCTCGTCTTTGAGGGCGGTTTTTATCTCTTCAACCATAAGTTCCGAGGTGGTGTTGAAGGGAAGACGAGAGTTGATTTTGATTGAATACTCGCCGTTTTCATAATGGCAAAGACCGATATTTACGGCGATTTTGCCGTATTCGTCTTCCTTAAAACAGCCGAGTTTTTCGCCGTGTACACAAGTTGAAATATAGGTGTTGTATATGCGGACGAAATCGTCGTTCACAATGCCGTCAAGAGCGTTTACCGCATAAGAAATTGCGTTTACTCCGAGGTGGGGCAAAGAGCCGTGAGCGGCTTTGCCGTATACCGTGAACGTAATACGGTTGCCGTCTACGGTGTGGGTGCTCGCAATCGAGTGCTTTGCGAGATTGTCGCATATTGCCGTTGCGATAGAATCCGCACAATCGTCATTGCAATCGAGAGTGAACGCGCAAACGTCGGGTACGGCGTTTATCACAATTCCGCCGTCGAGAGAGAGGAGTTTTGCTCCGCCGTGGTGGTGGGATTTGCCCTTGATTTCTATATTGTTGATGGATTTCTCCGCAAAGATGACAGGGAAGTCGGAGTCGGGCGTAACGCCGTATGTGATAGGCTCGTCAACGGCAAGATAGTGCTCCATACAAAGAGAGTTTGTCTCCTCGTTGCAACCGAATATAACGCGCACGCGCTTGTCGAATTTGACGCCCTCGTCCATAAGCGCTTTGATTGCATAAAGGGATATGATAATCGGGCCTTTGTCGTCTATTGTGCCACGCCCCCAAATTTCGTCGTTTATAAGCGCGCCGGAATAGGCAGGATATTGCCAGCCGTCGCCCTCGGGAACAACGTCGAGATGCCCGATTATGCCGACAATCTCTTCGCCCTCGCCGACTTCGGCATATCCGCAATAGCCGTCCAAATTCACCGCCTTGAAGCCGAGATTTTGGGCAACGGAAAGCATATATTTAAGACAATCCTTGTTGCCTTGTCCGAATGGTCCGCGCGGGACGGGCGTGTCTTCAACCGTCTTTATACGCACGGCGTTTTGTATGGTGTCGATGATTGAGGGGAGATATTTGTCAATGCTCATAACTGCCTCGCAAATGGATTTTGTCGTTTTGTATTATACTGCATTTATGGTTGGAATGGCAAGAAAGATTTAGAATAATAACAAAAACAGGGCGATAGTATAATGTTGGTCTCTTTTGACAAGTCACTTGCGATTGATAGTTGAATAAAAAATAAGCCGAGAGGCTTGTCCTCTCGGCGTGTTTTTTACAATTAGTGATTCCACCATTTGTCGCTATATTTGTTTGTCAAATGGCTTGCCGCTGTTGCAGGGTTGGATAGTTCATTGCTGTTTATCTCCCAGCCCTCTCTGTCATCTCGATTAGATAAATATCCCCAGTTAGTGTTTTCAAATGTAACACTGTTTAGGCTAGTGCAATTGGCAAAGGCTCTAATTCCAATCCAATTGGCACTTTCGGGTATAGTAATGCTCGCAAGGGAAGAGCACCCGCGGAAGGCTTCATCGCCAATCTTTTGGATGCTGTTGCCCAATGTAATATGCGTAAGTGCTTCACAGTTAAAGAATGCCTTATCGCCGATGCTTGTTACGCCGTTGTCTATGGTTACGCTTTGAAGGTTGGCGCAATTATTGAACGTTTTAGGTCCGATTTTTGTGACATTGTTTGGGATTGTAATAGTGGTGAGTGCGCTACAATCGGCAAAAGCAGAGCCGTCGATTTGCGTGACTCCGCTCCCGATATTTACATCGGTGAGAGCGGTGCAGCCCGAAAATGCACCTGCCCATATGTCTGAAATGCTGTCTGAAATTGTGACACCCGTGAGAGAAATGCAATCCATAAATGCAAAGGTATCAATGCTTGTCACAGTGTTTGCAATAACAAGTTTGCCTTGTATGTAATTGGGGTCGGAGGTGGTTATTATATTGTCCGCAACGGTGATATAGTTGTTTTCCACTAGTTCATTCCAGGAATATATCAATTCTCCGCTGATTGAATCGTATAGTCCTGCATTTGAATCGAGATTATCATCGCCAGAGTTTGGATCCGTGCAGGCTACGCAGACAACTGCAATCAGTGCAATAACAAACACTACTGCAAGTATTTTGAGTATAGCATTATGTTTTGGGTTGTGTTTCATTTTGGATTGAATCCTCCTAAAATTTATACAGATTGTATATTATAATACATTGTATTCATTATAATGTCAATGCGTCGCTCTGTTTTGTGGTACTTTGCTACGCTCGTTCCACTGCACAAACTTCGGCACGCAAGGCGTGCTTCAATTTTTTATACAACACCACTTACGTGCAAGCACGACGTGCTATTGGATAAAAAATTGAGTGCATACCTATTGTATGCACTCACCGAAGTTTGTGGTCGGAGTGGCGAGACTTGTGAGTCGCGAGCCTTGCCATAGGAAAGGCTCGCGCGGAATGGCGATTATTACCATTCGGTTAATCGCGTCACGGAATGTTTTGAGTCTCGCCGCTTTTTGGAGACAAGAAAAGGACGCTTGAATGCGTCCTCTTCTTGTTTGGTCGGAGTGGCGAGACTTGAACTCGCGGCCTTACGGTCCCGAACCGTACGCGCTACCAAACTGCGCTACACCCCGTTTATTTTTGATTGCCTATGAAATATACAACAATTTGCGAATTTTTGCAACAACTTTGCGCCAACTATCTCAAAAAATAATCATATTAAGCGATTTTGAGCAAAATCATTTGCAAATCGACAAGCGTTGCTATATAATAATTTGCGCGATGGAGATTGGTGTAGTGGTAGCACTTGGGCCTCTGACTCCCACTGTGTAGGTTCGATTCCTATATCTCCTGCCAACGCAAACACCCTCGGTGAGAGGGTGTTTCTTTGTAATACGAAACCACCAGATAGTCTGGTGGTTCAGAAGAGGTTAACCGGT
>CAZCKS010000028.1:0-16037 GCA_964499325.1 uncultured Bacteroides sp. | reverse complement strand
TGACAATCTCTACCCTTTCAACAGCGTTTGCGGTGTCATTTTGACCGCGCTTGTAATAGTGCGATTTATATATGAATTTGTGCGATTTTTACGCAACAAAAAGCACGCCTCTCGGCGTGCCAAAATAGATGATTTGTCTCTTAATGACAGTGGCACTCGTGCCCCTCGTCGTGACAATGACAATCGTGCTCGTGGCAATCATCATCACACTCACCGTCACAATCGCAATCGTCATCGTGGCAGTGGCAATGCTCATCCTCACACTCGTCCTCATCGCCCTCGTCGGCATGTGAATGTGCATTGTTGAAATAGTCCTCAAATGGCGACTTTCTACTCTCCTCGTCCACTTCGTCAAGCCCTTTCAAATATCTGTACAGTGGATCGTCGGAAAAGTCTTGTTTTAAGTCGAAATCTCCGCCCAATTCCTCAACGGCATTGCGCAGTTCCATATATTCGTTATAGTTTGGCTCATAATTCTCGCAAAACGTCTTGAGCACCTCGACGCCTTGCTCGTCGCCGTATGCGCCGATAAGACGGGCAAACAACGCAACATCCTCGCCCTTGTAAAGGTAACTTACAAGTCCCATAAATATCGCCTTATTGCCCTTGTACTCGGCAAGCACTTCCATAAGCATTTTGCCAGTGTCGCCATCAAGGGTATAAATCTTATTTATCATATCCTCAAGGATGGGCTCGCAGTCCTCAAGCAAATATTCGTACGCTTCCAATCTCTCGGAATATGAACGCTCCTCATCGAGCATTATATCCAATTTATCAAGCATTTCCTGTTTGTTTTTATTCTCTTCCATCGTCTTCTCCAAACATAAATTTGTAATATTTGTCAAATGTGGCTTTGTTCAGCCCATATCTGTCTATCGTGATATTCTTCATATCGGGGTCGTCCTCTTCATAGACCTTTGCGAGCAACACGCCCACAAGCGTGCGCATGCTCTTCATTGTGGAAATTTTCAAAAATCTGTTAGAGGAATACTTTGCCTTGCCCTTCTCGTCAATCGAGACAATGCTGTTGATTATGCGCGTGAGGTTGGCAAGATACTCGTTTGGTTCTTCGTCCGTGAAAACTATATCCGATATACAACAACTTACCGCGCCTTGCAAGGTGTTGGACATCTTATAGTATGCGTCGGGTAGCACCGTTTTTATACTCTTATATCTGTCTTGCGCCACCACGTCGAAATGTAGCCTGAACGTGTCCTCATGGAGCAAACAGAATATCAACCTCGACATCAATTCAAAGGACAAATCTACTCCGATAAGTTGTCTGCGGATAAAATCGTTTACCCACGGCGAATTTATAAGCGAAAGTTTGTCCAAAAGGGCAAATTTCAGATTTTCGTTATCGTCGATAAACGCCCATTCAATCAGTTTCTTCATTTTTTCGGAGTTTTCATCGTCGCTTTCTACAATAGTTGCGACTTCCCCTCCGCTCATCTTCAAAAACTCGTCAAGCAGTTTGTATCTCGATATGCGCTCTATATACGGCAAATTCATGGAATATGCCACTTTTTCGGGATTTGCTTTGTACAATTCAATGAAATAATCGGCAGGCGAATACTCTCCGAATATCGTGCGCACCTTCAACATCACTTTGCGAGCCTCGTCCTTTTGTCCGAGATTGTATAACGCTTGAGAGAGCCACACCATCGTATTGGGCTGTAAATCCAACTTTTCAAGCACTCGGCGCGTGTACTTTACCACCTCCGCATGTGCTTCCATATTTACCAAAATCGGGAGCACCATAAGGATTTCATCCATATTGGTGTAGTCCTTTTGCAAAATATCGTCGAGCACCTCATACGCCTCTTGCGTCTTCTCTTCCATAAGCAACGCCGTCGCGAGCGCGCATTTTACGGCAAGATTGTCGCCGTTTTCTTCAAGCATTTTGTGCGCGTTTACTATGACGCTATCAAGGTCGTTTTTCATCATCAACGCCACTAAAACGACATGATTTGCCGCCGCCTTTGATTTTGACGACGGATCCACCTCGTCCAAAAGGGCTATAGCCTCGTCGAATTTGCGCTCTCTGATGAGTTCATACGCTCTTTCGATAAGCATTTCATAATAATCCTCTCCCCTCGGATATACCACGTGAAAACCGCTATCTTTTTGCTCTCTCTCCTCGCTTATCGGCGGAAGTTGTATCTCCACATCGTCTGCGATATCTTGCAAATAGTATTCTGCAACGGCGACTTGATTTAAATCTAAAAAGTTGATTGCAAGTTGATAAAAAATGCGCCCCCTATCTTCTTTGCTCGGTTTCTTGAGCAAAGCCTTGTAGAGAGTCGCATTGGAGATGTCCCATGCCCCTAATGAGGCATAAACGGTTGCAAGCGCAAGTGACGCTTCGACGAAGCGTCCGTCAATGGATAAAGCCTTGTTGAGATACGATATACTTTTTTCGCTGTCTCCTGCGATAAAAGCCTCGTCGGCAAGGTTGAAATAATCCTCTTTAGAGAGATTAAAACCAATGATTTGCGCCATTATTTTTTCTTTTTCTTTTTTGGGTTTTGATAGGGCGTTTTTGCCGTTTTCTTCTTTTGTGCAGGCTTGTTTTGTGCGTTTACGTCCATGTTATATGCCTTTGATGCATTGCGAGACGTTTGCTTTTGAGCCTTGCGTTGTTCGTATTTTATCGCCTTGTCTTGTTCCATCTTTCTGTTGTGGCACTTAACCATACCTCTGTCCGCAAGAGCAATCCAGCAAAGAGCGGTAAAGGTGCAGCCGAAGAGCATCATAACAATAGTGATTACGATACCCAACATTGTATTGACAGCACAAAGTGCAAGAGGTGCGGCAGAAATAACGCCTACCAACGGCACCATAACAAAGTTGTTGGCAATGATGACTATTGCATTCTTAAAGCATTGTGCAAAAGTGAGGTCATACGATGTAAACAGCCCCATCATAACCATAGGTACGCAAAGAACAGGGGCGCCGATTACCCAACTAAACACCACTGCGCAATATGCGCCTGCGCCGGCAGTGCCGAGTGTCTGTTGTTGCATAAGGTAAAGGATAGACTCAACCATGCAGAGCGCAACAACCACCATAACAAGTCCGCATACAAGGAACTTCCACCAATATTTAGCAAAGCCGTACCAGAATTGACGAGAGAAATTCTTGTAATAATCTTGGTAATAACTGCGCTTTGCGCAATAGAACAGTCCTGCAAGTCCGAGAGAACCAAACAAGAAACATGTGCCGTACATTGCAACTACGGGCATTTTTACATTGAGGAAAAGAGATGCTACACTTTCAGAAATACTATCTCCGCCACCGGGAAAACCGATGCCGATGTCGCCCATAAAATTGTACTCGCCTGACATTGTGAGATTTTCAAAATATCCTGCAAACCATGCGAATATAACGAGGAAAGGCGCAGCGAAAATGAGGAAATACAATGCGGATTTGAAAAGCATTGCAATCTCACCGCGCATAACCGCCGCCGCTCTTCCGAAATACGTGTCGGGATATTCTTTGACGGGACGTGCCTCTGCAAGCCCTGCCACAACTATTTTTTGAGGTTCTTCAGGTTCAGTCTTAACTTGTGCGTCGGTAAACCATTTGCCAAGCCTGAGTTTGGCAGGTTTTTCAGGACGCGCATAAGCCGAATTGCCGTTATTGTTTGCCATTGTCAACTCCTATAAGAGTATAGATGTAATGATTATACAATATAAAGGCGGAAATATCAAATAAAAAGCAAAAATATTTATTCTTGCAATTCTCCGACAAAATTTTTAATATTTTGAGCGAACAGTGCCATTTACGCCATCACTTCGAGCGACTTTTTAGCATAATATGTACAAAACGCACAACGCAAAGCCAAATTAAATTGACATTTGCTTTTGACGATGTTAAATTTTGTACATAAGGGGTTCTGGAGGCAATATGAAAAAATTTAACGTCGCCGTCGTCGGTGCAACCGGAATGGTCGGTCAAAAGTTTTTGCAAGTGCTTGAAGAAAGACAACTGCCCGTCGAGCATTATTATCTCTTTGCGTCGCAAAGAAGCGCTGGAAAAGAGATTGATTTCATGGGCAAAAAGCACACTGTTATCGAACTTACAAAAGACAACGTTCTTGCGCTTGAGGGCAAAATAGATTTTGCGCTGTTCTCTGCAGGCGGTGCGGTCTCAAAAGAGTTTGCGCCCGTCTTTGTGCAAATAGGCGCAACGGTGGTGGATAACTCATCGCAATGGCGCATGTATGACGACGTCCCCCTCGTCGTACCCGAAGTAAACCCCGAAGACGTGAAATGGAATAAAGGCATTATCGCCAATCCCAACTGCTCAACAATCCAAGCGGTGGTTGCGCTAAAGCCACTCTATGACGCTTTCGGAATCAAACGTGTGGTCTACTCCACCTATCAAGCGGTATCGGGTGCAGGCGTTGCTGGATTTAACGATTTGAAAGACGGAATAAACGGCGTACCGCCCAAGAAATTCCCACAACCGATAGCATACAACATGCTCCCCCATATAGACGTTTTTATGGAGGACGGCTACACCAAAGAAGAGTGGAAGATGATTGTCGAAACACGCAAAATTTTGCATGACGACACCTTACGCGTTACGGCGACAACTGTACGAGTTCCGGTGTTCTACGGTCATAGTGAGTCGATAAACGTCGAATTCGTGCAAAAATGCACAAGACAAGACGTTGTAAACGCTCTTAAAAATTTTGAGGGAATTGTCGTTATGGACGACACTAAAAACGGCATATATCCCACTCCACTAATTGCCGAAAATCACGACGAGGTTTTTGTCGGAAGAATAAGAATCGACGATAGCGTCGAGAGTGGCGCAAACTTGTGGGTTGTTGCCGACAACATAAGAAAAGGGGCTGCCACAAACGCCGTCCAAATAGTAGAATTGCTAATTAAAAACGCAATGGAGGTATAAATGATTTTCAAAGGCGTTGCCACCGCTCTGGTCACTCCCTTTACAAAAGATGACAAAGTGGACGAGAATGCCTTGATAAAGTTGCTTGACTATCAACTGCAAAACGGCGTGAATGCCGTTGTTGTGTTAGGCACCACCGGCGAGCCTGCCACTCTTAACGAGGATGAAAAAAATCTCGTTCTCGCAACCGCTGTAAAGCGTCTAAAAGGCAGACTCCCGATTATTGTCGGCGCAGGTTCAAACAGCACGCAAAACGCCGTCAAATCCTGCCAAAACGCTCAAAAACTGGGAGCGGACGCACTGTTGGTAGTTACTCCCTATTATAATAAATGCACTCAAGAAGGGCTTGTCGAGCACTATGGCGCAATCGCCGAGGCGACAAGCCTTCCTATTATCGTTTACAACGTTCCATCGCGCACGGGCGTCAATCTTTTGCCTGCCACATTTAAAGAAATATGCAAACGGAATAAAAACGTTGTAGGCATTAAAGAAGCAAGCGGAAACATGCAACAGATTGAAGAGTGCATCCGCCTTACAGAGGGCAAAGCAAGCGTTTACAGCGGTGACGACGCTCTTGCCGTACCTGTCGTTGCAATGGGCGGAAAAGGCGTTATAAGCGTTGCAAGCAATGTCTATCCGTCATACTTTGCGCGAATGATGTCGCTTGCGCTTGAAAACAACGTTAAGAAGGCAAGCGCGATGCAATTAAACGCACTTGCACTCATCTCTTCTCTGTTTTGCGAAGTCAATCCAATTCCCGTAAAATATGCTCTTGAGGCAAAGGGCTTGATTAAGGGAAAATTGAGACTGCCTTTGACGCCTCTACAAGATTGCAATCGCAATGTTGTAGATATCCAAATGCGCAACCTCGAAAATGCCTTTTCTGCGCAATAACACATGATTAACATATCAAAACTCGCTTTTAAAGTGCAAAATACGCTATAATAACGATATTTTCACCAATCAAAAAATGCTGTCCGAAGACAGCATTTTCTGATTGGTTTTATAAAGATTATTACGCAACGTTAGGTGCGATAAATCCTTCTTTGTTGCATCCGTCAAATGCGTCGGTTGCGATTGTGGTAAGACCGTTATTATCGCTGAAAGTAATACCGCTCAAAGAAGTGCAATTCTTAAATGCGCTTGTCGCGATGACTTTTACATTCGATGAAATAGTAACCGTTTCAAGGTTTGCGCAGTCTTCAAATGTTTGCGCATCAATTCCCGCAACAAGAGTATTTGCGCTCAAATCGATTGAGGTAAGTCCTGTATTGTAGAACGCTCTCGAATTGATATACTTAAGATCTGTTGCCAACGAGAGGTCAATAGTCTTAAGCGATGTGCAGTTTTCAAATGCGCTAACGCCAATAGACTCAAGTGCGCTATTTACGCAAGACAGTGTTGTAAACTTGATGTTGTTTGTTGCGCTATACACGTTGGGTTGGAGTGCAGATCCGCCGTCGACGGTAATTTGTCCGAAAGTATAAATGCTATCGGGCAAGAACACTTGCGTCGTGTCGGACGGAGCAGTAACGTTCTTGATACCGACAACTCTATAAATCGTCTTGTTTGCATTGCTTTCGCCACTCAACACGGTATACTCTGCACCGATTGCAATTCTGCCGTTGTCAGCAGTCACGCCGTCAAGATTCTTGACATTGACGTAGACTATCTTTTCTGTTTCACTGACGACGTCTTCTTTAACAGTCTCAAAGTTTACCGTCGTAAGGTTTGCATTGTTTATGTTCAACACTTGCACGGTGTGGACGTTTTCAAGTGACGTGCAGTTTTCAAACGTACGCGCGCCAATCATTTGAATGTTTGCTCCCAGATACACAGCCTTAAGGTTTCTATATCCTTCAAAAACGCCGGTGGATTTATCCGTGTTGATACCTATACCGACAACAGGATATGTCACATTGGTGTTGGGATCTGTGTAAGTGGACGGAAGAACGATGGTCTCAATATCTCTTGACGCACTGCAAGCGGTAATCGTTGCGGTGTTGAAGAATTCGTTTACAGAATAGGAGAAGAGTCCCTCATCAGCCTCCAAAACGACTGCGTATACTATGTCGTATTCAAGCGTACCGACAGCGTCCGTCTTACTATATTGAATGGTGATTGTATGCAAGCCGAGGTCGGAAGTATTTGTCTTTGCCCCCTCAATTCCATCAACCTTGATTACTGTGAAATTGGCTGTAGTCAAATCCTTTGTAACAAAGTTGCCGTCTTGACCGACAAGGTTAACCGCAAATTCTTTGAAGTATTTGGTTGCATTGCCGTTGATTGGGATAGACACTGCGTTTGTCTGCTCTATCTTGACATACTTGGATGTCTTTACCATATAGTCAACGCTAAACTTATATGTGCACACGCCATAGAAATCTACAGTGAATACCGCCGTAGACGGAACTGTCGTTTCAACCTTGAAAGAGACACCGCTTATGTTTTTGCTATCAAGTTGAATATAACGCACATTGCCATTGATGTCTTTATATCCGAACTTCACTTCAACGCCGGGATTTGAAGTATAGAACGTAGGCATTGTTGCACCGTCAACTTGTCCTTCAAATCCTTCAATCCAATAGTTGGAATTGTTTTTATTGTTTCCGTCAACTTTGATTACTTCCGCATTGGTCGGATTGCCGGAAATTGCGTCAACAACCGTCAAGATAAACGGCGTTTCGCTATCTTCGCTGTTTTGGCATCCCTTACTGCTGTGGTTGTATTCAAACGTAACCAAATATCTGTTGACGCCCTCTTTGTAGTACACACTTCCCTCTTGAATGGGAACAAATTGTACGTTGTGGTTATTGTCACCCTGCAACACGAGAGCCTCGCCTCTTTCAACTTCTGAATTGTCTCTTATGCGCAAAGCACCATCAATGGTTGCGCCGTAAGTATTCACAAGTGTTTGAAGCAAAGATTCGTTTGCGTTTGTCTTTAAGATGATATTTGACACGACAGAAGAATCTATCCAAACAGCATGGATGTCTTCTGCTATAAATCTATCGGTATATTGGCTGTAAAGTTGTAGCCATGTTGCCGTTACTGCGTCGTTTGAGGAGTTGCTCTTATTTTCTTTCAAGAACTCTATGACATCCTCTTTAAAGTAGAATTTGACATAGTCAAGCAATTCGCCGTCAGTGCCTGCAAACGCATAGTCATCAATCAACGGTGCTCCAACAAGTTTGCCGTTGTTTAGGCTGACTTCAGGGAATATCAAACTTACAAGCGCATTTGCTCCGCTAAACGCATAGTCCTCAATCTTGACGATGTTTTTGTGGAATTCGATAGTTGAGATTTGGTTTGCAAAAGAACCGAACGCACGCTCTTTAATGGTGTAATCACTGCCAGTCGGAAGTTTGATATCCGCTTTTGCATTTTCGCTCTTTGTGTAATACACGGCAATCATACCGTTGATGATTGTGTAATTGTCCTTGTTCTTTGTAATCCAAGTCGTAGACGTAAACGCGTCTTTACCGATGTCCAAGATTTGCTCTTCATAGAGAATTTGAATATCTTCAACCGCCGTGCAACCGTCAAACGCTTTTGGCGCGATATAGTTGACATACACGTCGTTTGAAACGTTTGTGGGAATTACTGCCGTCTTTGCGCTCTTGTCGAGCATGCGATAGTACACTCTGCCGATGATGATTGCTTTGTATTTGTCAATGTAAACGTTTTCATTTTCAGCACTGATAAGTTTGTCACAACCGTCAAATGCGGTTTCGCCGATATATTTAAGAGACGATTCATTTGCGTTTACCTTAACGTTTTCAAGATTGGAGCAACCCTTAAACGCACCGTTTTGAATGCTTTGGATGTTGTTGCCCAAATCGACTTCTTGCACGTCAGTGCGGTTTTCAAATGCACCGCTTGCAATAATCGTCACTCCGTCAAGAGAAGAAAGGTCAACGGTTGTGTGCTCGTTTTCTTCACCGACGTATTTGTACAAAATATTATTTATTACGATAAAATCGCTGTTTGTATTTTTATGGTACTCGTTTTCGAATGTGGACCTATAAAAGATGTTTGCACCGACCTCTTCAATCTTGGAGTCTGTCGGGAACACAACCGTGGAAAGCGCAGGGCAATGCGCAAACGCCTGCTCACCGATAGTTACGAGATTGGTAGCCTCGGACAAGTCAAGAGTAAGCAATGCTTTGAGGTTCATGCACGATTTTGCGGAAATTTCCGTAATTGCGCACTCTACTCCGTCAACAAGCAACGTTGCCGGAATGATAAGTCCGCTTATAGACTCGTCGTCAATGCGGTCGATACGCAAACTGCCGTCCGGCTTCTTTGTCAAAGAGTTTTTGAAAACAACCTCGAGATAATAGTTGCTCATACGCTCAAGACGCAATCTCTTGTATTGTGCGATTTCCGTATCGCTTGCGCCTGCTGCCGGTTTCTCGGGCTCGTTGAATACCCATTTAATATAGCCTATATCATCGACATAACCGTCACTGTCTGCCTTAACTTCGGTAACGTTTGCCTCTTGTGTACATTGATAGTCTCTATAAACGCCATCATAGACAACGTATGACTTGCTACCCTTGACAAGATTTGCAAGCATGTCCTCAAATGTGAAATACACAATTTCGTCCGAGGATGCGGACACTTTGACCTTGACAACGCACTTGCTATATTGTTCGCCATAAACAAGACCGCTTATAACAATTCTGTTGAGAGAGCCGTCGTCCAATGAGAAACGAGATGCGGACTCAAGCACTCTGTAGCCCAGAGACGTAGCAACATCGTCGGATGTGATGCTTGTGCCGTTCACAACAGAGTTTGAAACGCCTGCGGGATAAGATCCGCCCATTGTGTAAAGAGTGAAAGAATATGCGCGATCCGTCCAACGAGCAACGAGGTTTATATTTTCTTTGCCAACTCTTTGGGAGAAGTTCCAGAAAATATCGTCACTGTCATATTTGCCGTTATTGTTGACGTCTTTATACCAGCCGGAGAAATAATATCCGTTGAATACGTTGAATTTGTCCACAATCGGTTGTTGGATTTTGCCGAGATTGCGCACTACGCTTTGATTGGAAATGTCCACGCCCTCGTCATTGACGATAACTGCTGATTGCTTGCCCGACACGACGGTGGCATCGGCGGGTATGTTCAAATTGAACTTTGCAACAATCACGTTGTCTGTCCAATGTGCGGTAAATTCCGTATCTTGAGAAATCGTATAACCTTTGCTGAAATCGACTTTTGTGCCATTGACGGTGACAAAATCGAGCGCTTTGCCCTCGCATGCCACGCTGAAAGCATCCGTAAAGTCATCCCAACTGTCAAACTTGATGCCCTTGTCAACATTGACTATTGCCTTGCCGTTGGATACGTTGCCAAAGTATGCTTGAGCGTTGCTCTCTCCCAATATCATTGTGACTTTGACTTGAGGCGTCTCGGTATAATGGTCCTTCAGGTGGAGTGCAAAGGAACCGCTAACGCTCTTGCCGTTTGAAAGCGTTGTCGAGACGTGTATTTGATGGTGTCCCGCTTTCTCAAGCAACTCTCTATCCGCCTCGTCAACCATTGACAAGGTAACCGCACCGCCGTTGACTTCCGTCGTTGTGGTGCCGTCGGTATACACAATGGTATATTTGACGTCGCTTATATCGAAATCGGTAACATCGATGCTGCTGAATATCGATGAAACCTTCTCGGGCATATAAAAGCGCAGATATGCGTTTATCTTGCTGTTATTGTCGCTTTGATTGACTTTGTCTGCGCCGATTTCATCGGGGAGATCGTCCACGTTTTGCGACGCGGTATTGCACGCAACCAAAGACAACATCAAAATAATGCACAGTGCCAAAATTAAAACTATAGTTGTTCTCTTTCTCATAATATCCACCTACGTGTACGCGCGAGAGCGCACACCATAAATATAAGAATACAAATATAATACTACAATATCCGCATAAAATTGTCAATAGCAAATAACATTTGCATTTTTATTTTGCAAATTTGGAAAATTTACAGCCTTAATGCCGCCTGTAAAAATCGAATACCCCCAAAAAAAATCCTTATATTTGCCCTATTTAGGCACAAAATAATATAAAAAACGGCGCATTTGCGCCGAAAGACATGTTCTAATCGGATAATTTTATAACCTTTGGATTGTCTATCGCCATAACAAGTATAGGCACCAAAATCAACTGCACGACTATTCCCGGGCTTGCGTTTGTAAATGCGCTTGCAACAAATACCGCAATCGTAAAATTGCTTCCGCCTATGCTTGTACACGCAAACATTGCCAATCCCCAAACAAGCCTTCCCACTATCATTGCAAGAATTAAAGCGCAATAGATATACGGTTTCTTGCGTGGAAACAGTTTGTAAAACACTCCGCAAAGCGCACCGTATGTCGCCAATTCAAATGCCATACAAATAGCCGTCGGAAACATCGGAGGCATACCCAACGTAAGAGAACGCAATAGCGGCGCTGAAAAGCCGATAAGCAATCCCCATTGCCAACCACATAAAAATCCACACAGCAAAACGGGAATATGCATAGGGCACAACATATTGCCGATTGCGGGGATTTGCCCCGTTATAAACGGCATTATATATGCCAACGCCAAAAACAGCGCGGATAAAATCATTCGCAAAAGTCGAGCATGGTTTTTCATACCACCTCTTTTTTGTTGGACTATATCTGAACTTTCTTTCGTTTCGATGACGTTTTCGACTTGGTTTTTCATGTTTGGGTTATAATTTATCGTTCCTTGCCATATTTTGGACGAGTTTAGTCCTCTTTTTGGCAATTCTTGTACATCTGTTCTATAGCAAGCACATATTTTGTGGACGCTTTCCTATTGCAAAACATAAATCTGTACACATGATTTTCGTCGTACATATCTATTGCCGTTCCCGGAAGATTTGCAACCGTATTTGTGCGATTTATCGCAAATTTCAGATGCTTAAATTCATTCTCCACAGGCTCAAATCCACACCTCTTGTCTACCTTGTACGTCATGCTGTTTACGCCATATTTTGCCTTGACTTTTGAAGGTCTTTCAAGCCAATTTGTATCAAAAAACAATCCTTCGTCAGTAAGCGTCAAAATGCCCTTTGCAACAAAACGATAACCGTTGTTTTTCGTATTCTCAACAAATAAATTGACCTCGTCAGATATACGAAAATCAGGGTTTTCCACCTCTTGTTGAACATACTTCCTTTGCATCGCATACCATAGATCTATACGATGAAAAGTCACGCTGTCATACCCTGCAACAAGTCGTCCGTCCGAGGTGTATGTTACCTCGTTTTTACACTTGTCACAAATGAGTTTGTCGCCCGACGTGCGCATGGCAAATTCACTCTTGCAGTTGGGGCAATAATAGAGCAATCTTTCAAGCCCTTCGGCATAATGTTTGCCCTTAAATTCAACGCCGTTTTCAACCTGCCATTTGTGCTCGTTATGTGCAAGCGATGTGCAGATTTTGTTGTAAATCTCCTCTTTTGACAGCGATTTTGTCTCCTCTTTTGTAAGAAGCATATCGCAATCCGCATACACGTTTCCGCGTCTTACAAAACGCAAATTGTGCGCCCATTTGGGACGAGCAAGAGACGCACCTTTCATATTTATCACTCCGACGGGATAGCCCAGCCACTGCACAAGCCTTGCGATAGACGGCATTATCTCGCCCGTTACGCCGTCGGCAGAGACTTTGCCCTCGGGACAAATAAGTACGCTCACACCGCTATCAAGATACCTCTTTATGCTTTTTACGCACTGAAAATCCGCAACGTATTGTTTCTTTGTTATGGCGTGATAGCCCCCGATAAGTTTGGCGAAAATCGGCGTGGAATACATCATATTTTCCGCCACCACAAAGTTGAGCGGTGCGCCATACATGGCAGATGCAAAATGAATGAAATCGTATGCGGAAAGATGGTTGCTTATAACAAGCATTGCGCCGTCTTTTTTCTGCTGTTTAAACGTATTGCTTTGATTACATTTTCCGTGCAAAAACGGACGTACAAATCTGCACAATCCAAGAAAAAAACGACTATACGCCCTTGAAAAGGGCGGATTGTTATTTTTATTGCGATTGTTTCTTTGTTTTTGCATACTAAATTTATAGCAAATAGCATGCAAAATGTCAAGACGTGCATTGCTGCACGTCTATATTTAATCGCTATCATTTTAAACAATACACTTTGTCAATCGAGAAGATAATCCACAACCTCTCTTGCCACACCCTCGTTTTTTGAAAAATCCATAGCCTCTACATATATCTTTTCAATTTCAAGATGCGTCGCTCTTGCCTTATTGAGATTGTTTACAGCAAACGCCTTTTGCATGACACAAGCATCCTCCTCTTCCCTTACGGATTCCTCGTCGACATGCCTTTGATAAGGATAAAGATTTATACGCTCGCTGACGTTGTTTTCAAAATGCCCAACATCGTTGACAATGGCAACACCGCCCTTAATAACGCCCTCGTAAATATACGGCAAAAGCGGATTTTGCAATAGCGTGCAAGATTTTGTCAACCGGGATATTTCATCAAAGAATATCGCTTTTGCAACGTCGCACCCTTCGACAATATATGTGCGAGCCGAGCGCAAATAATCAAAATACTCACTTGCCCCACTGGGACAAATTGCTTTTGAGAAAAGTTTCCGTTGCCCTTTTGTCGTACCTTTTTCCTCTCTCAACACCTCGCATATTTTGTGCGCATAAGAGCGTATTGCGCCCTCGTCAACCGACTGTATCTGTATGTCTAATTTATTTTTTAAATGACATAATGCGCACTTTAAGTGCTGATATGTGCGTATAAAGTATTGTTTTTTGCATTTAGCAAGTTTTTCAATCTCTTCTCGTCTCCCCTGCAATTTTACAGGGCATAAGCCTCTCGCAAGGTCAAAAATTTTATCCTTTATTATCGGCAACGTTACATCGCTTGCGTGTGGTGCGGTTGCGTCCACCACCGCTCTGTCGAGGTCTTTTATATATACTCCGTCAAGGCTTGACGGATCCCCCGAACAATACCACAATTCATAATCGCAACCTGCCTTTTTCACAGCATCAACAACTTTTTTCATAAGCGTTGATTTTCCCGTACCCGGTCCTCCCTTAAGGAGCGCAACTCTATCTTTGTTTCGCAACTCCTCTTCATAATCGTTCCAAAAGCCGTAACCGCTGTTATTACCCAAAAAATATCTTTCCATAAGCACCTCTCAACATACTATGTGTTTTTGCCGTCCTTGTGTGAGTTAACTCATTTTTTAAAGAATGCATAACATACCGTATGGATAAATATTGCGCTACAATTCATCAAACGGACGAGAGAACATATTATCTTTCGGCTATGCTAAAAGGCAAAAAATTCGCCACTCCGACGCATATATTTGCGCCCAACGTGCTCATCGAGGCAAGGACGCTTGCGCAAGTCGAGGACAGCGCAACTCTTTTTTGCGGACGTATTCTTGACGAGGCTATGCACCTTGCCAACAGCCGTGATATTACAATATATAACTACGATTCAAGCGAGCGTTTTCAAGCGATAAATTCGCGTTTGACCGCCGAAGGATGCCTAAAGGCAATAATCGAGCATTCGCAAAAATCCATCCAAGACTGCTATATGTTGGTTATGGGATTTGGTCGTACAGGAGCGTCCGTATGCAAAATTCTTTCCAAACTCGACATATCTTTCGACGTTGCAACAACAGCGTCAAAACGCCCTGCAAACGCCTTTGCCAAACGAATAATCCCTTTGGGTGAGTTCGATTTTTCGCCATACGACGTCGTAATAAACACCGTTCCGTCGCCGATTGTCAGCGACAAAGAACTTATGAGCATGCGCAAAGACCTTGTATATATCGAACTTGCGTCTTCTCCCGCAATCAATCTTGACTATGCTAAATATCTCGGCATAGATGCAGATATTTATCCCGCCCTACCTGCAAAAACTTGCCCATATAGTGCAGGACTTGCAATGTATGACTTCATCTCGGAGGTGACAAAATGACCAAAATCGGACTTTGTATAACAGGCTCTTTCTGCACTTTTGCGAGCCTCATAAATATCCTTGACAGTCTTGTATTGCAATATGACGTTACGCCGATATTCAGTTACAACGTGTCGAGCCTCGATACAAGGTTCTTTAAGCAAAAGGACTTTGAAGATATAATCGTTCAAAAAACAGGCAAAACGCCGATAAAAAGCATTGTAGATGCTGAGGCGTTGACCAAATCGGGCATATCGCTTATGCTCGTTGCCCCCTGCACCGGCAACACTCTTGCGAAAATTGCGCACGGAATAACGGACACGCCCGTCACAATGGCTGTAAAAGCCACTTTACGCACAGAAAAGCCCATTGTGCTTGCCGTCTCATCAAACGATGCCCTCGGCGCAAATGCAACCAATATCGGAACTCTTTTGAATGTAAAAAACGTATATTTTGTCCCCTTCTCGCAAGACGCACCTAAAGGCAAACCTCACTCCCTTGTCGCAGATTTATCCCTTACCCTGCCCACAATAGAGCACGCATTAGGCGGAAAACAAATACAACCCATCGTGAAAACATCGTTGCGGTGAGGACGTCAAATAAATTTACCATCCAAAACCGCACTTGTTTTCACTCTTCTACCGCGCAAAGAATTTTTTTGCTATCAAAACAAGATAACGCAAAGCCTTGCTGTCATTCCGCAAAATTCTTTGCTTGGTGTAGCGCACCTTTGTGCGCTATTTGTAACACGAAACCACCAGATAATCTGGTGGTTTCGTGTTACAAAAAAAGCACTCATACGAGTGCCTTTTTATTGATTATAGATTAATTACATAGCATCTTTTACGCCTTGCTCTGTGCCCGTATAAACGATTTTGCCAACTCTCTTAACGCTTTCTGCGAGTTTAACACCCAAAACTGTTTTGTTGGCTGCTTCTTCTGCTTCTTTTGCATCCTCAGTTGTTGCGTATTTTGTTACAGTAACGTTGTCTGTTCCTTTAGCAGCATTTACAACCCAACCATCATCAGTGGATGTTTTAACAACAATGGTATAACCTGCTTTTTCGAGTTTTGCTTCAACGCTGTCGGCATTACATGCAACGAGGCAAACACCAAGGATTGCAACAAGTGCGATAACTGCTA
>CAZCKS010000027.1:0-16341 GCA_964499325.1 uncultured Bacteroides sp. | reverse complement strand
TCGTCGGGCTCATAACCCGGAGGTCGTAGGTTCAAGTCCTTCCCCCGCAACCATTGTGCGAGCTTAAGTTTAGCACATCGGCACGAGAGTCGATATGAGTTTATTTGAGCTTGCAACCCACGTTGTGCGGGGTGCATCAGCACTCCCCACAACTCAACTCCAAATTATATGGCGGCGTAGCTTAGTTGGTTATAGCGGCCGGTTCATACCCGGCAGGTCATTGGTTCGAATCCGATCGCCGCTACCACAGTGGAGCAATCCACGCGGAAGTTTAGCTCAGTTGGTTAGAGCACCTGCCTTACAAGCAGGGGGTCACAGGTTCGAGTCCTGTAACTTCCACCAAAACAAACAATATTCGGCCCTATGGTCAAGTGGTCTAAGACATCGCCCTTTCACGGCGGTAACCCGAGTTCGAACCTCGGTAGGGTCACCATCAGCGAATAATACGAACTTCAAATCGGAGTTCGTATTGTTTTTGCAAGAGATTTCTTTGCTATAAAACTATATTTGTAAAAACTCGTCAAACACAGTTTTTCACTATTCTATCATATTATATTTCACCCCACTCCGAATATATATTACATTCCTCTGGACGGTTTAACACAGAGAAAAGCCCATCAACTAGTAAAAAAGCAAAAATAGCAATAAGAAACATTACAAGAAAAAACTACTATTTCCATTTTAATCCGTGAAGTGGATATCCATTATTTAAAAACTGAACAAATTTTTGTTTTGCAGAGTCATACTCCTTCAAAACATGCGCGTTATTGGCTAATGATATAACATATTGTGTCTGCGCATCATATTGTGCTTTATTAATCCCATTAGCTTCGCCCCATGCGCAGATAATATCGCCCTTATAGTTTGAAATAATCCTACGAAGACATTGTTTATTTTTTGTCATTTGATATCGCATCTGCGCGCTATTATAGTAATATGTATTCACCTTGCACGGATATTTATCATACAAAGAATATAGGTTAAGAATTATTATTTCATCGTACGCTCCCATGTTTTTTATTTTTCTTAACACCTTCCCTGTAGTTCTATCAATGTGGCACTTTGCTCTTTCCGCATAATTTATAATTTCATTCAACCCATCTGGCATATTATTGCATGTAGTAGACGGATTTTTCATTATTACCAAAACCTTATTCCTAGGATTTTGATTGATCACAATACTTAAAAAATACCTATGTCTATTCTCCTTACAATACTTAACGCAAACAACTGCATTCTTTCCAACAAAGCCCATTTCGTTTTCTCCAAATAAATAATGTGCATTAATTAACCAAAATATCTTTCAACAATATTGAAAATATCATCAAGGCATTTGGATTTGCCGATTTCGATACGGACCGCTTTGGCATTGCGACCTCCGCGGGCATAATAACAAAGTTGTAATTTCATAACGTTGGCGACAGTAAAATCGGGCATAAAACGGCGCAACACGTCGATGTGTTCATATATAAGCGTTTTGGTGTCCACTCTCACGTCTTCGCCGACAAGTTGTTTGAATATTTGCGGTCTTCCCAATGCGCCCCTGCCTATCATAAAGCCGTCTGCACCCGTAATTTGCGCAACGGCGCTCAACGTGTCGGCATCGACAATATCTCCGTTGGCGATAACGGGAATATCTAATGCGTTTTTCACATCGCGCGTAATGGTGTGGTCGCACTCTCCGCTATAATATTGTTCTCTATATCGCGGATGAACTGTAACGGCATCTGCACCGCCCTTTTGCGCGGAAAGCGCACATTCGACAGCAAGAGGCTTGCCCATCTCTATACCGGCGCGCATTTTTACGGTAATGGGACGCCTTGCGCCCTCTTTAACAGCCTGCACGATTTCCGTTATCAATGCAGGATTTTTCATAAGCGCACTTCCGTCACCGTTGCCAAAAACCTTTCGCACGGGACAACCCATATTTATATCGATAATATCAAATTTTTTAAGGCGCTCATCTTTAGACGCCTTATACATAAATTCGGGATCGCTTCCGAATAATTGCACCGCACAAGGAGATTGTATGGGTGTTGTCGCAATCAATGCTTCCGTTCCGCTATTTTGAAACACAAGCCCCTTTGCACTAACAAGTTCAGTATATGTAAGTCCCGCTCCGAACTTGGCGCACAAATGCCTAAAGCCGACCTCGGAAAATCCCGCAATCGGCGCAAAAACAAGATTGCTATTAAGTTGTACATCTCCAATCTTTAATTGCATAATCGGCACTTTATTGTGTGTTTTATATATCTTAAACTATTTTTTACACCGCATTTTAATCAAGTTGTTCTGCGGACTTTTCTTGTCTTTTGACCTCGTTCCACACCGCATCCATCTCGTCAAGAGTACAATCCTTCATCTCTCTTCCGCTATCTTTTATAGCCTTTTCGACGGCGCAAAATCTGCGGAAAAACTTGTTGTTTGCCTCATGCAAAGCCATCTCCGGATCTATCTTATAAAAGCGCAAAACGGTGACAACTGCAAAAAGCAAATCGCCAGCCTCTTCGGCGCGATGTGCGCTATCCGCCTCTTTAAGTTCTTGAGTTTCTTCTGCAACTTTATCGTATGCGCACTCGACGTCACTCCAATCAAAGCCCACCTTTTTTGCAAGTTTTTGAATCTTTTCGGCATACAACAAAGACGGCAAATTTTTGGGCACTCTGTTCATTGCGTCGGATGTGGACTGATATTTCTTTTCTTTCTTTTTTGCCTCTTCCCAAAACACTAACGCCTGGTCGGCATTATCGGCGTGATTTGCACCGAATATATGCGTATGACGATCTATTAATTTTCTACAAAGCCCGGAAACCATGTCTACATAATTAAACTCACCGTTTTTCTTTGCGATTTCAGCATGAAAAACAGCCTGCATAAGGATGTCTCCGCATTCTTCTTTCATCATCTCGGCATCTTTTGCGTCTATTGCCTCAACAAGTTCATAAGCCTCTTCTATCAAGTTTATCCTAATGCTCTCGTGCGTCTGCGCCCTGTCCCACTCGCAACCGTCATCCGCACGCAGTCTGTACATAATTTGCTCGAGATCGGAAAAGTCAAATCTCTTGCACTCTGTCAAGGAAAGAGGTTCTATGATAAGCACATCAATATCGCCATCAAGCGTTGAAACGGTTGCTTCGCGCTCTTTTCCGTCGCACTCTATCACAAGCGCAACATCGCCGTATGTATCGAGCAGTTTTTCTTTTACGGGCGCAATATCGTCGATGGATATTCCATCCACAACAAGGGCTATTCGCTTATTGAAAAAAGTCGTAGATAAAAAATCCGCGACCGTATAACGCTGATAAGAGCCTTTGAGAATTTCGTCAAGTTTCATTTTTATACTCCCAGAACCGTATCGCCCTATGCAACGCCCAAAGCAATCGTTTGAACGGCAAATAAGGGATATCGTCTTTTGTTATCAGATTGAAGAGGAAGATGCAAAACGCATATACCACACAACATATAATAGCACCTACAATCAACGCAATCAAGTCGTTTGATATAGCGGTTGCACAAAGTCCCGACAGAGCCATTATAACACCCGAAAGCAAGTTTAGCGCAACATTTTTTTCAAGACGCATGCCCAAAGTTTTATAATATGCAAAATTTACGCCCAAAAGTGCGATTGCCGACATACTTATCGACGCAATCGAGGCACCGTTTATGCCAATAAATCGTACAAGAATAACGGAAAGTAGAATTTTTGCGCATATTGCGCCCAAAAGACTTGCTACGGCATATTTAGTCTTATCGAGCGCTTGCAATAGCGAAACATATATTTGCATTGCAGAAAGCAACACGACGTTTGATGCGCTTATCATAAGCAAATCGGACGCAATCTCAAGGCTTGCCTCTGAAAGCGCCGGATATAAAAGATGAACGATACTTTTGCTAAACGCCATAAAGAAAAACGCAAACGGAATGCCTAAAAGATAAGCAAGTTTTATGCTCAATCTGCTTTTTAGCAACACTCCGTCTATATCCCGTCTCACTCTTGAGGACGACACTGACGGCACAATGGCAACGGCGAGGGACATTATTGCTACAACAGGCATATTGATAAGCGAATTGACAGGCCCCGAAAATATGCCATAACTTGCAGTAGCGTCGGCTTGCGACAAGCCGTAATGTTTGAGCATATTGACTATTATTACGCTGTCAAAAAAGTTGGAAAGCGGCATAAGCACGGATACTATTGCAATGGGAAAGGAGATTGCTACCATACTGCGCACCTCGTTTTTGTCAATTCTTGCACGCGGTACCCTATCATCGCCTCTCTTTTTGCGGACAAAATAGGTAATCGCCATATAAAACAGCGTAACGCACTCGCTTATCGTGACACCCGAAAGCGCGCCGACAACGCCGTATACAACGCCTTTTTCAATAAGTACAACCGACAACCCTATCCCTGCACAAAGTTTTACAAGTTGCTCGATGACGTTGGACAAAGCGGTGGGAAGCATATACATCTCCCCTTGAAAATAGCCTCGGAACCCGGCTATCATTCCCGCCAAAAGAATTGACGGCGATATAACCGCAAATCCGATGTATGTGTCCTCGTTGCCCTGCCATTTTGCAAGAGGGGAAGACAAACACAGCGTAAGCAATGCGCAGACGGTTCCGAGCGCACCCAACGCAAGCAATGCACAAAACAAATATTTTTTAGTCGGTTCACCAAGCGTTTTCTTCTCTGCGACTATACGAGAAAGAGCAGTTGGAATCCCCGCTGTAGACAGCACCAAAAACAACGCATATACGGGAAACACCAGTTGATACATTCCCATGCCTTGCGCCCCCAAAATAT
Organism: uncultured Bacteroides sp.; assembly: GCA_964499325.1. Classification (GTDB taxonomy): domain Bacteria; phylum Bacillota; class Clostridia; order Christensenellales; family CAG-917; genus CAG-475. The sequence goes on along the minus strand of CAZCKS010000027.1, from coordinate 11,537 downwards.
TGGTAAGAGGTATGCGATAAAGTGCGCCAAGCATCTTTGCCACAACGCTACCTATCAAAAGCACGCCTGCACCCGAGGTCAACTTTATTCGTCCGCTTTTATCGCTATTTTTTATCTTCGCGTTAAACAAGGCTTGCCTCAATAAGTTTCACGCAAAAATCAAGATATGCCCTCGCAACGTCGCTGGGCAAACTGTCCAACAGCAACAAACAAGCCCCGACATAATCGCCGTTTTGCACAATGGGATTTACAAGCATAAATGCACAACGGCATTCTCTATCCTCAAAGACATGAAGCAAATCCTCACCATGCGCTACAACGCTCTCCCCTTTTCTCAAAACCCGTGCAAAAGACTCCGTGACGTGTGCGTTTTCATACATCTTTTTATTCTTACCCTCTGCAACGTCAACCTTGTTTGCGCCAACAAACAACACATCTGCATTAGTCGCTCGGCACAACTCCTTTCCGACGGATTTAAGAGCGTCTTTCGCATTTTGCAAGCCGCCGTAAGGCTTGAGCGTAAGCGTCTCTCCGTTGGAGGAAATTTCCATTTCGTCCCCTACGTGTAGACGCATTGTCTTTCTCATTTCTTTGGGGATGACTATACGCCCCAACTCATCTATTCTTCTTACTATACCACTTGCCATAAAGCCTCCGTTTTAATAGTGTTTTCAAAACTTTGCGTTATATGCAATCACCCGTATAATAAGCATATATAAAACAAAAAGCGCACTTTACATGCGAGGTTTGCTGTGATAAAACATCGCTTTTGCAATATTGCTCAAATTTGCTTTTTGCCAGTATTTGCCATGGATTGTCAAATATAAAACTGTTGAGGCTTCTTGTTTTCCACCACTCTTTCAAGCACAAATGACGTAAAATCAGCCTCTTCTATAAAGTCGCGAGGAATATATTTCACACGATTAAATCTCTCGAAATGTTTATAATGCGTAGGCAAAGAGATTGGCGTTGCAACGTCCACTTGATATGCAATCTCTTGCAACATTCTTTGATAATTGCTTGGCGTAAGAGTAAGATTGCTCTCATAGATAACGTCCTTCTTAATCTTATCGCCATGCATGACTTTAGCCCAAATTTTCATTAGTATTCCTCAACTATTTCGCCAAAATAAAACGTATGCACGTCGTTCGTATCAGGATAGCACGCAACAACATCTTTTAAGTCCATATCGGCCATAGGCACCTTGCCTATAACCCTGCACTCAAAATATTTCTCGCAATCGCCGACAACATAGCCGTCCATGCTCTTTGCGCGGATTTTATCCAAACCGCATTCTTTCCATTTGTCATAATCTCTACCGCTTTTAGTACCACAAAATTTGATTGCGTCCTTCATCTCATCGGGTTTTGGAACAGACACGGTAAAAGTGTTTGTTCTCTCGACAAATTGCTTTGTATACCTACTTTCTCTGACAGGCACCACAAAGACTCTTTTGCGCCACATGACGCCCACCATACCCCAACTAATAACCATAACGTTATCGCCAGATGTAAGGAATGCGCCCGTGTTAAAGGCGGTGTTCATGAAATTCATATCCGTAAAGTCGTGCATAGTCGCTCCTTTGAAAATATTATATGCAAAATCAAGCATACAAGTCAAATGCGTTTGCTTTTTATTCATCGATATGATAACATACCTTCGATGGTGTCGGCAATACCCATCAATAAAAAAAACCGAGGTGTATTTTGAAAAAGCCCCTTATTTATGTGGCAAGGGCGGGGATTATTGCCGCTTTGTACTTTGCCTTATCTGTTGCATTTAGCGGAATATCGTTTGGTCCGATACAGTTTCGCATATCCGAAATACTTGTCCTTTTGCCACTCATATTCCCCGAGGCGGTAGTGGGTCTGACGATCGGATGTTTCTTTACCAACTTCTTTTTCTCTCCCTTTGGAGTATTCGATATGGTGCTGGGCACCCTCGCAACGCTTATAGGCGCGCTGGGCACAATGCTTTTGCGTAGACGCCCCATACTGTCTACAATTCCGCCGATTGTAGCCAACACCCTGTTAATTCCACTCATATTTGTGCTTAACGACGCCGACGCAGTGTATTACATTTCTATGTTCGAGATACTCGCAACTCAAATCATCACTTGCATTATTATAGGCGTGCCCTTTACCTTTGCTTTGAAAAAAGCGATGATAAAAGCGCATATCGCACTTCCCTACACATCCAAATACGACACCGCACCGTACAGAAGAATAACAGAGGAAGAGGACGAGGACTAAATCATATTTTATGTAACGTAATATTGCTAAAGAGAATTGCTTCCGTGGCAATTTTCTTTTTATAATTATTCTCACATTTGCAATTGGATTTGTTGGTTTATCCGCTTAAGGACACTATATATTGAAATATAATTTTTCTCTAAAAATAATTGTTACGCGTGCGATTATTTTATGTTAAGATTAAACTCCATATTAAAGAGGTATACAAAAGTGAGTTTTGCAAAATTTTCAAGCGATTTTTTGATGGAAACGTTTACACTCGTCGATAACTTGTTTATCAACGAACATTTACCCTATTGCGACGATAAGCAGATAAAGACTTATCTTTACGGCTTATATCTATGCTCCAATCCGCAAAAAAGCAATACCGTTGAAGAAATGTGCGCTCGCCTCGATATGACCGAGAGCGAGATTTTGTCGGCATATTCATATTTTGAGGATATGGGACTTGTGCAAATAATATCCAAAAATCCGCTTGAAGTACAATATCTGTGCCTAAAACGTTCCATGCAGACGCCAAAAAAATACAAGAGCGAAAAGTGGAATGATTTTAATGCGCACCTTCAACAACTTTTTCCCGAACGCATGCTTACTCCCAACGAGTATAACGAATATTATATGTTCCTTGACGAAAGCAAACTCGAACATGATGCAATGCTAATGATTGTGCAATACTGTATCAATCTCAAGGGAATGAGCGTGCGCTACCCCTATATCCTGACCGTTGCTCGAAATTGGGTTGCGGACGGCGTGCGAACCGTCGGAGACGTAGAGGACAAACTCAACGAATACGACAAGCAGACCGAACAAATGCAAAAGGTGCTTTCCGCACTCAACAGAAAGGGCGGTGCTGACCTTGAAGAAAAACAAATGCTCCTCAAGTGGACAAGAAGTTGGGGATATGAACTCGATGCCGTACTTACTGCCGTCAAAACGCTTAAAGGTGCAAAGAACTTCAAAAAACTCGATCAAAAACTTGACGAATTTTATAGGATGTCCATATTTACGCAAGAAGAAATGCTCGACTATCAAGCACATCGCGAGCATCTCAAAGACATTGCGGTCAACATAAACAAGAATCTTGGCGTGTATTATGAATCCTTTGAACACGAAATCGAGGTATACATTGTGCCTTGGACGGCAAAAGGCTTTGACGACGATGCACTTATAAAGATTGCGCACCACTGCTTCTTAAGCAACGTTCGCACCCTCGAGGGGATGAATAACGTCGTGGAGAAATTTTATAAGAGCGGTCTTCTCACCTCCCAGAGCATTGACGAATACTTGCATGAGCAAATAGAAATAGATGTTAAAATCAAGAAGATTATCGAAAAGAGCGGTCGCACTCGCTCCGTTACGAGTACAGATAGAGATTATTACCGCACTTGGAGTATCGTCTGGGGCTTTGGCGACGACATCATTCTTTATGCGAGCGAACAAGCGGTGGGCAAGACTTACCCCACCCCATTTATCAATCAGTTGCTTTCCTCATATAAGGCAAACGGCATAACAACGCTCGATGGAGCAAAATCCTTTGTCCCTGCAAAACAAGAAAAGCCGAGAGAGAAAGATTTTGACGAGCGCACCTACTCTCAAGAGGAATTGCAATCCGTCATCACAAGCATAGACAGTCTCAAAGACATAGAGTGGTAATTATGAAAGAGAGAGTATTGAGAAAGACGCTCGCAGAGCGACAAAACCGCATAGACGAAGCAAAACAAAAAGCCGAACAAGCATCCCGAAAAGCATTTGCTATCGAGGAGATTTCTCTTGCCAACAAGGCTTATTCTTCTTGCCTTTTTGACGCTATGCTTACAGGTGCCAAAAACAACGAAAATGTCAAAAAAGCACGTTTAACATATCAAAATGCACTCGAAAAATACGGATTTGATGAAAACGACTTCCAATACAAGCCACTATGCCCTATATGTGCAGATACCGGCAAGCACGACGGAAAACTGTGCGAGTGCGCCTTTAACGACTTTGTGAAAAACCTTAAAATCGAATGCGAAATAGATAAAAAAGCACCGTTCTCTTTTGAGGATTGCAATCTTGAGTCTATAAAAGACAAAACCGCACGCAAAGACCTTGAAAGTCTTTATGCCTCCATGCAAAAATACGCAGATAAATTCCCCGATGTAAAGAGCATAAACTTGCTTTTCACAGGCGGTGTAGGCACGGGCAAGACTTGTCTTGCAAGCGCAATCGCGCATGCCGTTGTCGAGAAAGGCTACAGCGCAAAAATATTCAGCGCATACGAGTTTAACTCCCTGATGCTCACCACTCACACTTCACCCATAAGCGAGCGCAACACGCTTTTGCACGACGTTATGAGCGCGGACCTTCTCTTTATCGATGACCTCGGCACCGAGCCAATGCTAAAGCGCGTGACTATCGAATATCTCCTTCTTGTGATAGAGGAACGCCAAGCCAAAGGGCTTGTAACAATCATCACCACCAATCTTGATCTCGAACGCTTGCTTGCAAGATATGGCGAGCGCATATACTCTCGTCTTTGCCACAAGCAACACTCTTTGGTCATCCCCATGCAAGGCAAAGATTTGCGTATAAACTGACAACCACACTCCCCGTTATTGATAATCACGCAAATCTGTGATATACTTACTATACATTAAAAGGAGGCAAGCACATCAAATGCTTGTCTTGACATCAAATGCTTGTGCGGAGTTTACCCTATGAAAAAAGCCAACACTATTATCCTTTTGCTACTTGTGCTCATTCTTGTATGCACGTCGTTTGTTGCGTGCGACACGGATGAAAACAACGACAATGACGCACCGCTTCCCAATGGTGCAATAAGCGTTGATTTAAGCAATATCCACGATTATTTTGACATCAAAACGTCTTATGAACACGACCAAGCCGACTATGCCACGGTGGAACTTATGGTATCGTTTATCCCAAAACACGAATATTCCCAAAGCACCGTAGTTGTCAAATACAGACATAACGCACTGTGGGACAAATCGTTGCAAAGTCTGGTCACTCCCGAGACTCCAACCGTTGCGCTGGGTGGAAAAACTCCTACTGCCCATAGCGTTTTCAGCACGTTTAGCGGGCACGAATACGATGTCAAATCAGGCACAAACACCATCACTTTCGAGAGCGTAAACGGTTATGTCATAAAGGAGCAAAATCCGTCAGTGCGCGCAACTTATAATGAGGAAAACGGCGACGCTTTAAGGGCAAAACTTGCCGTATTCCAAAATGCGTTCAATTCGGACTCCAACATCCTTAAATTGAGCGTGACAAACAGTCGTGTCAAGACCTCTATTTACGGAAAAACATCCACACAGTCCAGCGCAAGCACCACAATTATAAATAAGGCATCAGGCGCATTGCGCACTCAAAATAGCAATACAAACGGTAGCGGATATTTTGTCAAAGACAATAATGTATATGAGGAAATTTTACGCGACGGAAAAATCGCAATACAACAATCAACAGCCTCCGCTTATCAAAACTCGCTGAACATGTATTTGTCCGCATTTACATTCTATACAGACTCTTCTCTGCTCGGCTCAGTGAGCAAGCAATCAGACAACGTCTACGTTGCAAAAAACTCATTTGAGAATTTCCACATCGATTGCAGAGACGAATTTGCTTTCCACCCCGGCGACAACGCCAAGAAATTCGACGTTGAAACCGCTTATACTTTTGATACAAACAAACTTAAGATTGCTTACCGCATATCGCAATACGGAATGTATAGCGACGTGCAGTCTCACGTTATCAACACAACACGCACGTACGAGATATGTGACAAATACGAGAACCTTTTCGACAATTACCCGACATCTGCGCAAAGCAGTATTCAATCGGCTTTGGATTTTTGCATTCCGTTTGAGGTGGCAGACACCAAAACAATATCCATCTTGCCTGCAGTAAGCGGACAAGAACACTATTTTGTCGTAGAATTTGGCAATGGATTGTACTATTCTACAACAACGACAGAGGGTTGCGACATCCGCATTCTCGATAGCGAGGGAAACCTCGTAAGTAGCGTTTCCGAACCCACTATGCTTGATGGCAAATATGTCGTAAAAATGAGAGTTTCTTACGGATACGACACTCCAAATACGCTTAATGCCACCTTCACCAAGTATGCGCGTACCACAGTGCCCGATTATAACAATCCGACAAAGGTCGGCTCGGACGGTATTTTGAGCGGAACAATTGAGTGCTGGGGCGATAAGGAAGTGTTTGAAATCACAATCACCGACGAACTGAACGAAATCAAATTGCTTTCGGACACAAGCGTAAGCATCAATATAACCAAACAGGGCGACGATACATCTCACGGCATACAAGCCACCGCATCCTCTTTTGTAAGGCTTTCCCCTGCGACCTATCAAATCGAAGTGTTAACGCACGACAAGAACGCATGTAATATCGATTATCAAATCGAGATTAAATCCGCAAATAAAGCGATTGACGGCTTTGAAATAACAGATGCCGATACGACAATACCGATGTTCCGCTACTTCGACTTTGTGGACGGAATGGCAACCTTCACCGCCACAATGCAAATATCCGAGGACGGCAATTACAAAATCGTATCGACCGACAACCTTATCTACGGATACGTTGAAATTTTCGATGCAAACGGCACTGAAATAAGAAAGCCGTACGGCTCTGACGCCTTTACACTCACGGCAGGCACCTACACCGTAAAAATATCCTCAAACTTCTTAACCGAGCCCCTCGACGTCAACGTGCGCTATGAAAAAGCAAGTTAAAAATCAATCAAAAACCATAAAAAACAACGACATGTATGTCGTTGTTTTTTTATATATCAGGCGTCCAAAGATAGTCGGACAAGTTTACATAACCATCAGTAGAGACTTCTATGCCGTCGACTCGCAAAAGAGAGGCTTGTACATCGGAGCCTCCAAAAGCAAATGCCGGAGCACATCTGCCAAAGCGATTGACCACCCTATAACAAGGAATATGTTCGGGATCGGGATTAAAATGCAGTGCATAGCCCACTGCGCGAGACGCTCGAGGCGATCCGCACAACAGCGCTATCTGACCATACGTTGCTACTTTCCCTTTGGGAATCTGCTTGACAACATTATACACTTTATCGTAAAAACTCATAGCCATTATTTTAACCAAACAACAATTTTATATATGCAAAACCGCACAATAAAGCGCGGTTTTTGCTAAAATATTATTTTACTATGCCTCGCTCCTTGAGAAACTTTTCCAAAATCTCGGCGCAATCACCGCACATTTTTGCACAAGGACGAGTGCGATAATAATCAGGTGTCCTATCGTCCGGAATGGGGTTAGTGCTTGCGCGCGTCCCCAAAATCTCACGGCACACTATAGATTGATTACGCTGTTTAAAACGTTTGGCAAGTTCTTGTATGCGAGCGTAATGTTCTGTTTTTTTAAGTTTCGCATCGGGCACATCGGGATTGTCATATCCCTCCAAAAGTCCCTCGACGATAAACATTCCGCTCACGGCTCCGCACACCTCTCGCAATCTTCCCATCCCTCCTCCGAAGGATGAACAAAGTTTCAATGCAACCTCTCCGCCAAATCCCGTGATGTCCTCAAAAGCGAGCACTACAGATTGCGCGCAACTGTACCCTTTAACAAAGTTATTTTCGGCAATCTCCCGTCTTGTCATACTATTATTCCTCAATTGCTTTCAGGGCAGACGCAAGATATTTATTGGCGTCTATTTGCTCAACTGCGCCTTGATCAACCTTGCTCGCAATATCTTTATCCATGGGCAGTTGTCCCAAGACTTTCAGGTTGAAATCTTCTGCAACTTTAGACACCTTTCCCGTCCCGAAAATGTCTATCTTCTTTCCGCAATCGGGGCAAGAAACATAACTCATATTTTCCACGATACCGTAAATGCGGACATTCATTTTGTTTGCCATTTTCACGGCTTTTTCAACAATCATAGATACGAGGTCTTGCGGAGAAGTAACGATGATTATGCCATCCAACTTGATTGACTGGAATACCGTAAGAGGCACGTCTCCTGTTCCCGGAGGCATATCGACAAAAAGAAAATCCACGTCGCCCCATACAACATCAGTCCAAAACTGTTTTACCATACCCGCAATCACCGGACCACGCCAAATAACAGGATCCGTCTCGTTTTCAAGCAACAGATTGGACGAAATAACTCTTATACCGTTGGCGCTTTGACGGGGATATATGCCATTATTGTCGCCCTCAACACCGCCGCTTATGCCAAAAGCGCGCGGGATAGACGGCCCCGTAATGTCTGCATCCAATATGCCGACGCTCTTGCCCTCACTTGCCTTGCCAACGGCAAGCAAAGACGTGACAAGCGATTTACCTACTCCACCCTTTCCGCTGACTATGCCTATAACTTTTTTGATATCGGAGAGTTTGTTCGCATCTTCGATAAGACTTCTTGATGCGCAATCCTTTGAGCAGGAGGCGCAATCGTGACTACATTCGCTCATATATACTCCTTGCGACAATGTCGCTTGTGTTTATCCATATAAATAATAACACTTTCGCAAACATATTAAAAGCCTTTTGCACAAAATCTCCCGCATTAACCATGTCAACTGCGTATTCAAGGTATAAAAGCCGTCGAAAACCGCAATAATCATAAAAAACAAAAAGGAGATTAATATGAAACTAATCGATAGCAAAACATTTTCAAACCTTGCACGCGCCTACGCAGGCGAAACCCAAGCGCTTACAAGATACAGATTTATCGAATACGGCGCACGCAACGAAGGATATTCCACCCTCGCAGAAATAGTGGATAAAGTCGTATATCAAGAGTTTAATCACGCACGAGTTTTGTATACATTTATGCAGCAAGCAAGCGACAAAACCATTGAAAATGTGGATATTTGTGCCGGTTATCCCTTCAAGGAAAAATGGGATTTGGAAGAAAACTTGCTCCTTGCCGCAGAGGATGAAGAAAACGAAATAAAAATCTATCGTGCCTTTGAAAAAACCGCACGCGAAGAAGGCTTTGAAGAAATAGCCGACGCATTCAAGATGCTATCAACCGTGGAGCATTGCCACAAACTGCTCTTTGAAGACTTGCACAAACAATTAAAAGAAGGAACATTGTATAAGAAAGAAAAATCCGTTAAGTGGAAGTGTTCTGGTTGCGGATATGAAATCGAGGGCAAAGAAGCCCCCGACACCTGCCCGCTATGCAATGCAAAACAAGGCGTTTTTATGTTGAAACTAAACGACGGAAATTAAATGGTTGCAAGTCTTTCGTCAAACGCACGGCAGTGCGTAACACCGAGCAAGAAATTCGGCGGAACTGTCGCTCATTCAGTTAGGTGTTATGAGATAATAGCAAAGAATTCTTTGCGAGGTAGAGCGACTAAAATTTTCACAAGTAAAAGAAAAGACACGTTCACACGTGTCTTTCCGTAAGATTGTGAAAATTTTAGTCGGCGTCGAGCGCGTCCAACCTAATTTGCTTTTTCTCTTCTTTGGTGAGTTTTCTGCCCTTTGCCGTCGGCACGCTATCGCCGTGTTTGACAAAGAACATAAGCACGATTGCTATAACCACGCAAACTGCACTGTACAAGAAGAGATATTTGTTTCCGCCTGCGTCCATGATTGCACCGCCGATTGCCGGTGTGATTGCTTGTGCGGACATTGTTGCCATATAGTAGTAACCCGTGTATTGACCGACTGTTTCCGCTGTAGAAAGTTCGGTGACCATCGGGAAAGTGTTGACGTTTGCAATGATAAGTCCAAAGCCCGCAATGAGGTAGAACAAGGCAAACAACACAGACGGAATAACAGGGTCATCGTTTGGCGCAACTGCTGCAAAGATGAGCACGAATGACACAACAGCCATTGCAAAACCGATCATAATTGATTTTCTTCTGCCAATCTTTGCCGCCATATATCCGACAGGGATAAATGCGATTGCGCTTACGCCCATAGACACACCCGATATAATGGATGCCACGCCTGCGGAAAGGTTGAGTGCCTTTGTCGTATAAATGGAAAGGTTGGACGAGATAGCGTTGTATCCCATAAACCACATAAAGATTGATGCAAGGATAAGTGCAAACGATTTGAGTTTTGCTCTCTCTTGTTCGCTCTTTGCGCCCCACCACTCTTTAGGTTTTGCGTGTTTTTTCTTGCTGTTTGCAACAACTTGTTGAGCAAATTCGAGAGTTTCGTCTGTAGCAACGTTTTCTTGCGGTTGCTCGTCGACATTTTCATCAAGCAATTCTTGCATATCGCCAGACGGCTTGCTGTCGAGATTGTATTCCTCGTCGCCCTCTGCGATAAGTTCTTCCGCAAATTTTTCCGCTTCGGGATTTTCACCCTCGGCAAAGTCGTCTATCTCGTATTCTTTGCAAATTTCTTGACACTTTGCAACCATCTTGCGCTCGTTGACGAGAGCAAGGAATCCAGCAAGGAGCAAGAGCATACCGCCCGCAACAGAGCCAAAGATTATGACGTAATTGTGCAATCTTTCGCCAAACAGCACAACCGTGTAAATCAAGAACGCTATTGCACCGCCTACACCGCCGCAAAGATTGATGATTGCGTTGCCTTGCGAGCGCAAGGGCTTTGGCGTAACGTCCGGCATAAGTGCGACTGCGGGAGAGCGGAACGTTGCCATTGCGACAAGCACGAGAAGCAAAATTACCATATAAATCGCAAGGCTTGTAATTCCCTCTTTTTGTGTGGTGTACTTCTCATAAATACCGTTGCTTATGTAGTTGTTTATACCCGATGCAACGTATTTTTTATATGCGGAGTTGCTATCGAGCATTTGTTGATAAGTTTTGCCCGTTTCCTCGCAAACAGCATTAAGGTCGTTAATTATATTCTCCTCTTTAACTTCGCCCCAATAATACGTTTCTTCACCAAGCATGTTGAGAACCGCCTTTTGCGACGTCAACTTCTCATAATAGCGAATGGAAACGAAATCTTCTTTGGTAAGATTGTTTTGTTTTTGGACATAATTCAAATCACAGAAGTTTGCGCTACCGCTCTTTCCTGCCTCGGAATCCTCCCACCATTGTGTAAGCAACGGCTCCATAAACGAATCGTCGGCGAGTTGTGATTCGATTTCAGCAGTATAGTCCATCGCCTTTTCTTGTTGTTTAAGCGTGACGACGGGAACGAATACCATAAGCACCACCGCACATATCGTGCCGATGACGATAAACGGAGTGCGTCTGCCCCACTTCTTAACAAGTTTGCCGTGAGCATTGTCCGAAAGTTTTCCGAACAAAGGCAACATAAACAAGGAAAGCAAGTTGTCAA
>CAZCKS010000026.1:0-16807 GCA_964499325.1 uncultured Bacteroides sp. | reverse complement strand
TCGTATGAACTGTTTTTATTTTGTTTAGGTGTTGCACTTGAAAGTATAATTCACCGGCATATAAAAAGGCAATCCTACGGATTATAGGATTGCCTTTCGGTGGCGGAGAAGAAGAGATTCGTAGGCAACTTGTTGCCGTAATAGCGAGCGTGTGAGTTTACTCACATAGCGGTAGTGTCAGTCTGCAAGAGTTCGCACGGCAATGCCGTGTGAGCATTTGTAAATGCTCAAAATCTCTTCTTAAAGTAAAGAAAAACCCTACTAAACAGTAGGGTTTTAACGTTTTGGCGGAGAAGAAGAGATTCGAACTCTTGAACCGCTTTTGACGGTTACGCGATTTCCAGTCGCGCGCCCTCGACCAAACTAGGCGACTTCTCCAAACAAATATTAAGTTGTGACGGAGGAGGCGCGTGTTTGGTACGTAGTACCAACGTTCAACGACTTCTCCAAACAAATATTAAGTTGTGACGGAGGAGGCGCATGTTTGGTACGTAGTACCAACGTTCAACGACTTCTCCAAACAAGTTATTAAGTTTAAAATGGGTGGCAGTTGGAAGCCAATGGTCAACAAATCCATTTCCTCCAACTGTTCACGTGAGAGTTTCCTCTCCAATAACCCAACGCAGTTGATTATATATTATGCGACGGATTTTGACAAGTGGTTGGAGCGTTTTTGCGAGATTTTTTTTTGTAAAAGGCACTTTTGGGATGATAATGCGACTTTCTGACAATTTAGTTTTCTAATAATTGAAATAACAACTTATTTATGATAGAATGAATTAAACAACTATAAGGACAAATATTTATGCAAAAGAGATATTTGAACAAACTTACAACAATTCTTTCCTTGATTATCGTCTTTGCGATGACAATAGGCGTTGCGTTGGGCGTGATCGACCTGCACACGCTCTCCCCTGCCTACGGATATGCTCAAGAAGGGGCGGAATCTGCAAGCGACGATTATTACGCCAATGTTGAAGCATTGGACGATAATGTCATTGGCACGGAATTTAGAAGCGCGCTTTCTAATCTGATTACAACCACACACACTACTCTCACAACCTATTATACTGGTACAAACAATTTGAATACGGTGTTCAAAACATCCGACACATTGCAAGAGGGCTATGTGACTTGGTTTTACACCGGTACAATATCAACGTATAACGGCGTTATGGGAAGCACACAAGGCGCAACAAGCCGTGAACATATTTGGCCTAAAAAAGGCGGAAATGCTTATAAAGATACCGAATCGAATGTTGGCTCTGACGCACACCACCTCCGCCCTGTAGAAGCATCATTTAATACAAAACATAGCGACTCGCAATTTGACGAAGTTGAGGCGGTTGTAGACAACATTGTCGAGGAAATGAATTCGATAAACTACTCAAATCTTTGCTATTTAGATAAGAATAAGAAAGCATTTATGCCGGGCGTGGGATATAGAGGCGCAACGGCGCGCATACTTATGTATGTGCAAACCCGTTGGGGAGATCTTTATACAGACGATAACGGCTGCGGACTTAAATTTACGACAGAAACCAACAGCACCAACCCAAAATTGATTGGAAATATCGCCACCCTTATGAAGTGGCACCTTGAAGAACCTCCGACTGAAGAGGAAAAATTGAGAAACGAAGCAGTTGCCAAAATTCAAGGCAACCGCAATCCATTTATAGACCACCCCGAATATGCCGAGCGCATATATTGCAATGACGGCGAAGAATATAATGACGAAGTTAAAGCCGTTGTGGGAGAATACAGCGGAGACGAGGCGATTGAAAGTATAACGCTTAACAAGACAGCCGCAACGACGCATATTGGCGAGCGAGTTTTCCTCTCTGCCAGCCTTATGCCCTCAAACGCATTGAAAGATTTGAAATGGGAATCAAGCAACACTGCGGTTGCAACGGTTGACTCAACGGGTATCGTGACGGCAAAAAGTGCCGGAACGACTGAAATCAAAGTATATAGTGAATCTAATCCAACAAAAAAGGCAACAGCGACTATAACTATTGTCGCATTGCAAGATATAAGCATAGAAGGTACACCGAGCGTGACGGAATACCAAGATGGCTTCTCTTTCGACCATACAGGACTTAAAGTTATCGCAACGTATACAAACAACGACACCGAAGATGTCACAGCACAATGTCAATGGCTTGACGCAAACACAAGACAAACTACCCTTTCAGGTGGTACAACATCTATCATCTGCAAGTATCAAGACAAAGAATTGACAATCAACGGCATTACAGTGCAAGGGGCGATAGGCAATAAACGCTCAATTATTATCAATACATCGTGTGTCGGTTCAATAGATAAATATAATTGGTATACTTGGACAAAAGACGGAATATCAGGGCAAATTTACACATATAAATCCGGTACCAATTTCCAAATGAACAATGATAGCAAAAAAGCAGAACATGCTTATATGTTTAATACTACAGCCCTGCCCGGAAAACTTTTATCAATAACAATAAAACTTGGCGGTACTGCCAATACGAACAGTAAAAATTTCTCCATATATACATCAAGCACGCCGTATACAGCCGACATACAGACTAAATATCCAACTGTTGGGAATGGAACAAATCACGGCGAAAAAGAAGTTACTACGAACGGAACTACATGGAATTTGAACACAACAGATAGGTATTTTTCAATAAACTATACGAATGCAAGCGGTGTAGTTTATTTTGAAAGTATTGAAATCGTATATGCAGAGTGTGTGAACCATGCTTACGGTGATTGGACTACAACCAAAGAGCCCACGGCGACAGAAGATGGAGAAAAAACTCGCTCCTGCACTATTTGTGGACATACCGAGACACAAAAGATAGATGCTCTCGGCACGTCTGGCGGAGACGGAAACCAAGGCGGAAACAACACAGGCGGTAATACGGGCGAGGACAACACACCTGACGTCACATACACCGCCCAAGACTTCCAAAACGCCGTAAAAGCCATTGAGAGCGCATCTACACCTGAGGAAAAGCAAGAGGCTATAACTTATGCGGAAACTATCTATAGTTCCTTGAGTTTCTCCGACAAGACGTCAAGCGCCGTGATTGAGGCATACAATAGCCTTGACGCACAACGCAAAGCGTTGGACGATATGCTTGCCGACACAGACAACGGCTTATCTGGCGGTGCGATTGCAGGCATTGTGATAGGTTGCGTTGCATTTATGGCAATAGTGACTGCGGTTGTAATTTTTGTTGTAAGAGCAAAGCGCAAAAAAGACGATACAATCGGCAACGATGATACTACTACTGATAAGGACAATACAACTAATATTGACGATACAACCGATATTTAAGAATAAATCAATGTTTACAAAGAGGGACGACACAAAATGCCGTCCCTCTTTTGTATCACTCTTCACCGCTGTTCTCACTCAACTGCCCGGCTTGTTTATGGAGATGATAAATATGTTGATAGAAAATATACATTTTGTAAATCTCTCTTGCTATGGGTGCATATTTGTGATAGAATAATGTCGAATAATATATAAATATATTAAAGGTCAATCATGAAAAAATCATTTTTGAGAAATTTTGCAATTATTGCCTCGTTGGTCATTGTGTTTGTAATGACATTCGCATTTGCTTGCGACGTATTTGACGCACATATATTTGCGCCCATTGACGTAACTTATGCGCAGGACGCGTCAACGTCTGCAAGTGATGACTATTATGCCTCTGTAGAGTCGCTCACAACCAACGGAAGTTCCTTTAGGTCTTCCCTTGCGAGTTTAATAACATCAACGCATCATACGGAAACTGTATACGATAATAAAGGTGGTTCTCTTTCCCTCAAAGAGGTTTTTAAGAAATCCGATGCAGATTCTAATAAAAGTGGCAATATTCTTTGGTTCTATTCAGGCACATCGGTAAGTTTTAGCGGTTTTAGCGGTGATGGTACCACTGGCACAAATCGCGAACACGTTTGGCCCAAAAACAGTGGTAAGGCATTTGACGCAGAAAGCGGTCCAGGATCCGATGCACACCATTTAAGACCAACCAATACACAACTTAACAGTTCAAGAAGCAGTCTTCAGTTCGGCGAAGTTCCTCAAACAGTAGGAAATATCGTTTCAGAAAACGGGAAAATAAACTATGAAAATTTGTGCTACAAGTCCGGTAACTATTTTTATCCGGGCGAAGGCTATCGAGGACAAACGGCTCGCATACTTATGTATATGCAAGTCAGATGGGGAGATGATGAAGAAAACAAATACAATTTGCAATTTGTTTTAGGTTCTGGTGGAAACAAGACTATTGGCGACATTGCAACTCTTATGAAATGGCACCTTGAAGAACCTGTTTGTGCGGAAGAAATTACAAGAAATAACTATGTTGCAAGCATTCAAGGCAATCGCAATCCCTTTATTGATCACCCCGAATATGCAGAACGGATATATTGTTATGACGGTCAATCTTACAACTCTAAACTTAAAGAGGTTGTTGCTACTTACGGCACAAGTTATACAGAGCCTATAACCAGTCTTACGCTTGAGTCTTCAAAAACTCTTGCTGTTGGCGAAAGCACCACCCTTGCGCCTACATACTCTCCGTCAAACGCTGTACGTGAAGTCACTTGGACATCCAGCGATAGTAGTGTTGCAACAGTGGATGCAAACGGCAAAGTTACTGCAGTAAAATCAGGCAGTGCAACTATCACAGTTGCAAGTAAGGCAGACGCCAACATAAAAGCAACGACAACAGTAACCGTAACAAGTGTAAGTGACATCGAGATTGTCGGCACCCCCACAAAGACGGAATATGTGAGCGGAAACACATTTGATCCTCAAGGATTGACTGTAAACGCAATCTTTAGCAATAACACTAAACGTGACGTTACATCGTCTTGCATTTGGCTTGACGGCACCACGAGCGGCACTACCCTCTCTGCCGGCACCACAAGCGTGATTTGCAAATATTCCACATTTACAAAGACATTGTCTACTCCGATAACTGTCACTAAACAGAAAGGCGAGACGGTTGAGATAACACGTGATAGTGCTGGCACTGGTACTGGCTGGGGATGGCTTGACTGGAAAACAGATTCTATTGATGGAAAAGTTTTCTGTTTCAAAGATAATAAAACCACGTATCAAATAAATAACAAGAATACAAACTGTGAATATCTTTATCTGTATAATACAACACCAATAAATAACCTCAAATCAATTAAAATCACTGTAAGTGGTACGGCAAGAAAATTTGAGATATTAACATCATCAACGTCTTATGAGACAATAGGCTCATCGGGCAAATATCCAACTACAGGTACGTCAGCAGGAACACAACAGGCTACAAGCGATGGCACTACTTGGACATTTAATACAACAGATAAATACTTTACAATCAACTATGTTGATAATGGCGCAGTATATATCGAAAGCATAGAAATCACGTATGGTGATGATGAGCAAGAGTGCACTAATCACGTATACGGTGATTGGACTACAACCAAAGAGCCCACGGCGACAGAAGATGGAGAAAAAACTCGCTCCTGCACTATTTGTGGACATACCGAGACACAAAAGATAGATGCTCTCGGCACGTCTGGCGGAGACGGAAACCAAGGCGGAAACAACACAGGCGGTAATACGGGCGAGGACAACACACCTGACGTCACATACACCGCCCAAGACTTCCAAAACGCCGTAAAAGCCATTGAGAGCGCATCTACAGCCGAAGAAAAGCAAGAGGCTATAACTTATGCGGAAAACATTTACAGTTCCTTGAATTTCTCTGACAAGACGTCAAGCGCCGTGATTGAGGCTTACAACAGCCTTGACGCACAACGCAAAGCGTTGGACGATATGCTTGCAGATACAGACAACGGCTTGTCAGGCGGTGCTATTGCAGGCATAGTGATTGGTAGCGTCGCATTTGCTGCAATCGTTGCATTTGCAGTGATATATCTTATCAGATATAACAATCGCAAAAACTCATCAAGAGAATAATTAAATCCAATCTAATAAAAAGAGTGCGCTCCAAAGAACGCACTCTTTTTATATGCAAATATTTTGTTTATTCCGCGGTGCCAATAAGCAAACTGTAGCAGATACGGAATATATCCGTATTGTCAATATGGTCGGGCATGGTATCGACATCTTCCCCTTTGAGTTTGAAATTGGTGTAATACCTTACGTCAACCATTGTGTGATACGTCACAGAGAACATATTGTCATTGATTTCGTCCTTGGTCTCGCCGTTGTACTGCAATCCGCCACATTCATGGTCGGACGTGACTATCATCGAATAATTGTCTTTGTCCGCTATTTTGTCACTGACAGCCTCTATTGCGTTGTCAAATTCGTCAAGATGTTCCATCATACCGAATATGTCTTTGTCACTGCTACGCTTATCTATGTGTGCTCCCTCAACCATGAGAAAATAACCATTGGGATATTTCTCTTCAAGGAAATCTACCGCAAAACAAGCAAGTTGTTGCAAGGTGGGCGTTTCGTCGGTGGAGGTATAGTTTGCAGTCTGTGAAAATGCGCCGATTATCTTGTTACTTTCAAGCCCCAACTCGCTATATTTGCTGCAAAAAGTGTATCCTTTTCCTTCAAATTGCTCTTTGTACATGCTGTAATTGACATCTTCACCGCTTGCGGTATTCAAGCCTGCGCCGAGGAAAATATCGATATTGGATTCAAGTTGACCTTCGATTATTTTCGCTTTGTCACTTCTTGAAAGCGAATGCGCAGAAAAGCCTGCAGGGGTTGCACCCGAAATTAAGTCCGTTGTAACAATGCCTACACCCTTGCCATGTTCTTTTGCATATTCGGAAATAGATTTGTAATTTCTGCTGTTTTCATAGGCAACGTGTCCACGTTGGAACTTTTCGCCTGTCGCCATTGCGCTTGCCGCTGCTGCGCTGTCCGTCGCTTGAAACTGCGATCTGCATGATGTGGTCATCATACCTGCAAGTGGCAAATCGTCAAAGAACAATTCTTTTTCATAATACGCTTCTGTGGCTTTTATGTGGTTTTCGCCCATTCCGTCGCCTATAAAAAGTATTACTCTGTCACTTTTTCCGTTCAAAAACGACCAATCTATGCCCTCGTCAACGTCATCTACGGAAGGCGTTGGCGGAGTATCTGTATCGTCATCGTTGCAGGCGACAAAGGTGAATGTGAGCGTCGTAATGAGCAACATCAATACGATAAGAGTTAAAATCTTAAATATGTTATTCTTTCTCATAATTTTCTACCGTATATTATTTTTTCTTCTCTTGACGGCGTTTGTCATTGATAAGTGCCAGAGCGTTTTCGTCTATATAGGATATGCCCTCTTGCTTTGCGATTTCAACCATTTGCGTTAGCGCGGCTTTGAGGAATACTCTGGGGATTTTGGTAAGTTTTGCGCAAGCCTCGTCTGCAAATTTTACATCAGGATCAATTCTCGATGCGGCATATTTGACAGAGTTGACATCGCCCTCTTTTGCTTGGATTTTTTCGGGATAAGGCTTTTTAAAGCGTGAGCACCAGAAATTTGTGCTATCACGATAGCCGTAATCGACGGGAACACGCGGATAATTGTTCCTGCTGACGCCGTTGATGATTGAATCGTAATACTCCTCTTTCATCCATATTTTGTCAATTTTCAATATGAAATGCGCACCGAATTTGCTTGTTATTCCGTTGAAATTGCGATAAGGCGGTTCATATCCCTCAAGTTGTCCGGGCTTGTCAAGATAAGCGTCCTCAAGCGACGAATCCCACGTGCATTCAAACACTTGGAATGCCTCTTGTACAATTTGCGGTCTGTCATTGCCGAGCGTGCTATTTTCAAGCGTAAACAAACAATCTTTCATCTTTTGCCCGGTTGTGTCACCCGGGAATCCCAATCTCACCGCCTCTTTAAAATACTTCTTGTCGTCAGTGATAAAGTTGAGCGTCACTTTGCCTGTGCGCAGTATGTTTTGCGCTGTATTTGAACTGTTGCGCACTTCAAGTATCATTGCGTAATAGTCCTTGCCTGCGATGTAATACGGAAAGCAAAGCGAGTAAGAGCCGATGTTTGTTTGACCGCTTTCGGACACAGTGCTTGCTAAAACAACGGGCATCGGGAAAAACGACGATGTCTGATAAAAGTTGTCAACAATGCGTAAATCTTTGAATTTGCTCATGATTACCTCTATTGTATGTTGAATTATTATAATACCCTGTAAAACAGGGTATTATAAACTGTTTTATTTTAAAGACCTAATCGTATAACCTTCTTTTTGATACATTCTTAGTTGGAGATTTAATTGTTCGATGAACTCCTTGTTGGATGTAGTCTTGACTATCATGCCGATAAGATTTTCCGTTGCCTCGGTGTTGTCGGCATTGGAAAGCATCTTGCGAATGCCCCAGGTGCCCTCAAGTTCGCTCGGAGTAAGCAAAAGTTCTTCCTTTCTAGTACCGCTCTTTGAAAGGTCGATTGCCGGAAAAATGCGCTTTTCACTGAGTCTGCGGTCAAGGTGAATTTCCATATTACCGGTGCCTTTGAACTCTTCAAAGATGACATCGTCCATACGGCTACCCGTATCGATAAGTGCAGTTGCGATAATTGTAAGCGAACCGCCGTTTTCGATATTTCTTGCCGAACCGAAGAAACGTTTGGGGCTATGCAATGCGCCCGGATCGATACCACCCGAAAGAGTTCTGCCCGTCGGAGGAATTGTAAGGTTATATGCGCGTGCAAGACGTGTAAGGCTGTCAAGCAAAATTACGACATCCTTGCCCATTTCAACAAGGCGTTTTGCTCTGTCAAGGAGCATTTCGGCTGTCTTTGTGTGATGTTCGGGAAGTTCGTCAAAGGTGGAATACACCACTTCGCCCTTTATGGAGCGTTGCATATCCGTCACTTCTTCGGGGCGCTCGTCGATAAGCAAAACTTTAAGTTCCACATCAGGATAATTCTTGGCAATGGATGAGGCAATCATCTTCAAAAGTGTTGTTTTACCTGCTTTAGGCGGAGATACGATTATGCCTCTTTGTCCTTTACCGATCGGTGACACAAGGTCAATACAGCGTGTTGCATATTCTCTGGGCGAGACTTCAAGCCTAATGCGCTCGTCGGGATAAATAGGCACTAAATCGTCGAAATTGGGGCGTTTGCCAACTTTGTCTGCATCGATACCGTTGATTGATGTGACAGACACGACTGCAGACGGTCTACCCTCTTGGATTTTTTTGCAAAGGGATTTGACATAATCTCCTCGGCGCAAGCCGTATTGCTTGATTTTCATTGCGGAAACATAAGCGTCCATTTCATTGAATTCGCCGTTTTTTACACGCAAAAATCCATATCCGTCGGGATTAATTTCAAGATAGCCTTCTCTCTCTTGTTCAACGGCTTCTTCGCCCTCTTTCTTCTCATTGAGAGTATTGTTATCTCTATATTGCGGACGTTGAGGCTTTTGATATTGCATATAAGACGGCTTAAACTCAATTGGTCTAAATTTGTTCTTTATATACTCGCCACTCTTGGTGTCTTCGGTTTTTACGACAGTTTTTTCTTCCGATTTTACGTCGGCATTTTCAAGCGTATTTACTGCAATAGATTGCGTATCGCCAACCTTTTTAGGACGTCCTCTGCGAGGTGCTTGTGGTGGCTCCATTTCCCCATTGGTAATTTTGTATACAAGGTCAATAAGTTCTGCCTTGTTCATCTTTGTCGGGGCGCTTACGCCAACGTCTTTTGCAAGTGCGCGCATTTCAAAAATGCTTTTTGCTTCAAGTTCAGATTTAGTAAATTTCTGCATAAAAACTCCTTTTTTAGATAATAGTGAAAATGACTTTTGTCGATAAGTATATTTCGCTCGTCCGCCGAAAAAATCGACGGACAAGAAGCGTTCATAAGTAAAATATATTAGTTGGCGTATCTTTCGGGGACAATAACTTTTGTCTCTTCGCCGTCAAAATCCGCTCTGTCAAACTCTACGGTTGCACCGCCGAGATATACGACGTTTTCATCGTCGAAAAGATTGACAAATTCATTCAATTTATCAATGTCGAACTCGCAATCCTTGGTCTTATAGTGCATTGGAATAACAACATCGGGCATAATGCGATCGACATATTCCTTTGCCATTGTTGCGTCTATCGTATAGTTACCGCCGATAGGAATAAGCAATACGTTTATCGGCATAATAGACTCGACAAGCACAGGGTTGCAATCCTCGCCGATGTCGCCCATGTGGCACACGTCAACGCCATCCATACGGTATTTGAAGATGATATTTGAGCCTCTTTCCGCACCCTTTTGGTTGTCGTGATAGGAGCGTGAAGCCATAATATGTACGCCACCGATTTCATACGCGCCCACCCTGTTAAGAACAGTCGGATTGCCTTCGACATTGGATATATAAGAATGGTCCTTGTGCGCATGCGACACCGTAACGATATCCGCATCGACCTTGGGCATATCATAGCCCACATAAGAATGATACGGATCCGTGACAATGGTAGTACCCGTGCTTTCTTCAAGCATAAAAGATGAATGCCCGAGCCAGGTTATTTTCATAATTTCTCCTTTGCGTTTCAGCCGTTGAGACGTGCAACCAATTCACTAATCTTTTGTGACGGATCGAGAAGATTAGAGACGGATTCGCCAACGTTGGACGCTGCGATTATATACGAGATATATTTGCTGAGGTCTGCCTCAATAAACCATTCGCACCCTTTAAGTTCTGGAATGCGATAGGTAAGATTGGTTGAAATTACTGCATCAAACACGCCGTCTTGGTATGCTTGATTGAATTTTTCCACACCCTCTGTGAAAAGTGCAAACGTTGCTGCGAGGAACACCCTCTTTGCGCCCTTTGCTTTAATTTGTTTTGCAAGATGCAATATTGAATCGCCCGTTGCAATCATGTCGTCTGCGACAAACACGTTCATACCTTCGACGGAAGAACCAATATATTCGTGTGAGAGAATCGGATTGCGACCGTTTATAATCGTGGAATAATCGCGACGCTTATAGAACATACCGAGGTCAAGTCCCAACACGGAGGCGTAATAAACGTTTCTAGTCATTGCGCCCTCGTCGGGAGAGATAATCATAAGACTATCTTTGCTGAGTTTGACATCTGGGAATCTGCGTGTGAGTTGTTTGAGGATTTGATAGTGAGCAAAATAGTTGTCAAATCCCATAAGCGGAACAGCGTTCTGCACTCTTGGATCGTGTGCGTCAAAGGTGACAAGGTCACTAATGCCCATGTTTTGCAACTCTTGGAGCATAAGCGCACAATCGAGGGATTCCCTTGCATTTCTGCGATGTTGACGTCCGCCATAGAGCATTGGCATAACCACTGTGATACGCTCTGGCTTGCCGTTGCAAGAACATATTATGCGTTTGAGATTTTCAAAATGCTCGTCGGGTGTAATCGGGATTTCCTTTCCAAAGAAAGAATACGTTACGCCGTGATTGCCCGGATCACAAATGATGTATAAATCTTTTCCGCGTACGGTTTCATAAATAATACCTTTTGCGTCGCCGTTTGTAAAACGAGGACAGTCGGACTTGAGAATGAATGTGTCGCTGTGAAGTTTATTGGTTAATTTCGCTTCGCTGAACAATGCAATGAGACGCTTGTCAATAAGTGACGCAAGTTCTTCAGCGCCGGGAGTTGCGATAATGCCAATCGGGGCGTGAACTGCCTGCCCATAAACAGAAAAATCGGGTGTCATTTGTTTCCTCCAACACTTTAATTTGATTATATCAAACAATTTTTGAAATGACAATCATTATCGCTAACAAAATGCCTGGTAAACGTAACGATTATTGCCACTTTTTCAACTTTAATCTCAAAAATCCAGCAATTCAGTAAGAACAGAATTCATGACGGCAATCCCGTTTGAGGTAAGATGTGTGTATTCGCCGTCTTTTTCAAAGAAATCTTTGAGATGATTTGGAATGTGCAAAAGATTGCTTTTTACCCCCTTAACAGTGCGCAATCCCAGTATTATTTGCTCGTTGTATATGTCCTTTTCAGACAGAATTTCACGTTCGTCACGCAAAATTTCGGTATAATTTTCAGCATTATTTACGGCTGAAAGATAGTCTGTGATGTTGCAGAAATTTGAATATCGAGTTTCTTCCGCCCCGTTTGCGCCCGTTAATTTCACAAAAGAATGTGCCCCTGCTCCAAATCCGAAATATTCCTCTCTCGTCCAATATCCGTAATTGTGCAAAGATTTTTTGTCGTCTTTTGCAAAATTAGATACTTCGTATCTATCAAAACCACATTCTTTCAAAACTCCGATGGCTTTATCGAAAATATTTTGCACTTCATCGTCGTCGCAAAGCCTTATATCGCCTTTTTGGACATCGTTATAAAGTGGAGTACCCTCTTCCAAAATCAATTCGTACACAGACATGTGATCTACAAGCGGAGCAAGCGTTCTTATTTCTTTTTCTACACTTTCGGGAGTATCGTAGGGCAAGCCGACAATCAAATCACAAGAGAGATTGTCAAAATACTCGTTTGCAAGCGCAAGTTTTTCAAGTGCTGTTTGTGCGTTGTGAATGCGCCCTACTGCCCTCAAATTCTCGTCGTCAAGGCTCTGAACGCCAATGCTTAAACGATTAATACCAAGTCCCTTATAAAGTGCAAGTTTTTCTTTAGTAATGCTCTCGGGATTGCACTCTATCGTCCATTCTTTTACATGTGACAAATCGAAAGATTTTTTGAGAGTATCGCATATAGAAACAATACACTCTTCATTGAGTATACTCGGTGTGCCACCGCCTATATAAACGGAGTCGATAATCTCGCTGCCATATTGCTTGCCACAGAGGCTAATTTCCGCATTTAATCCGTTTAGATAATCGGAAATAGCCGTATCATCACAACACGGAAATGAATTAAAATCGCAGTAGCGACACTTTTGTTTACAGAACGGAATATGGACGTATATTTGCATTTTTCAATATATATACCCCGACAAAATTTATATGTGTCGGGGTATTGTATTATTTGTTGGGATCGACTTTAAGAATGGATATAAACGCTTCGCTGGGCACTTCTACACTACCCACTTTACGCATACGCTTTTTACCTTCTTTTTGTTTTTCAAGCAACTTCTTTTTGCGCGTGATGTCTCCGCCATAGCACTTTGCAAGAACGTCTTTGCGCATTGCTTTTACAGTCTCTCTCGCAATGATTTTACCGCCTACGGTTGCCTGGATAGGCACTTCAAAAAGTTGACGAGGAATGACGTCTTTGAGTTTCTCCGCTATGCCTCTACCACGAGCATAGGCATTGTCTTTGTGCACGATTATGGATAATGCGTCACACATATCGCCGTTTATCATCATATCAAGGCGCACGAGATCGCTCTTTTCATATCCGTCCATCTCATAATCGAGAGAGGCATATCCTCTTGTGCGAGATTTAAGACTGTCAAAGAAATCGTAAATTATCTCGTTGAGTGGCATACGGTATATGATTTGCACACGCGTGGGATCGATATATGACATATCGATGAAAACTCCCCTCTTGCCTTGGCAAAGTTCCATAATAGGTCCGACGTAATCGGGTGGCGTGAAAAGCGTTGCTTTGACAATAGGCTCTTCGATATAATCAATTTCGCTGGGATTTGGCAAAGCGGTGGGATTGTCTATAGTTATCTTTTCGCCATTTGTTTTAGTGACAATATAAGATACGCTCGGAGCGGTTGTAATCAAATCAAGGTCAAATTCTCTTTCAAGTCTTTCTTCGATTATTTCCATGTGCAAAAGCCCCAAGAAACCACATCTAAAGCCAAAACCGAGGGCGTTGGACACTTCGGGATCGAAACTTAAAGACGCGTCATTGAGTTGCAATTTTAATAGTGCTTCTTTGAGGTCGTCATATCTTGCGCCGTCCGCCGGGAAAACGCCCGTATACACCATCGGCGTTGCCTTTTTGTAACCAGGCAAAGCCTCTTTTGCCGGGTTTTCAGCGTTTGTAATGGTGTCGCCGACTGCAGTGTCGCTTACGTTCTTTATGCTTGCGGCGATATATCCGACTTCACCTGCGCATAATTTTTCACAGGGACGCATATTAGGCGAAAAATAGCCGACTTCAACCACCTCAAAACTCTTGCCGGTAGCCATCATCTTGATTGTGTCGCCTGCCCTTACAGTGCCGTCCATAATGCGAACCATGGAGATTGCGCCACGATAATTGTCGTAAAAACTGTCGAAAATGAGCGCTTTGAGCGGTGCATTCTCATCCCCTTGCGGTGCAGGCAATTTGTCGATAATTTGACCGATAAGTTCGTCAATACCGATGCCCTCTTTTGCCGAAACAAGCGGGCAACCGTCCGTGTCCAAGCCGATAATATCTTCAACTTCGAGTTTGACGGCGTCAACGTCGGCAGATGCAAGGTCTATTTTGTTGATGACTGGCAATATGCTCAAATCGTTTTCAAGCGCAAGATAGACGTTTGAAAGCGTCTGTGCCTCCACGCCTTGCGTAGCGTCAACAACAAGCAATGCCCCCTCGCAAGCGGCGAGAGAACGAGAAACTTCGTATGTAAAGTCGACATGGCCGGGAGTGTCGATAAGATTGAGAACGTACTCTTCACCCTTATAAGTGTAATAAAGCCTGCAAGTCTGAAGTTTGATAGTGATTCCGCGTTCCTTCTCAATATCCATATTGTCAAGCAACTGCTCGGACATATCGCGCTCCGAAACAGTACCCGTCTTTTCAATAAGGCGGTCTGCAAGCGTGCTCTTACCGTGATCGATATGGGCGATTATGGAAAAATTGCGTATATGTTGTTTGCTCAATGCGTCCTCACTCATCAAAATCTCGCATATACTGCTAAAATTTTGATAAAATTTTCAAAACTATTGACATTATTATAAATGAAATATAGAATTTTATCAACAATTATATAACAATTCAGGGAGTAATTATGGATTTCAGATGGCTTTTTGACACACCTATCGCCCATCGCGGTCTTCACGACGACGTATACCCCGAAAACAGTATGCCTGCTTATCAAAGGGCTATTGATGAAGGATTTAACATCGAAATCGACGTCCACGTAACAAAAGACGGTCACGTCGTAGTTTTTCACGACGACAATTTGAAGCGTGTTTGCGGAGTTAACAAGAAGATACGCAACTGCACTCTTGAGGAACTTAAAACATATCCGCTCAAAGGCACAGAGTATCGCATCCCCACCCTCAAAGAGTTTTTGGAACTCGTGGACGGCAAAGTGGGTATTCTTTGCGAGATTAAAGGTATGAATCCTGTCGGCTTTCGTATCGTGAGAGAAACCATTAAAGTGCTTAAAGAAGTGG
Organism: uncultured Bacteroides sp.; assembly: GCA_964499325.1. Taxonomy (GTDB): domain Bacteria; phylum Bacillota; class Clostridia; order Christensenellales; family CAG-917; genus CAG-475. The sequence continues at coordinate 1,496 of CAZCKS010000026.1, read as the reverse complement.
ATTACAAGGGTAATATCGCACTTCAATCATTCAACTTCGGTGCAGTTATATACGCAAGACGTCATTCGAACTATCCCGTCGGCGAACTTTGCACTTGGGCATCCCCGATTATCAAATGCTTAAGACGTAGTGTCTTTACTCTCTTTATGGGACAATGTTGGATAAATCTTGTCAGCCGTCCCGACTTTATTGCTTACGACGTCACTGCAATATGGCCACTAAACGTATGGATAAAGACTTGGGGACTATTCCGCCCCGTGCTTATGTGGACGATAAACTCCGACAAGCGTATTGCGCAAGCAAAGAAATATGCAAACAACATTATATTTGAGCGCATCCCTGCCGAGACCGCAAAAGAAAACGCAGGTAAGTTTATGTCCTTTACAAAATGCTCCGAAAAGAGATTGACCAAAAAAGACAGACACAAAAACAAATAATTCTAAAATAATTCAAACAAATATCGTTATATAAAACAAACCCATCGGCTGAACCGATGGGTTTGTTATTTGCTAACGACAATTAGTCGTTGTCTTTGTTGAGTTTTGCTTTAAGACCTGCAAAGAAGTTCTTGAGTGTTGTTCCCACACTGTTGGGCATCGCTTTGATGTCTACAATCTTGCTGTTGTTGGTAATTGAGTAAGACACGTAAGCATAGTATCCGATAAGGAGCACTGCTACAACGCAGAACACGATGTAGAACGGGCTTGTCGTCTCAAATGACGTGACAGCCGATGTCAAAAGTCCGCTCTTTACGAAACCGCTTTGGTTCATAAGTTGTGCGTAGTTGATAAAGCCAAGCGTTGCGATGCCACCGCTGATGATATACATTCTCTTATCACCGCTGACCATCGTATAGATGAGTGCAAGTGCAAGTGAGAGATAGAGATATGTGTACGTGACCTTGATTGTGAACACTGCAATAACTGCAAGCGTGAAGGATGCAAGGAGCAAGAGTTCTTGCTTATTGCGATTCTTGAAATAAAGCGAGATTACGTAAGCCTCAAGCACAAGCAAGAAGATGAGATTGAGGATATTGACGCTTTGTTGAGAAGTCTTGCCATTCATAGCGACCATACCGTAGAGGTTGAATGCATCCTTTACGAAGTATGTGGTATTGAGCATCTCGTTTGCCATAACCTTGAATCCGAAGAAGGCGTCGCCCGCTGCAATTTGATGTATGGAAACAGGAAGCGTAAGCAAGTATGCAAGTACGAAACTTCCCACAAGTCCAAACACGATTTTTGCTCTGTTTGCGGTGAATTTCGCTTTGTTGTCGTTATCTTTGATGTACATATACACAAAGTATGCAACGATAATCGGCGCAACTGCCAACGCTCTTATGTCGAGCACGGCGGCAAGCGTCATAAGCGAATAAGTGCAAATGTACTTCTTCTCTACCATGCAGATGAGTGAGCCGATGACAAGTGCGATAAGCACGCTCTCAAACGTTGCGCTGATACCGCTTGACAAGAGTGCGAGCGGAAGAAGTGCATAGA
>CAZCKS010000025.1:0-16967 GCA_964499325.1 uncultured Bacteroides sp. | reverse complement strand
CGACAGGCTCTGACGTTTGCTCTGTTTGCGGATATGACAAAAACGGCGGAAACAACGGCGGAGATTGGTACGATTATGACCTTGCTGCTGTGTTTGCGAAATATGCAAATCCTGACGATTGGAATTTTGCGGTTAATTACGAGATAGTTGTAAATGACGGTGGTGAATTGTATGACGATTATACCAATTATTGTTATAAAGACGGAGATACGATGTCGATATCATTTGAAGACCTTTATGGAGATGTGTACACCGACTATTATTCCATGAAAGATGAGTTGTATTATTACGACAATGGCGACGGCACTTATACAATATATGAAGAAGGTAGTGACGATTATGAAGAACAGGTGGATTATATTGACTGGTTTTACATCAGTGAATTGAAAGATTTGACCTTTACTCACTTCGACGGCAAGTCCGACGTTACATTTACTGACACCAAATACAATCAATATGTCGCAAGCAATGCAGCGACGGCAGGCAATGCCATGCTTGGCGAATGGACAAGCACGGGGATTGCTTGGACAAGCGTAAAGATTTATTTGCAAGGTGACGATATTTATCAAATAGTTGCAACTGCATCTGGCACGTACGAGGATGACGATTATACATATACTTATGAAGAAACTCATACGTTGACTTTCTCCAAGTTTGGCGAAATTGACTTTGATTTGAGCGAACTGGATGTCGGTGGAAGTATTTCGTATGCTGCCGAATTTACTGATGAGGATTTTTCTAATGAAAACGATATAACATTCACCTCATCAACTGCGCCCCACGGATTTGATGAAGACAAAGGTGCTGTTCAATTCCTTCAAAAAAATGGTAGCGTAACTATTACATCAAGTGATTATACAAATGTTACAAATGTCAGCGTAGGTGTATTTGTGAATGATAATGCAAAGAAGACATGTAACGTGTCAATAAAGGTTGGGAATGTGGATTTTTATTGCGACGGAAGTGACACTATTACTGTAGACCAAAGCACTCCTACGATATATATGTTTACTGCAAAAGAAAATGGTGTTGACGGCGATGTCGAAATAACCTTGACACCATCGGGTGATGGCGGTTCGATGTGGATTCAATGCGTTGAAATAGTTTGTAATGGAAACACAATAAAACCAATCCCGACAGAGACTATGTCTACACAAAAGTATGTTGCATCCAAACTCGACAAGAGCACTCTTCAAGAGGCAATGAATGTTTGGTCTACCAAGAACAGTTACGCCCCTTGCATCGGCATTCAATCCAATCCGTGGAAGAGCAATTCCCCTTATACGGAGACAAGATGTCTTGTTGTCCCTGTCGAATTTACAGATGCGAAGTTTGAAAGCGGACAACTTGACAAGGTAAAACTTGCATTCAACGGAACTGAAACGGACACGGGCTGGCAAAGTGTAAATTCCTACTACCAGAAATCATCTTATGGCAAACTCAATTTGCAATATGATTTTGTAGCGGAACCGTATAAGAGTAGTCATAATATGGCGTATTATGAGAATGGCGATTTTGGTGACACAAACTATAGAGACGGAAGCACCGCATTGCTTGAAGAGATTATGAATTATTACGACAAAACAATCGACTTCTCTAAATACGATACCAATGATGATGACTTTATAGACGCAATCTACATCATTTATGCCGGCGATATTGATTACGATAATGGTGGCTTGTATTGGGCTTTTGTAACGCAATACTATCCCGAAACCGAAGGCGAAGAGGATGTGTATGACGACAAATATCTTGGATATTATCTCTTTGCGGGTGCAGACTTTATCTATGAATATACGGGTGATTCAAATGATTATTATTTGGATTACGAAGACTTGACGATAGATGGGCTTAAAATCAATGCATCAACGTTTATTCATGAGACGGGACACCTTCTTGATTTGGATGATTATTATGATTATTATCCAACATACGGAAGCAATGAAGGCCTTGGTGGTGCGGACATGATGGATTATACGGTGGGTGATCACAACGCATATTCCAAGATGATGCTGGGCTGGATTGAACCGACAATCGTCACAACAACGCAAACGATTACAATCAATGCGTTCGAGTCGAGTGGTGACTGCATAATGATACCACTTGATTATAACGATACATATTTCTGCGAATATCTTCTTGTCGATCTTTATGCCAATACGGGATTGAATCAAATGCACGCAAATCAAAATTTCAGTTATTTATATTATAATCCCACAACGGGTAAGGGCGCAGAATACGGAGTGAGAATTTATCATGTGTCTTCAAATATAAAAAATTCTTATAATGATGCGTATGGGTCGTTTACGAGCAACAACAATTCTGTGAGTAATAATGCTCTTATCAAACTTGTTGAAGCCGATGGCGGAATTTGGTTTGATTCTACAAGCGGACAGGCTTATGAAAAAGACCTCTGGAAGACAGGGGATAAACTCAGCGAAGTGTTCCCCAATTATGCAAGAAACGACAATAAGAAAGTCAACTTTGACATCGAGGTTGTCAGTGCAAGCAAGACGCAAGCGACTATCAAAATAACATACAACGCATAATGCGCAATTAAAATAAAAGCAAGGGTACGCAAGTATCCTTGTTTTTATAATTGTGCATACAAGCAAAAGAGAATACTCAAATTTGTATATGCTTATATGTGCAATTATACATTTGTGCAAAAATTTGCAAATGGCATTTACTTATGATGATAAATTGTGCTATAATCTAATATATTAACTTGATAAGGTGAAAAATGAAAATTAAACGCAATAAGTTTTTCAAGCAAGAAAAGGACGGCGTCGATGTTTTGTTGACGGATTCTCCTGAAGACAAAGAGACAATGGCAAAGCACAAAAAGACCGTCAAAAAAGCGGTTATTTGGTCTGTTTTGGGCGCACTTATCTTTGTGTTTGTGCTCAATATGATTATTCTTCCGCTCACCGGTGCTTGTGCAAGAGTGGAGCATATCTCCACATATACGGGCGATAACAAGTACATAACCTTTGACGACGAGGGTGGATTACTTCTTTCTGCACACCGCGCAGGCGGAGTGCTCGAGCCGGAAGAGACTATGGCGGCTTTCAAGCAATGTATGGAAGAAGCAGAGAGAGAAAATTATGTCGTTGACGTACTTGAATTTGACTTGCATCTTACAAAGGACGGCGTGCTTGTGCTTATGCACGATCATGAAATCGACCGCACGTCGGACGGTACGGGCAAGATTTGCGACAAGACGCTTGATGAACTCAAAGAGTACAACTTCGGCTACAACTTTGTCACCGAGGACGGCGAGTATAAGTATCGTCAAGAGGGTGCAGACTTGAGCAATGTGCGTATAGTTACCCTCACAGAAGTGCTTGATTACGTCGAGAAAGAGGCTCGTCCCGACAAGAGCATGCAATACGTCATTGAGATTAAGGACGGCGGAGAACAGGGCAAAAAGGCTATGAATTTGCTCTATCGCGCTATGGTGGAATATGATATTCTCGACAGAACCGTGTTTGGCACTTTCAAGGGCGAGATAAGCAAGTATGTGGACGAGTGCAACGAGACGGGCGCATTTGAAAAGCCTGTCGTGCGCTCTGCGGGCATTACAGAAGTGCTCAATTTCTATTTCGCATTCTTGTGGGGCAGAAAACTCGATCCCGATAAATTGGGCTATAGCGTGCTTCAAATCCCTATGGGCTTGAGAGGTATGTATGACTTTGCAACAGAGGCATTTGTTGATTACGCACACAGCCTCGGCATCGCGGTGCAGTATTGGACGATTAACGAGGCAGATGACGTTGCGCTTTTGCAATCCGTCGGCGCAGACTGCATCATGACGGACAACCCGAAGATGGCGTACGAAGTGTTGCATAGAAACGACAAATAAAACTTAATCAAACTATGATAAAAAACGATGATTTTCAAATCATCGTTTTTTAATTGCTTGCAAAACGGTGGCATTAATATTTGCCACCGTTTTGCAAAAGAAAAGCACTTGCGATTGCAAGTGCTTTTTGTGTGTTTTGATTAGTTGGCTTTTTCCTCTTTGGGTTTCTTTTCTTTGCCAAGACCTTTGACAAATCTTCTGAAGCCGCCTTTTCTGCCGTTGAGCATATCCACAATGCCGTCAAGTGCGCGTTGGTTGATGATGCCCATGGACCATGCCGCAATCGTGCGATAGGGCATATCCTTGACGGAGTTGGTGAGCATTTCGGGGTTTTCGGAGAACTTTGCGGCGATGTTGACTGCGCCTACCGCAACGTTGTACATAAATCTACCGAATCTTGAAACACGGCATTGACCGATGGTGTTGTTTTCGGTGATTTCGCCCATCTCGTACTCTTTATTTTCTCTCATTTTTGCGCCGTACAACGCCTCGAATTGCTCGACGGGGATTTCGTTTGCGCTTGCAATATCGTAGTATACGGGCGCTACTTCTTTGTAGTCGGGGATAGGAGCGTCTGGATTTGCGGATGTGACGTTGACCATTGCGCAAAGCCTAATGTCGCGAGAACTTGCGCCAATCAAAATCTCGAAGTCACCGCTTTCCACGTGCCAATCGTTGATTGCAACGTTGTAGTATGCAAATGCGCGTGAGTCAAGCGATATTGTGACGTCTTTCTCCTCGCCGGGTTGTAAGAATACCTTTTTGAAGCCTTTAAGTTCCTTTTCGGGACGATAAAGTGTGCTTTCGCTATCTTTCACGTAAAGTTGAGCGATTTCGGCGCCTGCAACGTTGCCTGTGTTTTTCACGGTGAACGTGACGGAGTAGTCCTCGCCCTCTTCAATCTCGTTTGCGCTTGTGCGCAAGTTGGAATACTCAAACGTTGTATAACTCAAGCCGTAGCCGAATGGATATTTGACTGCTTTGTGTGCGCTGTCAAAATATCTGTATCCGACATACACACCCTCGCGATATTCAACCGTGCGCGGTCCCATACGGAAGTATTGCGCACCGATGTTGTCGCTTTCGGAAAGCGGGAACGTTTCTGCAAGTTTGCCTGACGGATTGACGTTGCCGTAAATGAGGTTGTATGCCGCCTCTCCTCCTGCTTGTCCGCCGAGATAGAGATTGAGTATGCCTTTGACGTCCTTATCCCAATCGCCGATTTCAACGGGCGAACCGCAAGAAAGCACTACGATAACGTTTTTGTTGACTTTGAGAATTTCGTTGATAAGCGTGATGTGAGAGGACGGCATTTTGATGTGGCTACGGTCGTAACCTTCAGACTCGAATGCGTCCGTAAGACCAATAAACAACAATACTGCGTCTTTGCCCTCTGCCGTCTTGACTGCTTTATCTATGAGGCTCTTTTTGTAACCCTCGCCCTTAAGGGTGTAGCCGTCCGCATAATCGTATTCTTGTCCGGCATTGTCAAGTGCGTCCGTGAAAGACGTGATTTTGTGGGGAAGGATGTGGCTTGAGCCACCGCCTTGGAAGCGCAAATTCTTTGCAAGTTTACCGATAACGGCAATTTTTTGATTTTTGTTGAGGGGGAGTGCTCCGTCGTTTTTAAGGAGAACGGCTCCGCCTTCTGCTGCGCGTCTTGCGATGTCATTGTGATTTTCGATGTCATAAGTGACGTTTTCCACTTCGCGCGCTTTGTTTTCGTATGCAAATTTGATAAGACGGTATACAAGCACGTCTATATCTTCTTCCATTATGACGCCGTCTTTAAGTGCCTTACGCACGCTGCTGTCGCGCATACCCTTGTTGCCGGGCATTTCGAGGTCGAGACCTGCTTTAATTTCGCTCGGTCTGTCGTTTACCGCGCCCCAGTCGCTTACGACAATGCCTTTGAAGCCCCATTCGCCACGCAAAATGTCTGTGAGATAGCGCCTTTGACTGCCAACGTACGTGCCGTTGAGCAAATTATAGGAAGACATAACCGTGGTGGGTTGTTCCGTCTTGACGATATGCTCGAAAGCGGGCATATAAATCTCACGCAAGGTGCGCTCGTCCACTACGGAATCTATGCTCATTCTTATGTATTCTTGGTTGTTGGCAAGATAGTGTTTGAGGGAGGTGCCGACGTTCTTTTGTTGTACGCCGTGTACCCACGCCGCACCCATGCGTCCTGCAAGGAATGGATCTTCAGAGAAATACTCAAAGTTTCTTCCGCACAAAGGGCCTCTCTTGATGTTGACGCCCGGTCCCAAAACCGTGGTTACGCCAAGAGATTGTGCCTCAACAGCGATTGCCGAGCCGACTTCTGCAACAAGTTCTTCATCCCAACTCGATCCCGTGGTTACTGCGCCCGGGAAGCAAGTCGCTGGCTCCGGAGTTTGCATGATATTCACTCCGCCAGACATCTTTTCTCTTCTCATACCGCTCGGACCGTCGCTCATACGCACGGACGGTATATCTATATCGTCGCGCTTGACGGGTTGCGTAAGCCAAGTGGTTGAGCCTGAGAGCATCTGAATTTTCTCGTCGAGCGTCAACTTGGCAAGTATCGCCTTGTAATCGTTTTCGTTCATAATTTCCTCCTATATGTTTGGATATATAGTTTTTTTACATAAATAAGTATATTAAGTATACCACTAATCATTATAGCACCGCTCGTCAACTCTTTCAAGGACGTTTTTGTTCAAAACGGCGGTTTATTTGATATTTTTGCGTTGAAAACGTATTTATTGTTGGTTTTCTTGTTTTTTGCGGTCGCGTGCGGACATCGGAACGGCATCGTCGGTGTAAGTTTGCCACACGTTTATCCTATCGTCCTCGTCTATTTCACGCAATACTCGGCAAGGATTGCCTACGGCAATGCAGTTTGCGGGAATGTCTCTCGTTACAACGCTTCCTGCGCCTATAACTGCGCCTTCGCCGATTGTTACACCGCCGCAAATAATTACGTTTGATGCAATCCATGCGTTCTTTTTTATCGTTACGGGTTTGGAAAACTCAAGGTCGTGGAAGCCGTCGGGATAGTTGGTGCTTATGCGCTCTTCTGCGATAAGTGGATGGCATGGCGTTGCAATCGTTACGTTTGCACCAAGCCAAACGCTCTCTTCGAGCGTAATTGGCGATATGTCGAGAAGGGTGCATCCGTAATTCATAAATACACCGTCACTGACGTGGATATTTACGCCGTATTCGCAATACATCGGTGGAAAAATAAACACGCCTTTGCCCTTCGACGAAGGGATGAGTTTGTGCATCAAATGTTGTTGGCGTGGCACGTTCCATATTGCGCATTTGTTATATTTTTGGCATAAAATCATACCGCGAGCATGTTGTTTAAAAATGTCTTTGGAAGTGGAATTGTAGAGTTTACCCTCAACCATTCTGTCCCAATCTGTACGTTTGTTTTTCATAATTTCACCTCTTTATATAATTTTAGTTTATATTATCTAAGATTTATATCAGAATTTATAACAAAATATCATAAAACCGTTGTAAATTGTGAAAAATATGATATTATTTATGTGTGAAAGAAAGAGATATGCTAAAAGTCGAATATTTGCCCAAAGGTGGCGACAATCCGCGTTTTGCCCAAAGAGAAAGCGGCGTCGCCCATACCCCATACAGCAGAGAAGTTGCTTTTTATACCTGCGTGAAAAATGGGGACGTTGATGGTGTAATTGCGAATATGGCAAGTTTTATGAGCAATGCGCTTGTGGTCGGACGTATGAGCGACGATAATTTGCGCCAGACAAAGTATTTTGCGGTAAGTTGTGTTACACTTGCCACAAGATATGCGGTTGAGGGCGGATTAATGGAGAGCGAAGCGTACAATCTTTCGGACAAATATATACAGCGTATAGACAATATGGACACTCCAGAGGAGATAACCGGCTTTCTTGTGGAAAAGGCGATAGAGATCACTTCGCTTGTGAAAAAATATAGGGAAAGATTGGAATATCCGCCGTACGTGCGCAAGGCAATCAAGTATATAAGCGCGCATTTGCATGAAAGGTTGACAAGCGATGTTATTGCGCTTGAGTGCGGAGTTAGTTCGGATTATTTGTCGCTAAAGTTTAAAGAGTGCGTTGGACAGAGTTTGCACAAGTATGTCATTTCCCAAAAACTTGAAGCATCAAAGTCTTTGCTATATGGGGATATGCCATACGGCGAAATTGGCTATTATTTTGGTTTTTGCTCACAAACGCACTATATTAGGTGCTTTGAAAAAGAGTTTGGAATGACCCCAAAAGAGTTTGCTGACACAAATATCAGAGTTTAATTAATCACACAATCGCAACTTAATGATAACGATACGATGAAGTAAAGTGGCATTTGGTAAAGTTTGCGTTAAAAATAGAAATAGTGTAACCAACGATTGATATATACGTATATTTAGTAAAGGAGAGCAGGATGAAAAATGAGACGCTTGAAAGGCTTATAAAGACTTATTACAATGAAGCCTTGTTGTACGTTTTTTCATTTTGCCACAATCGTGCGCTTGCGGAAGATATTGTGCAAGAGGCATTTATGCGAGCGTTTCGCTCCATCGACGAGGAAAAGGACGGCTTTAAATTTTGGCTGTTTAAAGTGTCGAGAAATTGCTATTTTGATTACTTAAGAAAGCAAAAACATATCTCTGACGCCGAAGTCGAAATCGCCGACGACAATGATCTCGTGGATAGCCTTATTCAAAAGGATGAGTATAAGGCGTTATATAACGCCATATCCTTGCTTAAAGAGGGTTATCGAGAGGTTGTGAGACTTTTCTATTTTGATGGTATGTCCGTAAAGGAAATTGCCTCTATTACGGAGTCGAGCGTCGATAATGTCAAGGTGCAGTTATACCGCGCACGCCTTAAACTAAAAGAACTATTGGAGGTTGAATTGTGAATTTTGAAGAGGCTTTTGCACATTACAAAGACGGTGTTGCAACCGAAGAAGAAAAGACGTTTGTCAAGGAACAACTTGCCATTGCAAATCAAGTGGTTGCCGATGATGAGAAGCGCGCTCCCGCTCAATTTGTAGAGGCGAGCAAGGAAGACGTTAAGAAGGCAAAGAAAAAGTTTAAATTGAGATATATTGTCATTCCTGTAATAAGCATAGTGTGCGTTTTGCTGGTTGTTGCGTCAATTCTCGGCGGAGTGTTCGGCTCGGCGGCAACGTATGCAAGCAATGCGGTTGTGTATAATAGGTTTGAATGCAAAGAGGTGGCATATTCTCATGTGAAATCTCTTATCGAAAGTGGTGGATTGCCCACTCCAGTCGGAGAAATCGAAATTGACGATGTCGATAGAGAGTTCAACTATGTTGCGCATGATATAAAGAAGAGTTATTACAGTTATTATGTGGAGTTGGAGTACGACGGCGCAGTGCATTCCGGCGAGGGCAAGCAAGAAATCGAAGTCATTGTAGAGGTGGATACTCGCACGCTTGCAATAATGGGCGTCAAGGTTAAAGATTGACAAAATCCAACACAATAATTTAAGGAGCGTTAACCGCTCCTTTATTATTTCATGAAAAATGAAATGGCAGGATAAAAGCGTGTCTTAAAGCACAAGCAAAATATTCCACTAATTTTTATATATCCTTTGCATACAATATTTGCGAGGTGTATATGTGGTCAAACTTGATAAGTATAGGCAAAGAGTATGACAGGGAGATTGATTATATAATCGAAAAATTGCAATGCATAAGAGATGTTTCCTATGCGATAGAGGAAAACGGCGAAAGAGTTTGGATATATCTTGCAAGTGCGTGCGAGTGCCAGGACGAGGTTGAGGAGAAAGTCCAAGAAATTCTTAAAGCGGTGTTTTTGTCGTTTATAAAACTGCGTTATTTTCTTGAAAGGCTTCCGATCTATTCTCTGGACTATGCAAAATGCGCCCTTATAAGTTCAATGGTTAATTTCGATAGGGAATTTGAGGAGAATATTATTGTTAAAACGCTATCTTGCTCGCTCGATTATAATGTAGACGGGTTGTTCAACTTCAGATTGCGCGCACTTAAAGACGCTTGGAGTGAAATTGCGGACGTTGCGTCAAGATTGCTTGACGGCATTGTATGTGATGACGACGTTTATGATATAGCGTCTTTTATTGCGGGCAATGACGGCGGTAAGAATCAAATAGTCGTCGATGGCGGAATTGTAAAAAATCTTACGGAAAGAAAACTTGTTGACGTAATAAATTTGTTTGATAGCGACGAATATAATTTGCTTTGCGCCATTATTAAAGAAAAGCCAAAAGAAATAGTTGTCGGAAGCGGTATGTTTTCTTCGCAAATGAATTGTACATTGAGGAAGATTGCAAGAGTAGTAGAAAAGACGTAAAACACGTACCGTGTTGCAAAAGACGCATATAATGCTTAAAACAGCACAAACTGCCTTAAAACAGGAATTTATATTAATATAAAAACACAATACGTGTCATAATGTGTCAATATAAAATACGATACGTGTAACAAGTTTTTAAACAAAACAGGCATACAGGCTTGTTTTTCTTGAGTTTAACGCATTTGATTCGTTTGATTGTATGCTTGTAAGGTTAAAATGCAAAGGCGGATATTGCCTGCTTTGACATATTCTCTTGCTTAAATGGCAAAAATAGTGTAATATATTATTTTAGAAAAATAGTTTTATTATGCGCATAGGCGCGTATGGAGAATATATGGCAAAAAATACAAAAACCGTTAAAGTCACATTTTTGGGCGGTGTCGGAGAAATTGGAAAGAATATGACCGCCTTGGAATATGGCGACGATATGATAATCGTTGATTTCGGAGTTGCTTTTCCAAAAGAGGACAGCCCGGGTATAGACGCGATTATTCCCGATATTACCTATATAAAAGAAAACATATCCAAACTTCGCGGAATTGTCCTTACTCACGGACACGAAGATCACATCGGGGCTATTCCTTATTATGCTGACGATTTGAAAGACATTCCCATTTATGGAACATCTCTTACAATCGGGCTTCTTAAAAGGAAATTGGACAAACAAGGCAAAAAAAGCAATCTTGTGACTGTGTCGGCAGGCGATACGATAACGTTGGGCAGTTTTTCAATCGAGTTTATCAAGGTTGCGCACTCAATGGCAGGCGCTTGCGCTCTTGCAATAACCACTCCTATAGGAACGGTGTTTGTGACAGGCGACTTTAAAATTGATAATACGCCCATCGACGGCAAAAAGACAAATATCGGTCGAATTGCGGAAATAGGGGCAAAGGGCGTAATGCTTATGCTCGGAGAATCAACCAACGTTGAAAGAGAGGGCAGTTCCACATCGGAAAAGGTTGTAGGGCAAAATCTTGAAAATATCTTTAACGCCAATCCGAATAAGCGAATCGTAATCGCTTGCTTTGCGTCCTCAAACTATAGGGTACAACAAGTTCTTACCCTCGCACACAAGTATCACAGAAAAGTCGTGCTTGCAGGCAGGAGTATGAAGGGTATCGTCGAAGTTGCGTCTGCTTGTGGAGAATTGCAAGTGCCAAAGGGTGTGCTTGTAGACAGCGTTGGCAAATTGCTTCCAAGCGAAACGGTTGTGCTTGCAACTGGCTCGCAAGGCGAACCCTTAAGCGCACTCAATAAACTCTCAAAGGGCGAATTTAACAAGATAAACTTGGGCAGCGACGATGTCGTTGTTTTGAGTTCCTCTCCCATTCCGGGCAATGAAAAGTCCGTATACGACGTTATAAACGATTTGTTTAGAAAGGGAGCAAACGTGATTTACGACAGCATGAACGATATACACGTGTCAGGGCATGCTTATGCGGAGGAACTAAAACTCATGCTTACGCTTGTCCATCCGGAGTTCTTTATGCCGGTGCACGGAGAATATAGGCACCAATTCAAGCATGCAGAGATTGCAAAATCGCTGGGCGTACATTCCAAGAACATCGTCATCCCCAATATAGGCGAGTGCTATGGCGTTAATCACAAGGGTATAAGGCAACATTCCAACGTCATTGCAGGCAACACGTATGTTGACGGTGTAGTTTTGGAGGACGGAAAATCAGTTGTAAACGACAGACGTTCTCTTGCAGAGTATGGTATGCTTATCGTTCTTTGCGCCGTAGATATGGAAAGCGGTAAAATTGCCGGCGACGTGGATGTCGTAGCAAGAGGGCTAAATCTTACGGACGACGTGCACGATAGCATAGTAAATGCAACAAAAGACGCGATATTGTCCGTCGATTTTGATAAAACCAACGTCAACGATATTGCGCGCATTGTCAAGAAAGCAATTAGAAAACTTTTCTACAAAGACAGACAATTCCCGATTATCATTCCCGTAATCGTTGAGGATTGACAGAAGGTGGAATATGTATAGAAAACGTATCATCTTGATATTGACATCAAAGGACGAGCCTATCGGTTTGTCCCAAAACCTTGCGGAAGAGATACGCAAAATCGGTACGCATAACGTTGTTGTTATGAGCGACGACAAGTATGGTTCCGCAACAAAACTTTCAGCCCTCGATAGACTTATGGACGAGGGCGGAGAGTATCAATATCTGCTTGAACGCAAGGATAAAAATGCGATTAAAGACAAGTTGAAGATTAAGCCTATATCCAAGAGAGCGAATCGTATAAATAACTTGATAAAGCGTTTTCATCCCGAATACATTTTGTGCCTTACGCCGTATGCGCATCACTGCGCAATCGACGCAAAACGCAGGGCAAAATTCAACACGCAAATTATTTATATGGTGCAGACTTTTACCTTGTCAAAAAGACCGCACGATGACCAAACCGATGTTTATATAGTAGAAAACGTAGATGTAAAGTCCGAGTTGGTGCGAAACGGCATACATTCCAAAGACATTATGGTTATGGGAATGCCCTTTGACATAGAGTGCTTGCACCCCGACCAAATTACTCTTAAAAAACGTGAGTTGGGGCTTCCAAAAGTCAAGACGGTATACGTCAATATACACAACAAAAAGACGCTTCAAAAGGTATTTTCGCTTCTGCTTGATCAAGGCGAAATCGCCAATTTGGTGGTGAATTGCTCGGATGTAAAGTTGCTTGAAACTTTATCGTCCATGTCCGTTAAGGTGCCGAGCACAAAGGTTGTGTTTATCACAAAACACGAGCAAGCAGACGAGTGTATGCAAGTGTGCGATGTGGCAATCACGCAATACGACGTCGCAACGCTATATAAATGCTTCAAGTTGGGTATTCCCTCGATTGTGCTTTCTCAAAACGAGCATGAGCAATCCGATGTGGACTACCTTGTCTCGCACGGGCTTTGCCTCAAGGCAAAGGACAATCTTGATGTCGTGGGGTTGCTCTATAGACTTTTGCAGACGGATGCCTGCTACAAAATTGCCGACGAGGGCAAAAAATGGGTTGAATATAGTTCTGTTGCAAATATAGCCAATTTCCTCTCGGCATACATTGCCGTGTAGACGTGGCGAAAAGGATGTTGATATGCCAAAGATAAAAGAAATTTCAAGTTTTGCTAAAAAAGCGGGATTTAAGGTCGGCGACGATGTATTGCGTATAGGCGGATACGATATGATTGACGAACTTGACTATCTCTATTATGACAACGAAAGGAAGTTTTCAGTGGACATTTTGCGTGACGGCAAAGAGCGCACGATAAAAGTGCACAAAAAGGACGGACAATCACTGGGGCTTGAGTTTGATATAGAGATGAAACCTGTCGTGTGCAAAAACAAGTGTATTTTCTGCTTTGTGGATCAACTCCCAAAGGGAATGCGCTCTACTTTGTATATCAAAGACGATGATTATCGCTATAGTTTTATGTGCGGTTCGTACGTCACCATGACCAACGTCAGCGAGGCGGATATTGAGAGGGTTATAAGACTTAAACTCAGCCCGTTGTATATTTCTGTTCACGCATGGGACGACGACGTACGCACGTTTATACTAAAAAACCCCAACACGCGCAAACTCAAAGACCAGATGAGAAGGCTGGGCGAGGCAGGGATAACAATGCATACACAACTTGTTGTCGTGCCCGACGTCAATGATGGCAAAGTGCTTGAGGACAGCATACGAGGCTTGCACGAAGTTAAGGGTGTTGAGACGGTTGCCGTCGTGCCTGTGGGTATGACGGGACACAGGGGCAATTTGCCAATTCTCAAGCCTGTTGACGAGCAAAACGCAAGAGATACGATTGCGCTTGTTGAGGGCTTGCATAAGGAGTACGGCGGATTCTGTTGGTGCAGTGACGAGTACTATGTCAAAGCAAATTTACCTACTCCCGACAGCACGTATTACGGCGCTTTCGACCAGATAGAAAACGGCGTCGGATTGCTTGCAGATTTCGACGATAACTTTGAGTACAATATGAGCGAGGTCGAGGATTGCGACCTTGGCAAAAAGGTTGAGTTTATTACAGGCGTTTCCTTTGCGCCGTATCTTGAAAAATATGCTCAAAGGCTTGAAGATAAACTCGGCATTAAGTGCAAAGTCAATGCGATAATCAATAACTTTTTTGGCAGATCCGTTACTGTTGCAGGGCTTGTTACAGCGGGGGATATAATTGCGCAACTTGGCAATAACAATCCGCCCGATGCTTATGTAATTCCTGACAATATGCTTCGAGAGTTTACGGATACATTCCTCGACAATAAGACGGTGGAAGAAGTCGCAAGCGCATTGGGCGCACCCATAATCGTAACCGCACACAACGGTAGCGATTTGGTAAAAAAGATAAAAGATTTCTTTGCATAAAAGCAAAAAAGCAAAACATACAAAACAACAGATAAAGCGCAAAACGGTGTTTTATCGTGTGAAAATCGAGAAATAAACATAAGATTTGGTGATAAAATGAAACCATTGGTAGCAGTAGTAGGAAGACCTAACGTCGGAAAATCAACGCTGTTCAACCGCATTGCGGGAAGCAGAATATCCATTGTGGAAAATACCCCGGGCGTAACTCGTGACAGAGTGTATGCAGATTGCGAGTGGTGCGGCAGAGCGTTTACGCTTATTGACACCGGCGGTCTTGAAATGAAGAGTACGGATCAAATGTGGAATCACATCCGCACGCAGGTGGAAATTGCTGTTGAAACGGCAGATGCAATCCTTTATGTCGTTGACGGAAAGACGGGACTTACCACGGACGATAACTTGGTGTGTTCGTTCTTGCGCAAGTCAAAACTTCCCGTTATCCTTGCGGTAAACAAGATTGACAACAACGATATGGAAAACGTGTATGACTTTTATGCGCTCGGCTTTGGTGAGCCGTATGCGGTGAGTGCAGAGCAAGGCAAAGGACTTGGCGATTTGCTCGACGCGATTATGGAAGTTATCCCTGTAAGCGTTGTGGAAGAGGACGCAGAGCGCATTAAAATTGCGATTGTCGGAAAGCCAAACGCAGGTAAGAGTTCGATAGCAAACAGGCTTTTGGGATACGACCGCTCTATAGTCAGTAACATCGCAGGCACGACGAGGGATGCCATCGATACCGAACTTAACGTGGGAGATGACAAATATCTCATTATCGACACAGCAGGTATGCGCAAAAAGAAAGTTGTTAACGAGGATCTTGAAAGATACTCCGTTATGCGTTCTATTTTGGCGGTGCGTAGGGCGGATGTCGTACTTATCGTATGCGACGCAAACGAAGGACTTACCGAACAAGACGTCAAGATTGCAGGTTTTGTGCACGAAGAGGGAAAACCGTCTATCATCGTTATGAACAAGTGGGATTTGGTGGATAAAAACACGCACACCATTTATGAATACGAAAACAAACTCAAAGAGGATTTGAAGTATATGGATTATTTCAAATCCGTGTATATCTCGGCATTGAGCGGAAAGAGGCTTGACAATTTGCTTCCGCTATGTAAAGAGGTGGTTGCCAATTCAAGAAAACGTATAGCAACGGGCTTGCTCAACGAGGTTGTGGGCGATGCTATCCGCATAAGTGAACCACCGTCCTACCTTGGCAAAAAACTCAAAATATTCTATGTTACGCAAGTATCCGTTGCGCCTCCGACGTTTGTCGTCAAAGTCAACGATCCCAACATTATGCACTTTAGTTATAAACGGTATCTTGAGAATTCCTTGCGCAAGAGTTTTGACTTTTCCGGCACGCCGATTCGTATGCTTATAAGGGCGAACAGCGGAGAGGAATAGTCATAATAGCAGGTTAGTGCAATGTTTAAACACGCAACAGGCACGGCACAAATGACAACGATAAGGGAATACAATGCTATAGAGGCGAGTATATGAACTATAAAGATATTGACAAGCAGCAACTTGTCGAAATGCTCAAAGATGAGCAAAAAAACTACAAGAAACTTGTTAAACGCGGTGTTAGTGTAGATATGACGCGCGGAAAACCTTCTGCGGAACAGGTTCAACTGTCTATGCCCATGCTTGAAAATGCAGGAGGGTATGATTATCTGATGAGCGGTGTTGACGCGCGTAATTATGGCGAAATTGCAGGGCTTAAACAAGCAAGAGAACTTTTTGCTGACATTCTTGACGTAAAGCCCGAAGAGGTCATTGTTTGTGACGGCTCATCGCTTGATATAATGTACAACGTGGTGCAATTTGCACTTCAATTCGGCATAATGGGTTCAACGCCGTGGAATAAACTTGGCAAGGTCAAGTTTATTTGTCCTGCTCCGGGATATGACCGCCATTTTTCCATTTGCGAAAACTTTGGCATAGATATGATAACGGTGCCAATGCTTGAAGACGGACCGGATATGGATATGGTTGAAACTCTCGTAAGGGACGATGAGAGTGTGAAGGGCGTTTGGTGTGTGCCAAAATACTCCAATCCTACAGGTATAACGTTCTCGGACAAGGTTGTGGAACGCATGGCAAACCTCAAGCCGGCAAGCAAGGATTTTAGAGTCTTTTGGGATAACGCATATTGCGTGCATGCTTTATATGGCGATGACGACAAACTTAAAAACATATTCGACGTTGCAAGGAAAGCGGGCAATCAAGATATGATATACGAGTTTACCTCAACGGCAAAAATCACATTTGCGGGCAGTGGGGTGTCGGCGATTGTTGCATCCAAGGCAAACATTGACGATTTGCTTAAAAGACTGTTTTTCAAGAAGATTTGCGCAAATAGAATAAATC
>CAZCKS010000024.1:0-17492 GCA_964499325.1 uncultured Bacteroides sp. | reverse complement strand
CAGTGCTTACACTGTCGGCAAACTTTGTTTGCAACCTGCACTGCGTGCAGCTGACGCGATTGGCCACGCAACAATCGCTATTACGCTCGTTCCTCGCTACAAGTCCTGTCATCCGTACCATTGGCAGTGTGTTTACACTGCCTTTTATGTTACTACTGAAAGGACTTGCGACAGTGCTTACACTGTCGGCAAACTTTGTTTGCAACCTGCACTGCCTCCGATAAGCACAAAGAATAAAAGTTAAACGCCTAAATTTTTGCGACATAGAATATCTATTACCGTATAGAAAAAGCCACTTTGCAGTGGCTTTTTGATTTTATGCGTTATTCCGTAATATTTTATTCAAGCGGTGCGTCATCAGAAGAATTGTCAATTTCGTCACAAGCGACATCGGCATTTTCATCGAGAGCGTTTACGTTGAGAATATTTTCCACTGCAAGAGTATCGCTGTCCGACGCCACCATATCGTCCTCAAAAACGGCATTTGCATCTTCAACAACAGAGTCGCCGATTTCGCCATTTTGTTCCGCACGACGACGGGCAAGATCTTCCCTCATTTGTTTTTTGGTCTTTTCATCAATCTTGTAGAAAAACATCGGGATGCAACTTACAAGCATACAAATTGCGGGCAATAAGAACCAAATTATCCAGGCTTCGTTTTGCATCTCATTTGTGATATATCCGGATATGTTTTGCGGGTCGGTTTCGATTCTAAATGCCGCCTCGTCCGCGCTAAATCCGATTACCCCCATAAGGAAGATACCGACAGACACAGAGAGTGCGTTTGAGAGTTTGTTCGCCATAGAAAGGATTGCAAATTGCGTGCCTTCCGTGCGCTTGCCGGTCTTCCATTCTTGATAATCCACAATGTCGGACGTCATAACCATCGGCAAGAAACCGTTTGGACCAAAGGCAAAACCGAACACGAATTGATAGATTAGAATTGCCCAGAAACTGCGCAACGCATCACCGCCAAGGCAGTACATAAGCGTGCAAACAACTCCAACGACAAATCCGTAAAGTGCAGCGATAATGAAATATCTTTTCTCGCCGAGTTTCTTGTTTATTTTCGCATTAAGAATAATCGTAACCGCGCTCGATACCGCCGACGTAATTCCTATCGCCCAACTTATTGAGGGACCGTAAAGTTTGCCCTCAAAGCCCAAGAAGGAAAGGAAGGACATATCCACGCCATCGCGCACAAGGATATACGTTGCTTGCACTGCGGTGGCAAGTCCGATATTTCTTGCAAAACCCAGGATCTGTATCAAGAACATTATTATAAGCATTTTGTTGCCTTTAAGTTCGTTGAACATCTCCTTGAAACTCGTTGCGGAAGAAGTACGAGACACAACGTTTTCCTTGGTCTTGAAATACATCAATAATTGGAATATCAATCCCAGTCCGCACATAATGCCTGCCGTGATGAGATAATCCGAATGTTCCATAACCTCATGGCCGGTAAGCATACCGACAATCGTAACTATGACGCCGGGGCAACCGAGAGCAAGCGACTTAAGCGTGTTTGCAAGACCTGCAGCGGAATTCTTTTCTTCGCCGTCCGAAGACAAAAGCGCAAGCATGCCTTGAGACGGAATATCGGCAAGAGTCATGGATATATTCCACAAAATCGTCATAAAGGTGATGTAGACATACATCCCCACATCCGTGCGAAACTCGGTAAAGGCAAACGTAAACATCGTCATAACCGCAAGCGGAAACGCCGATATTAAAATCCACGGGCGCATTTTGCCCGATTTAAAGTTGGCTCTGTCAATGAGGTTTCCGATAACAAAGTCGGCAATAATGGACACAAATTTCGACGCAAGCAAAATTGCAGCAAAAATCATCAAATTAGCACCAAGTTCTTTGTTGAAAAATTCCGCTTGATAACTGTTGATAAGACCTATCGCAAGGTTAATTCCCATCACACCCAGCGCATACATCCACATATTTGTGCTAAGCCCTTTCTTTTGAGGCTTTTCTTGAATCAAATCAGCCATAACTTCTCCTCCGCACAAGAGCATAATAATATAGATATATAATAACTCATAAAAAACCGATTTTCAATAGTAAAAATATGTTTGCGAGTTTTTTATTTATGATGCGAAATTGAACTGCGCCTACGGCTGGATTCTTCGACTACGCTCAGAATGACAAGGAGAATTAAAATAGATAAAGAACAAAGGCACCCACCCGAAACAAAACCTAACGTACAAGTAGTACGTGACTTGGAAACAATAGGTACCTGAGACAATTTTTCGCCATTTAACGCATTTGTAAAATGCAATATTGAGATAAAGAACAAGAAAACACCCATCCGAAACAAAGCCAAGTGTACACTTAGTACACGACTTTGGGTCGGATGGGTGTTGACGTAGTTATTCGCTCAATAGCGCATTTTTTAAGAATTGGGCAGTATATGAATACTTAACTTTAACTACCTCTTCGGGTGTGCCCTTGGCGACAACCGTTCCGCCACGGTCTCCGCCGTCGGGGCCGAGATCTATGATGTTATCGGCAACTTTGATGACGTCAAGATTGTGCTCGATAACAATGACAGTGTTGCCTTGCTCGACAAGTCTATCCAAAATCGTTACCAGTTTTGCCACGTCGTGGGTGTGCAAGCCCGTTGTGGGCTCGTCAAGAATATAGACGGTTTTGCCTGTGGAACGGCGAGAAAGTTCAGTTGCCAATTTCACACGTTGAGCCTCGCCTCCGCTTAAAGTGGTTGAAGATTGACCGAGTTTGACATAGCCGAGACCGACATCGTTAAGCGTCTTTATCTTGTTGCGGATTTTTGGAATATTAGCAAAAAATTCCGTTGCCTCCTCTATTGTCATATCCAATACGTCGGCTATACTCTTGCCCTTATATTTTACTTCGAGCGTTTCCCTATTGTATCTTGCCCCCTTACACACCTCGCAGGGCACATAAATATCAGGCAAAAAATGCATTTCAATCTTGATTATGCCGTCGCCGTTGCAATGTTCGCATCTGCCTCCGCTGACATTGAATGAGAATCTGCCTGCTGTATACCCTCTTGCTTTTGCGTCGGGCAAGGAGGCGTACAATTCTCTTATATCGCCAAAAACGCCAGTGTACGTGGCGGGATTAGAGCGTGGCGTACGTCCGATGGGGCTTTGGTCTATACATATAACCTTATCGACGTTTTCAACGCCCAAAATGCCGTCACAGTTGCCTGTTGTATTGCGAGATCGCATAAGTTCGTTGGACAATGTCGGATATAGCACCTCGTTGACAAGCGACGATTTGCCACTGCCGGAAACACCGGTAATACAAGTAAATGCGCCCAAGGGAATATCAACGTTAATATTCTTTAAATTGTTTTGTCTTGCACCGACAATCTTCAAGAAATTGCCATTGCCTTTACGCCTTGCAATAGGCACGGGAATGGACCATTCACCGCTCAAATATTTGCCTGTGATACTCTCTTTACACGCAATAATGTCGTCAACACTTCCCGTTGCAACGACATTTCCGCCGTGTATGCCTGCACCCTTACCTATATCGACGATATAATCCGCATTGCGCATAGTGTCTTCATCGTGCTCGACAACGATAAGCGTATTGCCGAGGTCGCGCAGATTTTTGAGGGATTGCAACAGTCTTTGATTATCCTTTTGATGCAAACCTATACTCGGTTCATCAAGGATATACAACACCCCGGCAAGTCCGCTTCCTATCTGCGTTGCAAGGCGTATGCGTTGCGATTCTCCACCGCTCAACGTGGTTGCCGAGCGAGAAAGCGTGAGATAATCAAGACCTACGTTAATCAAAAATTCAAGCCTTACACAAATTTCCTTTATAATTCTATCGGCAATCAAATGTTGCGTCTGAGACAACTCGAGTGCGCTCATAAAATCTTTGAGTGCAGATATAGACATCTCTGTAAGTTCAAAGATGTTTTTGTCGTTTATAGTGACGGCAAGCGCTTCGGGCTTCAATCGTTTGCCACCACACTTAGAGCAGGGAACCTCTTTCATATATTTTGAGATTTCGTTCTTCACCATTTCGCTGTCGGTATCATTGTATCTGCGCATCAAATTGGTGGCGACGCCCTCAAAACTCGCCTTATAAAAACCGCTAAATCTGCGAGAATGATATTCCATTGGAATGCGCTCGCCGTCATTGCCGTAAAAGATAATATCAAGTATATTTTTAGGCAAATCCTTAATTGGCATATCCAGCGAAAAACCGTATGCCTCGCTCAATGCGCTAAACTGCATTGTCGACATTTGCCCCGCATCCCAACCGCTAACCTTGATTGCGCCTTGTCGTAAGGATTTATTCCAATCCGTCACAAGTAAATTGGTATCTATTTCATTGCGGAATCCAAGCCCTCCGCACTCGGGACAAGCGCCATAAGGATTGTTGAAAGAAAACAATCTGGGAGTAAGTTCCTCAAAACTGAGTTCACAATCAGGGCAAGCGTATTTGGCGGAATAAAGCACTTCTTCGCCGTCAAAATCCGCAATTACAAGTCCTTCGGACAACTTTATTGCAGTCTCGATTGCGTCGCTTACACGCCTTTGTGCGCCGTCTTTAACAACAATTCTGTCAACCACAACGCTAATATTGTGCTTGATGTTTTTGTCAAGCGATATTTCTTCGTCAAGAGTATAATTGCTACCGTCCACACGCACTCTGACATAGCCTGCACGTTTGAGTTGCTCTATTTCCTTTTTATACTCTCCCTTTCTGCCTCTTACGATAGGCGCAAGCAGTTGCAATTTAGCACCTTGACGGAGCATAATTTTGTCACAAATTTGGTCGACTGTCTGACGTTCGATTACACGTCCGCATTTAGGGCAATGCGGTGTGCCTATGCGAGCATAAAGCAAACGCAAATAATCGTATATTTCCGTAACCGTACCCACCGTCGAACGAGGGTTGTGAGACGTTGTTTTCTGATCGATTGAAACGGCAGGAGAAAGCCCCTCGATATAATCGACGTCGGGCTTTTGCATTTGTCCCAAAAACATCCTTGCATAACTTGAAAGGCTCTCGACATAACGCCGTTGTCCCTCTGCAAAAATCGTATCGAAAGCAAGCGACGATTTACCGCTTCCGCTCAATCCGGTAAACACAACCAATTTATCGCGAGGGATTTCAAGGTCAATGTTTTTAAGATTATTTTCTCTTGCGCCTTTGATAATAATTTTGTCCATAATGTTCTATCTTTTGCAATTACTTGTCTTTTATAAACTTGTGTTGCAATATAAATTTAACTCAATTTCTTTGCTTGCTTTTTGAGAGCATTCAGTTCGTCTCGAAGGATTATTGCCTTTTCAAAGTCAAGTTGTGAAGCGGCAGTTTGCATAAGTCCTTTTAGACGCTCAATCTCACGATTTATATCTTTAACGCTCAATTTGTCATTATCAACTGTCTTTTTGGTAATTTCAAGCGAGTTTTTGATTGTGCTGACAACCGTCTTGGGCACTATGCCGTGAGCCTTGTTGTACTCGTCTTGAATTTTCCTTCGGCGCATAGTTTCGTCGTATGCTTTTTTGATGCTTTGCGTCATTGTGTCCGCATACATAACCACTCTGCCCTTATCGTTTCTCGCGGCACGTCCGATAGTTTGTATAAGTGCGCTTTCGCTTCTCAAAAAGCCCTCTTTGTCCGCATCGAGAATTGCCACCAGTCTAACTTCGGGCAAGTCGAGACCTTCACGCAAAAGGTTGATACCGACAAGCACATCAAACTCGCCCTCTCGCAAGCCTTTGACGATGTCTATACGCTCAAGCGTGTCTATATCCGAGTGCATATATCTTACCTTAACGCCCACTTCTTTTAGGTAATCGGTGAGGTTTTCCGCCATCTTTTTGGTAAGCGTTGTGACAAGCACTCTTCCGCCGTCTTTTACAACAGTATTTATCTCGCCTATAAGGTCGTCGATTTGTCCTTGTACGGGCTTTATTTCTATCTCGGGATCAAGAAGCCCCGTCGGACGAATAATCTGCTCTGCGACAAGGTCTGCCCTCTCCAATTCGTATTGCGCAGGCGTTGCCGACATGCACACAAGTTGTCGAAGTCTTGCATCAAACTCTTCAAATCGTAACGGACGATTGTCATAAGCACTCGGAAGTCGAAAACCGTATTCGACAAGATTGTCCTTTCTTGCCCTATCGCCGTTGTACATCGCTCTGATTTGCGGTATCGTCATGTGACTTTCATCGATGAACGTAATAAAGTCTTTGCCGAAAAAGTCCAAAAGCGTATATGGTGCTTGCCCCGGTTGCCTGCCGTCAAAATAACGAGAATAGTTCTCTATTCCGCTACAATATCCGACCTCTCTGATCATCTCGACGTCGTAGTTTACACGCTCGTCGATTCTTTGCGCCTCAATTAGTTTTCCGTTTTCCTCGAAATATTTTACTCTGTCCGCCTTATCGCGCAAAATGCGCTTTAATATCGCCTCTTTATCTCCGCTGATAACATATTGCGTTGCAGGGAAAATAAGAGTGTGTTTAAGATCGTTAAGCACCTTTGACGTAAGGGCGTCAATCTCACAAATACGCTCGATTGTATCTCCGAACAATTCCACTCTAACGGCAATTTCCGAACTTGTAGACGGAAAAATGTCAATCGTATCTCCCCTCATTCGGAAGGTGGAACGACAAAAATCCACATCGGCACGCTTATATTGTATATCCACAAGTTTTCTTGCCAAAAAATCGCGATCTATTTCGTCGCCCTCTCGCAAGGATATTGCATTCTCAAAATAGTCCGTGGGCGCACCCAATCCGTATATACACGAAACGCTTGCAACGACTATCGTATCCTCTCTCTCGCAAAGCGACGCCGTGGCAGAGTTGCGCAGTTTATCTATTTCCTCGTTTACCTGCAAATCCTTTTCTATATAAGTATCAGTACGCGGAATATAGGCTTCAGGCTGATAATAATCGTAATAGGATACAAAAAATTCAACTCTATTCTTTGGGAAAAACTCCCGCAGTTCATTGCATAATTGGGCGGCAAGCGTCTTGTTATGGGCAATAACAAGCGCAGGCTTTTGCATACGCTCGATAATATTCGCCATAGTAAAAGTTTTGCCGGAGCCGGTCACGCCCAACAAAACTTCTGTGTTAAAGCCGTCTTTCAACCCCTCGACTATCTTTTCAATCGCCTGCGGTTGATCGCCGGTAGGTTTATAATTGCTGACAAGTTCAAATCTCATTGTCCCAACAACTTTGCAACAAGCATTCTTATGCCCACGCCTATGAGTGCCGTAACGACGCTCAAGCCCAACGTAAGTAAAATTTTAAATGTGAGGTTGCTCTTAAACGCTCTTTCCACTCTTGCAAACTGCAATCCTTTCTTCTGCATATTTATGCAATATACCAATTCGCCCTTCTTGTCCGAGCGCGTAATATCAAAGTAATCGTCGATTTCAAGATTGCGCAAGATGTTATCCAACTCACTCTCCTCAAAATCCAAATCCAACGGGAGTTTTTCAAAAATGTCAATGGGAGTAAGGAGGCAAGCACCGTTTTGCTTTTCAGCCTCCTGATAGACGACTCTCATCACCGCTTTTTCTTTCTTGCTGAGGACGTGTTGTCTCTCAACCGTCATGTTTACGCCCATATCTTTCTCAATGCGCTTATTTGCACAAACAAGCACTTTATACCCTAATTATTGCTGTTTTATCTCTTTGTTGCGTCAAAGAATGATTTTTGCCACAATCAACGCTATCGTCGCTATTATTGCGCTTCCCAATGCGCTTCCTATTAATGCAGTAAAGAACAGTGCCACCTTTGATACGGGCTTTGCTTGCTTGCCCTTCTTTTTATCATCGACGGCGCGCTCCTTGTGCGCGACGGTTTTCTCGTCCTGTCTCTCGTCCTCTTGTTGTTTTACAGGCTCTTCTATGCGCTTGACAACCATAAGGCAATATTCGTCGGGAGTGAAATATTTGACAACGATATATGCCCTCTCCTTGAGTTCTCTTATGACAGCGGACAGTTGCACCTTGGATAGAGAAACGCCTTGCGGTAATCTCGCAATAATCTCTTCTGCCTCGACAATCTTGTACACATCGTCAGTCTCTGCAATGGCGCGTATTATGTCATATACGGTTTGGCATTCCAAATTCAACATAATTATCTCCTTATTCTCCTATAAAATATTATCATAATATAAAAGATATAGCAATAATTTTTTGGAAATCGTCTATTCAAATACAAATACTTATGTTATTATATAAAAAATATTTTGTCGCACTTCGCCTAAAATTGCGCCGTGCTCAGGAGCCAATCGTGACAAGAAAAAGCAAGCGTTTGCCAAATGTTTTTGTGTGTGTTAGTTGTCTAATTATTATAGCAGTTTTTGCGTTGGGCATTCTTTGTTCTTGCAACAAGAGCGAAGACAAGCCCGAATTTGAGATAACACCCGACCTTGATTTCATAGTCAACGACACACTTGAAGACGGTGCCGGTAAGCACGCAAAAGTAATTATCTTGGCAGGGCAATCCAACGCAACGGGATGTGCGTCCACTTTACTGCTTAAAGAAAATGTCGGCAATGAAAAATTTGCCGAATACGAGGCAGGCTACGATAACGTATACATCAATTACAATACGGAAAACGGAAGAAACAAATCTGACGGATTTGTCAAAACCAACCCGTCCTCTTTTGATACATTCGGCCCTGAAATCGGGCTTGCAGAAGTGCTGGGCAATGAGGATACCACCTATTTTATCATCAAATATGCTTACGGCGGATCCATACTACATTGGCATTGGGCAAAGGACAAGAATTGCCTCTTTCAAGCAATGACGGCTTTTGTAAACAAGTCTGTCGAATATCTCAAAAGCAAAAATTACGAAACTGAAATAACGGATTTTTTGTGGATGCAAGGCGAAAGCGACGCCTCTAAAAAACGAGCAAAACTCTATTATGCCAACACAAAGCAGTTTGTTGCAGATATGCGCAAAGAATTCGGTAGCAACGTAAAGTTTATAGACGCAGGCATAAGCGATTCAAAATATTGGAAACAATACAAAAAGATCAACCAAGCAAAAATCAAGTATAGCAACGACGATCCGCTTGCGACGTATATAAACACAATCGGCGAAGGACTTACCTACAATCGCGAACCTGCCGACAATCCCGATCTTGCGCATTATGATTCCCTCTCACAAATAAAACTCGGTCAACTTTTTGCGAATGCCGTATTAAACGGATAAATCGCATTTAATTAATAGACGCAACGAAAAAGGCTAACAAAAATCAGTTAGCCTTTTATGTGTTAAATTTTCAAACATTACGCTCAAACAGAAAGCGGAAAATCACAGTTTTCTTTGTCTTTCCATCTTGTCGTAATGTTTTTTCATCTTGAAATACAACCAGTGCATAAGTTTCATATCGAGATTGAACCAATAAATGGTAAACGTCAATAGGAAGAACAAGAGCACTGCTCCCACAACACTACCGATAACGATTCCTGCGATTGCACCTGCGCTCATATATATGCCTCCTTATGCTCTTGCCAAGCCTTTTTGCCTTGCGTATTCTGCTGCTCCGAGCGCACCCATAAGTTGCGGGTCGATTTTGAGGTCGATAACCTTAATTTTAAGCACTTGCTCGATTGCTTGTTTCAAGCCGTCGTTCTTTGCGCAACCGCCCGTGAGAGTGATTGAATCCGCCGCACCGGCTTTCTTTGCCATAACAAAGCATCTCTTTGCAACGGACATCTCGATACCTGCCGCGATTTCGTCCATCGGCTTGCCCTCTCCAACGAGAGAGATAACTTCGGACTCTGCAAAAACCGTACATTGTGCAGAGATGGGGATAACGTTCTTTGCTTTGAGGGAAAGTTTTGAGAAATCGCTAAGCGACATTTCAAAAGATCTTGCCATAGCCTCAAAGAATCTGCCCGTACCTGCCGCGCATTTATCGTTCATTGCGAAGTTCTTAACCGTACCATCGCTGTCGATTGCAATGCCCTTGATGTCTTGTCCGCCGATGTCGATGATTGCTTTTACGCTTGGATCGGTGACGTGCACGCCCATTGCATGGCAAGAGATTTCGGAGATGTTTTCATCAGCCGTTGCAACTTTGTTTCTGCCATAACCCGTACCCACGAGATATGCAAGGTTCTTGACGTCGCCATTGAGTTCCGGCACAGCCTTGACGACGTTTTCCATAGCCGCTTCTGCCGAGAGTGCAGCATTGATTTTGCTCTTGATAGTGGTATCGGCAAGCATTTTGCCGTTTTCGTCCAATATAACTGCTTTCGTATAGGTTGAACCTACGTCGCATCCGCCAAAATATTTCATTTATGTATTCCTCCAAATTATCTTATTTTTACCACGCTTCGGTATCGTCAAAGTCAAGCAACTCTTCGTTGACAGGCTTTTCTTGCAACACGGTGGTCATATACTTGTTGACTTGCTCACGCATATCGCGTCTTGAGATTGTTCTGCTGTCCAT
The DNA here is from genome assembly GCA_964499325.1 of uncultured Bacteroides sp. Taxonomy (GTDB): domain Bacteria; phylum Bacillota; class Clostridia; order Christensenellales; family CAG-917; genus CAG-475. Next base: position 7,034 of record CAZCKS010000024.1, on the reverse strand, counting down.
AAGGTCTTGTTGCACCCAAATGAAGTGATAGCCTCTTTCTCTTGCTTGCTCGTCGAAAATACCCGCGAGTCCGTCCATACCCTTGCACGAGATTTGATCGTACATGATGATTGTATCGACGTTGTATTCTTCTGCTATACGCCAGCACTCGTCGAGCACGTTTTTATAACCGCCCTTGGTATGCTTACGCATTGTTGCACGCTGATATGTCTTTGCAAGGTCTTCAAGAGCATGCTCATGCGTGTCCGTGCGGAATTTGAGATAGGAAATCATCGTCTCCATATCCATAACGACGTTTATGCCCCAGCAGTTTTCAAGCCAGTTTGCAAAACTTGTATAATAGTTTGCAGGACAACTCCAAACGATTGCTCTATGGCGCATTTCCTTACTGCACGGAGTCTTTTTCTCGTATGCTTTGAGCATAATCTTATTGACTTTCTCGTCAACCTTAAGGAAGCGTTTATCAAAACCGCCGGAGAGATGATAATAGTAAAGTCTATACAGCCAGAACGTCGCACCAGTCATTTGCGGATACTTTGTCTTGTTGACTTCCCATTTTTGCAATTCGTAATCAAGTTGCTTGTTGTAACTTTCAAGTGCTTTTAGGAATGCGTCCCAATCCCACTTTTCGCCTGTTTGCTCCTCGACGAATTTTATCATGTCCTTAATCTCTTGCACCGCATATTCTTGTACGTCCTCGCCGTTGTAGCGAAGAGGCACGTTATAAACGTGTGTAGGAAGATTGAAATATCTGTCTTGAATGGTAGTCGTCATTATCGAGCCGTCACAAGGCATATTGCAGGTAATCATGCATTTGCCAAGTTTGGGATAATCGTCATCGACGGCAACGCCTGCCTCTGCGCTCGGGAGCGGACATACGTCGGCAGGAACGCCAAGACTCTCAATAGCGTCAAGGTACATCGGAGGCAAGATTTGGTCCACCATGCTCGAAAGGAATATCGGCATCGTTTGCATCGGATATGTCTTAAGATTGGGGAAACCTGCGATAAATTCAACAGGAATAAGTTCGTCAATGCAAACAAGTTTCTTGCTCTTTTTGTTCTTGGGGAACATCTTTTCGTCGCATTCAAACGCAGTGAGAATAAGTCCCGTTGCGTGCTTGACTATCATGTTGAAATGAAGGTGCGTCATGAGAAGTTGAGGTCCCCTCAATCCTTCCGTATGGCGGTCAACAAACGCCGGCGTGGTGAGATACGTCATAAACCAACGGTATCTAAACAAGCCCTTGACAACCGCAATCGGGTTTTTGAGCACCATCACAATCATATCTTTCCAAGTGATAAGCCAACGGTAATAGTCTACAAGTGTATCCTTAAAGCCTCTCCATTCGCGGTGCTTAAGGATAGCGGTTTTATCGTGATGCAGATTTTTATATCCGCCGTATTTTTTCTTTCCCATATCACACCTCACTTCTTATTCTTTTCTTTTTGAATGTGTTTGATTTCAAGGCTTTCGACAAACGCTTGCAATCTCGTACGCAACTGTCCAGATGCACTTGCGGTGTATTGGCGGTCGATTGCGATTGCAGGAATGTCAAATTCGTTTACCATAACGTAAGACGCAAGAGCACGTTCATATCCCCAGAATTCGCAGAATTTGAGTTGCTCATACACAACGCCGTCTGCATGATATTCCTCGACAAGTTGCTTGACGTATTCGCGTCTGCCCTCGACTTTTGCTCTTTCCATATATCTGGGGCATTGAGCAGTCTTCATATAATGACGGCACACTTGCGTAAGCACATCCTCATCGTCGTTGAGGATAATCTCTTCTCTGCCGGGAAGGGAACCGAAACAATATCTATCCGCAACAACGTACGCACCGCTTTCCTCAATAAGTTTTGTAAAGTCGGGATCATCCATTTCGCTTCCTGCAAGCACGATTTTTGCTCTGAAAGGCTTTTTAGCGTCTGGCTGTCTCGTCTTAAGTTCCTCAAGCGTTTCTTCTAGTTTGTCAACAATCAAATACTTGGGGCAACAATACGTCGCAACGCACAATACGTGGAACTCATAACTTGTAATTCTCGGATTCTCTTCCTTGCGGAATTCTCCGATTTGCGTTATAACTCTGCAAACTCTATTGTGCAACTCGATTGCCTTGCGAATAGCGTCATCTGAAGTGTCCACGCCGTATTTTTCTTTGAGGGGATCCAGCACTCTTATGCGCATTTGATTGGCATAACTCTTCACACAATGGTCGTCCGTCTTGAATGGCATATCGAAGATGCTGACAAAGAATTTATCATTATCCACCAAACGCAACAACTCGAAGTGTTCGATAGTTCTGTTCATCTCACTGCACGTTTCTCCTGCGAAAAGCGCAGACAAGAAATTGTATCCGCCTTCGATACCGCGCTCGAGCAACGCTTTTGCAAATCCGCAAAGGAATGGGCTTAAATAATACGTCGCAATATCCATAGAACCAGTGCGAGGCGCACGCAATCTCACACTGAAACAGTTGTCGAGATTGAGCAACACTTCGGGCACGTGATAGCACGTATATCCGAGCGCAAGTTTGCCGTCCTTTTGAGTGGCTTGTTGCACGAGTTCGTTATTGGCTTCGAGCAACAGATTCTCAAAGTAAAGCAGATGCTTTAAGTCTCTCATAAAAATTTCTCCTATTTTATCCAAGCGCATGCGTGCGCCTGTATAAATTATTTTATAAGGCTATCTTAACATTAAAAATCCTATTTGTCCATAGACTTTTCATATTTTATTGATACAAATGTATCGATATTTCTTGTTTTGTATGATTATTGGATGCTTTCCCTCTTCCACAACCTATTCTCACCGCGCTCCACAATGCCGTCATAATCTGGATTTGCGTCAAGGGCTTGTGCAACGAGATCATAATCGATGTAATAATCCTCAAAATAGTTGCTCATGACTTCTCTTGCGATAATGCGAGCAATCTGCCTTTCGCCCGTGCTTGAAATAGATATTTTTACTCCACCTCTCTCATCACCATAATCGTCTATGCGCTTAAAACTTATGTCTCGCCAATTTTTGATATTTGTTCTATCGGGCAAGATACCATCATAAAAACTTTGCTGTGTTCTGTAATAATGAGAAAATCCCGAATGTTGACCAAAGGTCAAACGTATGCCTTGATAATTGACGGACATATCGTTGTCGTGATGGTGACACATAAAAATATCCGTGGTGCTTTTAAGATTTTTCGCTATGTAAAAGATTTGCTCCTCTTCAGCCCTTTCCCCGTATTTTGAAGTGTAATTGCCCTCAAGTCTATGTCCGTAAAAATAATCCTCGGTGGGATTTCCGTCATTCCAAGCCTCTTGCCATGCAGTATAAAATTCAGGCACACCGACGTGATTGAAAATCATAGATTTTACAACCTGAGGTTCCTCTCTTTGCTCGCCGTATTCGCTGTCGGAAATTGCGTTTATGGTGTTTTTATACCACTCGACCTGATTTTTTGTTGGCACGGGTGTATAAGTGCGACCGCTTCTGTTGTAGACGCAATCGAATACGCAAAGTGTATATACCAATTCTCCACTCTTTCTACGCACATTGACAAAGTGGTTGCCCGATCCATCCGCGCAGTTTGCGTCTGAATTTATCAGGCAATACTTATATTTTTTGTCAAGATGCTCAATCAACTTTTGCTTTGTGCACTGTCTGCTGTCTTCTGCCTCTGCAGAAAAAGATACGTATCCTCCGTCAACGTCGTGATTGCCAAAGGCAAAAGTCCATGGCACTTTAAGTCTTTCAAAAATCTCCGCATATCTGTCAAAATACGGCGTCGAAGATGTAAAACTATCGTGCATAACAAGGTCGCCGTTGATTACCACCAAATCGGGAGCGTTTTGTCGCACAAAATCCTCGACAAAATCATACGTCTTATCATTGCCGAGTGCGCCGACGTGTTTATACTTTTCCGTGGTGTCTATTTGAGGATCTGAAAGCAACAATATATTGAAATCTCTATCCTCGGGGATATATACCGTCGCATATCCGTCTTTGCTTTCGTCCGCTTTGTCAAATGGCAAGATTTCCTCTTCCGCATTGCACCCCACAAGCACAAAAGTAAAACTTGCCAGCATAACTGCAAGCACTATTATCGCAATAATCTTATAATTCTTGTTCATACTTTCCCTCAAATCAGTTGTGACGCTTACTCTATTTCAATGTTGTCGTGTTTGTCTATCTGCAACAAAAAACCTATGACGTTTATTGCGCTACGTTGAAGTTCCGCTCTTGTGAGACCGCCCTTCTTTAGCGATTTCAACGTCGTACCGTCATATCTTCCCTTAACTCTTGAACCGCCCGGCATAAGCACGTCCACTTGCGCTCTCACCCTGTACGCATTGTCATCAACACCTTTGAAGTCGGGATTCTTCGCGCCATTCGTCCACCAGTCTGTCATAACGAGATTCTTATATCCCCACTCGCCTCGCAGAATTGTTGTGAACAAATCGTAATTGTGATAAGCATACACGCCGTTGACCTTGTTATAAGAGGTCATTATCGCCTTGGGATTTGCCTCCTTTACGCATATTTCAAACGGTTTCAAATAAATCTCTCTCAACGCACGCTCGCTAACTCTTGAATCGTTAATGCGTCTCGCCTTTTCTTGATTGTTGCAAGCCATGTGCTTTACGCAACTTGCTCCGCCATCGGATTGTATGCCCTTGACGACTGCGCTTGCCATTTTACCCGCAAGATAGGGGTCTTCCGAATAATACTCAAAGTTCCGTCCGCAAAGCATATTGCGATGGATGTTTATGCCCGGCGCAAGCAATACGTCAGAGCCCTTCTCTGCCATTTCAAGTGCGATTAACGAATACAGTTTTTGCGCCAAAGCCTCATTCCAAGAAGAAGCGATTGCGCTTCCGCAAGGAAGCAATGACGCCTTTGCGCACAGCCTTATTCCGCTCGGACCGTCGGTGGTTATCGCAACAGGCACGTCTTTATCACGCAACGACTTGCTTATGCCTCCAAAAGCGCCTGCATTTCCCTTTGCGCCGAGGGCACTATTCATGCATCCTTCGCCATGGCACAACACCTCCAATTCCTCGTCCGATAATGTAGAAACAAACTCTTCAACTGTCGCAATACCACTTTTAATATCATTAAACGATATGTTTAAGTCCTTGTTTTGCGCAATTTCTTTAGGAAGGTTGTTTAGTATGCGCTCCTTTAAATCAACGTCACTACCACGCTTTACAAGGTATTCTTTTGCTGTATAATTCTCTAAACGGCGATTGATATTCTCCATCTCATCGGGGCTTAAACTCAACAACAATTTGATTGCGTCAAGTCTTGTTCTCACGTCGAAAAACAAAGCCTTATAACTTTCATCGTCAAACAAACTGTCATACTTTTCAAGCACGCTTATAGGTCTTTTGAGAGAGCAAACATTACTGCATTGACGTATTGGATTTTTACTGATATTAACGCTTCCAACGCACTTTGCGTCACGCACGTTTTCGCCCACATAAAACTCGTAATCGCCGTCCTCGAGCACCCAACAAGCCCTGTGTCCAGAAAGCCCTTCGTCATCATAAGAGGCAAGATTGTAGTCCTCGATAAACGTCTCTTGCGACACTTCTTCACTCGACTGTAAAACATCCGTTTTGTAGAATGCTTTAAGTTCACGCGCAGGTTTTTGTATAACTCCGACGGGCGATTTGACATACATCTGCACGACGGTTTTTCCTGCAACGTCGCCGACATTTTTGACTGTCGATAGCAATTTCACACCGCCCTCGACGCGCTCTACCGTTGCGCTGATTTCAAACGTAGTATACGACAATCCGAATCCAAATGGGTATAACACCTCGTTCTTTGCAAACGTCTCGAAATATCGATAGCCGACGTAAATATCTTCCTCATAATCGTTATATTTTTTATTGCCGAAACAATCCGCAGACGGATAAAAATCATATCTGACGGCGATTGTATCTGTAAGTCTGCCTGACGGGTTTACTTCACCGCAAAGCACGTCGCACAATGCCCTCCCGCTCTCCATACCGCCTTGCAGGGCAAACAATATTGCGCCTATGCGATCTCCGTATTTCGCTATATCGTCAAACTCTATGACATTGCCCACGTCAAGCACAAGCACGACTTTTTCAAAATGTGCGCACACCTTATCAAGCATTGCCTTTTCGTCTTTTGTCAGATAAAAACTGCCCTCTTTAAGTTTTTGCTCTCTGTCCTCGCCTGCCGCGCGCCCTATAACGACTATCGCCACATTACTCTGCGCACTTGCGTCTTTGACGATTTCGTCGCTTAACGGCATTTCCTTAAAGCAGAAGGGCCAATGTCCCCAATACCCTTCGTCGGGAACGTTTTTTTCACACCAACTTTTGTATGTTTCCGCAAGATTTTGATTGATATTTATCTTGTCGCACACCTTTAAGGCATCGTAAAGACTTGTCTTGTAGGGAGCATTTACATCTCCGCCCGAGCCGTATCCCACACAAAAATAATTGTATTGAGTACGTCCGAATACGGACACCGTATCGCTTTGTTTAATCGGCAAAATTCCGTTGTTTTTGAGAAGCACGATGCCCTCGGAAGCAAGTTCTCTTGCCGTCATACGCATATCACGCGACGTAACTGCCATCTTGTCGTTCTCGCCTACGCCCGTCTTTTGCGACGTTGATGAAAACGCATTGACGATTTTGCTTATAATGCTCATATCTCTATATCTCCTAATTCACGCCTATCTATATTTTATAATATATCTTACAAATTGTCTATGGCAAAACTCACATCAGCCATTTTGCCACTTCTTGGCAATCGTGGCGGATAACGATGTCAGCGCGCTCGTCAATATACGTTGCCGATTTGTTGATAAGCGCAACAGTATCTCCTCTGAAATAATCTATAAGTCCTGCCGCCGGATACACAACAAGCGATGTGCCGATAACTATAAGCATATCCGCGCTTTGTATCGCTCTAACTGCGCCTTGCAACACCTTGCTATCCAGCATCTCGCCGTAAAGCACCACTTCGGGCTTTATTATGCCTCCGCACTCATTGCAA
>CAZCKS010000023.1:0-18170 GCA_964499325.1 uncultured Bacteroides sp. | reverse complement strand
ACGTAATACGTTTTTTCGTCGCGTTTGACAACTTTCATCACGTTTCCGCAATCGGGGCAATAGTACGGTGCCGGAATATCCCAACTTATGAAATCACACTGCGGATAATTGGTGCATCCGTAGAAAGTTTTTCCCGCCTTTGATACTCTCTTGCTGACATCTCCGCCACACTTGGGGCATTTGCCGACAACTTCAACTATCTTCTTGATATTCTTGCACTTGGGATAGTTGGGGCAAGCGAGGAAGGGACCGTATCTACCGTGTCTTATCACCATTTTTGCTCCGCACTTGTCGCATACGACGTCGCTTTCCTCATCAGGCATATAGTTACCTCCGCCCTGCTTTGCGGCACGTTCCACAAAGCGCATAAGACGCGGATAGAATGCTCCGATAAGCGCTTGCCACTCTTGATTTCCGTCTGCGACCTTATCCAGCGCGCCCTCCAGACGAGCCGTAAAGTTAAGACTCATGATGTCAGGGAAATTCTTCTCCATATATTCGCATACCGCCTCACCCAGTTGCGTGGGAGCGATTGCTTTTTGCACCTTTTGGGTGTATTCACGCTTTGCAATAACGGATATAATGCTCGCATAGGTAGACGGACGTCCGATGCCGTTTTCCTCAAGTGCTTTTACAAGCGTTGCGTCATTATATCTCGCCGGCGGTTTTGTGAACTTTTGCTCGCACGATACGTCGTCAAGATTGAGATGTTCGCCGTCGTTGAGGTCGGGCATTGTATCAAGTTCCTTATCATCATCGACCTCTTCCACAGTTTGAGAATACACTGCTGTATAGCCTTTGAATTTGACGCTCTTTCCTTTCACGACAAAGCCGAGTTTATCACCGTCATGCTCGCCGACGATATGCACTCTCATCGTATTGTAAGAGGCAGGCGTCATTTGCGACGCCATAAAGCGTTCATAGACAAGTTTATAAAGCCTATACGCATCTTTGTCCATCTTGCCCTCAAGCGATTGCGGAGTGCGATTGAGGTCAATAGGTCTTATTGCCTCGTGGGCGTCTTGGGCGTTGTCGCTTGTTTTGTATATATTTTGCGTCTTGGGCGCATATTCGCTACCATAATTCTTTGCAATGTACGCAAGAGCAATTTTGGCAAAGTCGGGAGAAATACGCACGCTATCGGTACGGATATACGTGATAAGTGCATGTTGTCCTTCCCCCTCGATGTTTACGCCTTCGTAAAGTTGTTGCGCCACTCTCGATGTCTTATCTGCGGTCATATTGAGTTTGTGGCTCGCCTCTTGTTGCATCGTACTTGTGGTAAACGGCGGTGCGGGCTTTGAGAAAGAAACGCTCTTCTTCACTTCGTCCACATAGTAATTGCTTACCTTCATTTGGTCTTGGATTGCATAAGCCTCATCTGCGCAACAGGGCTTGATTTTCTCACCGTTTCTGTCGTTAAGCAAAGCATGGAAAAGGTTTGCTTTGGTCTTCTTTGCGCCGTCTTTGAGCAAAAGCGCATTGATTGTCCAATACTCTTCGGGCTTGAAATCACGGATTTCTTTCTCTCTGTCCACAATCATTTTGAGGGCTGCAGACTGCACTCGTCCTGCCGACAAACTTGGTTTGAGTTTGCGAGAAAGTATCGGGGAAATCTTGTAACCGACAAGCCTGTCAAGCACTCTTCTTGCTTGCTGACTATTGACAAGATCCATGTTTATTTCTCTTGGATTTTCCATTGCCGCGCGAACGGCTTTGGGGGAAATTTCGTTGAACTCTATACGTACCTTATCTCCCGTTACGCCCAAAGTATTCTTGAGGTGCCACGAGATTGCTTCGCCTTCGCGGTCCGGGTCGGTTGCAAGATATACTTTGTCGTATTTCTTGACTGCTTGTGAAAGTTGTTTTATGGTTGATTCCTTGTCCGGCGTGACGATATATTGCGGTTTGAAACCGTTGTCAACGTCGATACCCAAAGAACGCGTCGGCAAATCGCATACATGTCCTTTGGACGCAAGCACCGCAACGTCGTTTCCGAGATACTTTTGTATCGTCTTTGCTTTGTGCGGTGACTCGACAATTATGAGTTGTTTCATTATTTCTCCTCGGGGTTTAGCCCCATATTTGATTTTCGTTTTGTTAGGCAAGTGCGTAATAGTTGCCTGCCGTTTTTACTATCAATCCCTCGATTTCAAGATTGAAGAGTACGTTGGTAAGTTCGCTAACGCTCAAGGCGGTAATCTCTATGAGGTCCTCAACGTGTTTTTCCTCATCCTTAAGGGCTTCTATAATTTGATTTTCCACAAGAGAAAGTTCAATCGGTGCTTTCTCTATCTTTTCCGTGGCAACATGCATTGCGTCAAGCACATCTTCGGGAGATATTACAAGCGCATGTGGCATTTCTTTAAGCAATTCGTTTCCGCCTGCGCCGTCCTCGTCGTATATATTGCTCGGCACAATAAACAAATCCTTCCCCTGTTCTATCGCAAGTCGCAACGTTATAAGCGAACCGCTCTTTTTTGCCGCTTGCGGTAAAAACACCGCCTCGGAAAGTCCGCTTACTATGCGATTGCGCTCGGGGAAATGATACTGCAACGGCTTTGTACCAAGAGGATATTCGCTCAAAATCAATCCTCCGTTTACCAATATCGCATCCATCAGCCCCCTATGCTCGGCAGGATAGACGACATCCAGTCCGCATGCAAATACCGCTATAGTTTCGCTACCATTATCCACGCAAGCCTTATGTGCGATTGAATCCACGCCTCTTGCAAAACCTGACACGATACACAGCCCGGCTCTCGCAAATTCCCTTGAAAATTCGTCGGCAACCTTTGCGCCGTATCTGGTAGGTCTGCGAGTACCCACAACGGAAATACGCCTCTTTTTGAGAGCGGATATATTTCCCTTTGCAAAGAGCAAAAGCGGTCTGTCGTATACCGAGTTCAATTCGTCGGGATATTCCTCGTCATAGCAAGTGATATAATGCACGTCGAGTTTGGCAAGATTGTCCATAATCTCGTCTATGCAATCGAGTTTCTTATAAAACTGCGTCGCATTATCCTCTCCGAGCACTTTGAAAACGGTTTCTCTCGCCTCGTATTCGCCGATCTCCTCTACATCCAAGACATCCAGCAGAGCGGTTTTCTTTTTTAAAGAAAGTTCCTCCACCAAGGCAAGTGCCAAAAGATTTTTACTTGTCAAATCTCTTGCGTCCATTAACTGTACTTCCTATCTAAGCCTCTGTATTGTATCGCCTCGCCAATGTGCGCCGGAAGGATATTTTCACATCCTTCGATGTCCGCTATCGTCCTTGCGACTTTAAGTATACGCGTTGTGCCTCTTGCGCTTAAATTTAATTTATCAAACGCTTTTTGAAGCAGTCTTTCGCAATCCTTGTCTATCTGGCAATATTTGTTGATTTGGCGAGAATTCATCTCGGCATTGGTAAGAATGCCGTCCTCTTTAAATCTTTCTCTTTGCAGAGCGCGCACTCTGTTTATGCGCTCCTTTATTTGCGCCGAACTCTCGGCTGTGTGATTTCCGCGAAGTTCGTCATACGTGATATTATCAACCTCGATTTGCAAATCTATTCTGTCCATGAGAGGTCCGCTCAATTTAGACACATAGTTGTGTATTTGTGAAGGCGTACAACGGCATATTTGATTTTTGGAGCCATAGTTTCCGCAAGGACAAGGGTTCATACTTGCAATAAGCATAAAGTTTGCAGGATATTCAGTTGTCTGTTGCACTCTGGCAACAGTGACTTTTCTATCCTCCAAGGGTTGACGGAGCGTTTCAAGTGCGCGACGTGAGTACTCTGGCATTTCGTCAAGGAAAAGCACTCCGTGATTGGCAAGGCTCACTTCGCCCGGCTTTGCCTTTGCTCCGCCACCAACAAGTGCAGGCACCGTCGTCGTGTGGTGCGGAGTTCTGAACGGTCTTGTGGTGACAATGCCTATCTCGCTATCCAATATGCCTGCAACGCTGTGCACTTTGGTAACCTCGATTGCCTCTTCAAAAGTCATCTCGGGCATAATCGTGGGCACACATTTTGCAAGCATGGTTTTGCCTGCGCCCGGAGGCCCTATCATAAGCACGTTGTGTCCGCCTGCAACGGCAATTTCCATTGCGCGCTTTGCAACTGTCTGCCCTTTTACGTCGGCAAAATCCACGCCGTAGCCGTGGCATACGCAAGCGGATTCATAAGTGGACGTTGGCACCTTGTCATATACTACACCGCTCAACATCTCAACAACATCTCTAAGCGTCGGCAAGGCATACACCTCAATTCCCTCAATGTAACTTGCCTCTCTGGCATTCTCCTCGGGAATAATAAACTTCTTGTGTCCGTCTTGCATTGCGGATATAAGAAGTGGCATTATGCCGTTGACGTGGCGCAGTTGTCCGTCCAAAGAAAGTTCGCCTATAAGCACATATTGCTTGTATGATTTGTTTTCGATTTGTCCCGTTGCCGCCATAATGCCCAGCGCAACCGATAAATCGAATACAGAGCCGTCTTTCTTTGTATCCGCAGGCGCAAGATTTACAATAATGCGTTTTGCCGGATATTGAAAACCGCTGTTCTTGATTGCGGAGCGCACGCGCTCTTTGCTTTCTTTCGTCGCCGTTGACGCAAGTCCGACCATATCATAGCCTGGAAGCCCGCTGTTGATGTCAATTTCAACGTCTACGGCATATCCCGTCAAGCCGTCGAGGGCGTAACTTGTAAGTTTTGCAAGCATAGTCTTTCCCCTATATATAATATAAGTATTTAATATTTTATCACAAAGGACGATTAAACGCAATAGTATTTAGCGACGCCCTTTTTCAAAAACGACTATGTAACGCAAATATATGCGGTTAGATTGCAGAAAAAATATTTTTTGCAAACTTAAGTGCGTATACATATCGTATTCCAAAACGCTTAAACAAAAATGAAACATGGTATTGAATATTAAAATGCTATAATAAAAATCTCTTGCCGTTAGCAAGAGACACTATGATTTCAAAATATTTATTGTTTTAGATTAGTTGTCGACATGTGGATTTTGGGTATCGTCTGATGACAAATCTTCCTTGTCGCAAGCGGGATTTTCAAGTGCATTTTTCATTTCAAATTTCGTCTCATTACGCTCTTTTCCCTCATCTTTATGCTCGACATCAGCAAGACTTTCAAGCAACTTTTTCTTATCCTCATCAGATAAGTTTTCAAGCGTTAATGCCTTTTGATTCTCCTGGGAGGCAAGGGCAAGCCTGTCACGCACAAATCCCACGATTATTAGCGTAAAAACTATGCAAAGCGGTATCGCAATCAAAATCACATATCCGTACCAATGAGATAAAAAGTTGCGCAAACCACCTATAAATGCGGATTTTTTTACAAAAACAGCCTTAACGTTGTCGGGAGAAAGGTGCCATTCGTCCTTTTTGATGTTGCCGTTATACAGTTTATCCCCGGCTGTTTCTATATAGTCTATACCGCCGTCGCCCTTGTAGACAATATTCACTATCCTATGCGTCTCATTGTAGCCTTTTAGTTGTCCGCTCGGCGCGGTAAACGTGATTATATCCCCTATTTCAAGGTCGTTTACCTCATCGACTTTTTGGCAAATTATCACTTCGCCTTGCTCTATAGTACCACTCATACTGTCAGTGAGCACGTCAAACAAATAATAGCCGAAAAGTTGACTTTCTCCGCCGTTTTTCTTTTGAATAAGCAACACCGAAACCATCGTCAATAAAAAGACGAAAATCAACGCAACAATTATTGTTGTGACAATATTATAAATTCTTTTTGCCTTGCTGTCGGGTTTGCTCATAATGTTATCTTACTCCTACAAAAATCGCACTCGAAAATCCTTGCAAGTGCGATTTAAGCAGTTATATTATTATTCTTCGCCCACATCGATTGTAGACGTTTTCGGCTTGCGATTATATTTGCGTTTGGGCTTTAATGCCTCTTCTTTACTCTCGATTTTGCCGAGGTTTGCGCCATCGCCCCACGGAGTAACATTGTCTTCACTCTTGATGTTTATCCCCATTCCGACAGTATCTTCGATACGTCCTCCGATGTTTATCTTCATCTGCGACAGCGGCTTTGATTCAACTGCTTTTTTCTGCGGTTTTTCCTTGCTTTTTACCGCTTTTTCTTGCGAGTTATTGTCATCTTTCGCAAGATTTTCGCCATCTGTTTTTGCTTTGCGATTGTACTTGCGTTTAGGTCTTTCGGCTTCGGATTTGTGCTCGATTTTACCGAGATTTGCGCCTTCGCCCCACGGGGTAACGCCATTGTCGTCTTTGATATGGACGTCGCCGACGGCAACTCTATTCTCGTCTACGGGAGTGAGATTTAAACGGCGTTTCTTTGTGTTATTTTCCCACGCATTTATTTGCCCGTCTTTTGCAATGCGAATATTGCGTTTTTCCTCTTTCGCTTCCGCAACAGGCTCTATTTGGGGCTTTGACACGACATTTTCAACCGATGCGACAGTCGTCTTCTTGCGTGCACGAGAAACGATGGGAACATCGTTTTCAAGTGGCATTATGGCGTCTATCGAGTTGAGGTTTTCATCAATTTTGGCGTCTCTCTCCGCCTTTTTAGCCATCGCCTCTTCCATCTCGTCGATTGCCTTGTTTATGGGTGCGGTGTCTTTGTCTTCAAGTTCGAGATGTTCATGCTTGTCGACTTTAATTGTCGGCTTGCGTTTCTTCTCTTCCGCCTCTTTCTTATCGCGAGCAAGTTTCGCCCTTTGATAACTAAACGGGTCCATACCCAAGGCAGAATCGTCTGCGATTTCGGCGTTCTTTTCAAGTTCTTCACGTTGTTTTTTGAATGCCAACGCACGTTTTTCAATGTCCTCTCTACGACGACGAATGCGCTCTTGTCTGTCTTTCTCTTCAAGTTCTTCCTGCTTAATGCGGCGATAAGAATTCAAGCAACGATCGATCGCGTCTTTGACTTTGATAATCTCGTCTTGTTTGAGTTTGTCATCGTCGGGACGTTTGAACACTTTGCGCACTTCAAACAAGTGTTGGTCGAATTTCTCGGCATCAGGTTCTAAATCAACCTCTTCTTGATCGGCTTTCGGTGGCATTTCCTTGAAACGTTCCACCTCCACGGGACGTTCAATAATAACCTCTTTTTCTATTTCAAGCGGTTTTTCTATCTCTTTTTCGACCTCTTCTTGCTCGATTTCAGGTTCTTGCTCTTCAGGCGGAATATCTTTTTCGGCGTCCTCGTCCTCTTGCGGTTTTACCTCTTCGATATTTTCCTGCTCGTCCTCGTTTTCTTCTTTGTTATCGAGTTTTTGAGCATATTCGTCGCGATCAATTTCGTCCTTTTGGAAATCCATTTGTCCGACACGCAAAAAGTCGGCAAATTCCTTATCCTCCATATCGAAATTTGTCTCGCATTGGTCATACAGGCTCTCAAACACCATCGTATTGAGCGTGACAAGACTGCGCAATCTCTTTGCGCTGTCGTCCTCTATCTCGTATTCCTCCACCTCATCTGACGTAGAAAAACCCGCCGTTGCGTTGTATGTTTCTATAAACTGCCAAAGCGTCAAAGCCTTCTTAAAGTTCGGCTCTTTCAAAATAACGTTTGTACGCATAATCGGCGGACGAACAGGTGCAGAATTGCGCATTGATTTTGCAAAAGAAGATGATAAAAAGTCCGTAATAATGCGGTCGATTTTAGCAACGCGCTCGATTTTGGTAAGCGTGTCGGGATCAAGGCGCATAATCTCGTCAAAACTCAACTGCGCGAAATATTCCGTGCGACAGGTCACCTTTTTGCTTGGCAAATTAAAGCGAGACTCCATATCAAGTTCAAGAACGTCTTGCGTTGCGGTCGCTTTTTTTATCTTGTCATAACGCATTGTGACAAAGTCTTTGAGTTTTAAAAGCAATGTGTAAATAAAGCGGTTTTCATAGATTTCAAAGGACTCTTCTTTGGTGATATTCAAGATTTTGGACGGCGTGACGTCACCAGTCTTTTCATCCACCTTTGAAATCATATTGGTATGCTGTGCAAGGTATTTAACAGACTCTGTCGAGATACTTCTTGCAAGCGAAACATCAACAATATCCTCTTCTTGCACGATAAATTTACGAGGATTACGCACAATCGTATCGAGGTTTGGCAAAATGCTTTCAATGGTGTCTATCCAGTCAATGGATATGTCTTGAATAAGGCGTTTTTTTGCCAATCTAAAGACGGAAGAACCTTTATCGACGCGTTTCTTGAATTGCTCGTAAAAGCCCTCGTTTTCGAGCACCGAAACAATCTTATTTGCGTACGTTTTGTACACTTCTCTTGTGATTTTATTGTCTTCCATCGTCGATATTTGTTAGTCGATTTGCGATATTGCCCTTTTATGATGTATTAGAAGAGTTTCTTAAGTCTGTTGATGTATTCCTTGCTTTCTTGCATGTTTTCCTCGCCGAAAAGTTCACTCAAATACAAGATTAAGCCGTCGATTTCGTCACGGATGTATGAGAGGTTGAGTGATTCAAACTTGCGGAAAATCTTATTACAAAGCACATAATCCAGTCCGTCGATTTCAGTACCACCACAGCCTACATAGGATGGCACAAACTCTTTAAGTTGTTTCACGATACGGTTGCCGAACGCAAGGCGGAAATGCTCAATGACATAATCGTCAAGTTTGTTAACTTTGTCAAGCACCTCTTGAGAAACTTTGTATATCTCTTGCGACTCTTTAAACATTGCTTCAAGATGCTTATAACTGATAAAGATATTATCCGCCCACGGCGCGTCAAAGGCAACGCCCTTGCTGTTGATGTTGATAGGCATAGCACGGTCGTAAACCTTATCCGATATTGCAAATGTCGAGTCGTCGTTGTTTGCGGTGCCGATAAACCACATGTTTTGCGGAAGTTTGAAACGACCTTTTTCGATATGTTTGGGATCGTTTGCCCAGCCTGACGGAACAAGGTCGACAATCCACTCGTCACGGGACGGCATTTCGAGAATTGACAACATTTCTGCAAAATAATACTCGACACGCGCGATGTTCATTTCGTCGAGGACGGTGAGGTAAATCTGGTCATTCCAAGTTGCCTCATACATCTTCTTCAAAACTTCGGTCTCGTTAAAACGCTTGGTAAATTCGTTGAAGTAACCGAAAAGTTCGGTACGGTCACGCCAAGACGGTTGCACGGATGCGATTGTCGCAGGGTTATTGAGAAATATGCCCATGGCGTGCGGAAGGGACGTTTTACCGGTACCTGATATACCTTGCAAAATCATAAGACGAGATGTCGACATACCTGCGATAAACAGCCTTATGATACGAGGATTGTAAAAGAGTTTCATCCTCGAACAAGCGAAATTGCGAAAACGGTCGCAAAGTTCGGGCAAAGTGATTTCGTCGTCATAGACGGGCGGAACATAGTTCTCGTAAATTTTATCGATTTCGGTAAGTTTGTAAAAGCGAGACTCCCCTGTTGGAGATTGCTCTTGCTTTTTCTCGCCTTCTTCGCCTTCTTCCTCGCCCTCATAATTGCCGATATCGCTCACACGCATACCGAGAATACGGTCCTTTTCAGCGGACATTTTGATGATTTGCTTTTTGAGATTGGCGCATTCCTCAACAAGGTCTTGAGGCAAAACTTTTGTTCTGCTTATGCGGATAAGTTTGCGTATGCCGAGTGCAAGAAGCACAAGCACCGCCACGATTGCCACCACGATGAGGATAATAAAGATTATAGCAACAGCCCATTCTCCCGCGCCGAAATACTCGGTGTAGTTCTTAAATGCGTCGGAATAGCCGTCATTGTAAAAGATATGGATAATACCCCAGAAAATACTACCAATACCCTTATCATAAAATGCACCTAAAAATGCTTTTAGAAATTCAAATACAAGATTTATATTCATATATTTCAGTGTTATGGCTCATTCTCTCCCTCGAACAAGCCCCTACCGTCAAACGGTACGTATGCGCAAACCCATTAATTGCTAATAAGGACAATTCGATGCCTGCGCATCACCATTATATCATAGATATAAAAATGTCGTTATAACGCAAAATCGCATACTAAAAGTATGCGAAATGTGCATTAAATTTCTTCTTCGTTTGAAATTTGCTCTTGAGTATCAACCGCTTGCGTATCGTCAGTGGCGGTGTCATCAGTCGGAGCGTCTGTTGCGCTGTCCGCATCACCCTCTGCAAGCACATTTTCTTCTTGTTGCAAAGAGGCAAGATATTCTTGTGCAAGACGACGTTTTTCCTCATCGGAAAGGCTGTCAACCGTCACAACCTGCTCTGCTTGAACTTTGCGTTGATTTTCAAGTTTGGCGATAACGAGAGTGCGGATAAGCACAAATGCGTATATGACAAAGAGCAAAATCAATGGCAATACGACAACGCAGAAGAAGCGTACTTTTTGGCTCTTGCCAAAGTTTTCTGTGTCTTGAATCCAGTTGGAGAATCCGCCGACGCCCTTGAGCATTTTGCCATCTTCTTCACCATCGCCCCAAGTTGCGATGATGTTATCGACAGAGACAGTCTCAACGTGTCCCAAAGTGCCTTGCTCGATTGCGTCTTTCCAAGAAAGGTCTTGATTGTCGCCACGCGTGACAACATTCATAACAACAGTGTTGTTTTCGTCAGAATAATTGATTTTGACAATTCTGTGGGTGTTGAAAATCTCGTAAGTAGAGCCATTGCTTCTGGCAGTCGTCTTGAATGTAATGACTTGCCCCACTTGAATCTTGTCCATATCGTCGTCTTTGTCAAAAGCGTCCACTATGAGAATATCGCTTGCAGAGAACGTGGGATCCATGGAGTCTGACGCTACGTTCATATAAATTTTGTCACCGAACTGCATGAGATGATTATCGTTGGTCGTGCTTGAAATTGTGAAAATCGCCACAACGAGCGCAAATACGATAACAACAATGCAAACGGCGGTCGCTACCCAATTAAGGATAGTACGCACTTTCTGTTGCTTTGGCGTGAGTTCTTTCTTGTTCTTGCCGATTGAAGAGAGTTTTTCTTTTACGTTCATAAAAAACCTACCTTTGATGCTCCTCTGCCCTCGCCCCGATGCTTATTGCCCCTTGATTGCGCTATAAGCGCAACCCGAGATGAGAACAAATGCTATTGACGTCACCGAGCCATACTTATTGTCCTTGAACGGAATGCTCCGCTTCACTCGAATGACTTTGCTGTGTGCATAGTTATAACTATACATATAAATTTTATATTATAAACGCGCGTATGTCAATAGCCATTTTGACAAAATGTCGTATAAAATGTGCGGTAATTGTTTTGTTTTCGCTTCGCTGGATTCTTCGACTACGCTCAGAATGACAAGGAGATTTAGAAAAGTCCTTCCCATCACATGTTTTCCCTATTGCACCTGAAATAGGACATAAGTTTAATAAGAGCGCCCGAAATAAGTGTAGTACGAACATATTACAATGCAATTACCCCCTCTTTCCGGACACGCCGGTATGTCCACTTCGGCGTTTGCAAAGCAATCCGCCTCGTTCGCTTTGGCTACAACACGTTCACCGAACGTGTTGCTTAACGCGTCGCGCCCGACCACTCAAATATAGGACACTCCTCTATATGAATTATCCGTCGTTCGTGGGGGCGACAGCCTGCCTCCGTCCAAAGGACAATTCTCTTGTTATGCCTCTCGTTCGCCGATGAAAATCAACCACAACTCATCGGCTCACTTGTACGACGAAGCCTCCCGTCGGGCAGGAAAGACGCTCGCCTTGCGAGCGTTTACACTCCGAATTGGCACATACCGTTAACGAGTACGCCTTGAATAAGTGTGCGTTTCAAATTATCCATGTCATAACCGCAATGCAGATTTCTTCGCAGAATTGCCCTTAAACGCACAGGGCGCAGATAAACTTAACAACTAAAATAAAAAATAAATAGATGTTTCAAGTTTTTGAAAGGGGCTTGGAGCGTCGGATAAGGAGAAAAACGATGAAAAAGAAAGGTTTGATTATTTCAACAGTCGTAATGGTTGTTGTCTTGATTGCATCTCTCACTACCGCTACTTATGCTTGGTTCCAAACCAGTGCAAAAGCGACAGTTGACGACCTTACAATTACAACGGAGGCTGCAACAGGCTTGCAAATCGCTATGACAGGAACGGCAGGCTCGACTGCAACTCTCTATTCAGGCGAGTTGAAGTATGAAAATGGTTGGACAGGCGCTGTTGACGGATGGGGCACATACCTTGGCTTTGCTGAAGTTGAAGTTGGCAAACTCGAACACGCTGTAACAACAAAAGCAATAGGCGATCAAGTTCCTATCTTTGTTGGTTATAAAGCATTGAGCGCATCTACACTTGGTAAAACAGTTGACTATTATAAAGCGACAAAAGTTGAAACCACCGCGGGCGTCACTGACGTAAAAGGTAAATATGTGCTTGATGGCGGTATTTACAAAGTTACTTCTGACACTTCAGCACAAGAAGGCACAGAATATTATACAATCGCAAAAACAGATGACAGTGTTACGGCATCAAATGCAACATCATATTTGATGGTTGCAACCGAGACTAAAACTATCGGCACAGATGATGGTTATGAAGCAGGTTACTATCAAGCAGTAGCGTATGATAGCGCAACACAACCTATCGGTTACAAGAAAGTTGTTGAAAACCAAAACGGTACTTACTACAAATTGACAATGGCTGTTACCAATATCAAACAAGTTGCACAACTTGGTTTCAGCATTGAGGTTATCCCAAGTGGTACCACAAATATTGCCTCTCCCAGTAGTGCTGTTGATGCAACAAACAACCCAGGTATGGCAGCCGCAACACGTATTAATATCGAAGTTGCAAAAGCAAATCAAAGCGGTGGCGTAGACTCTTGGGAAAAGAGCGAATTGCAACCTTTTGAGGCATGGAAACTTAATACAACTACCAAAGCAATAGCAAAAGACACTGGTTCAAGCAATAAAAATGACAGCGGTAGATATACATACGCACTTGCCAGCAACGTTGCCGAAAACGAAGTGTTTTTCGTGACAATGTATATTTGGGTTGAAGGCACAGACAATGAATGTAACAATATTACCACAGGTACTGCAATGCAATTCAAGATTAACTTTGTGTATGCAGAAACAGGTGCTCTCGGCGCAAACGATTGGGGCTTTGAGGGCAATGCAGGCACCGTAACAGCGATTAAATCGTTCAATAATTGAATTTAACAAACAATAAAAAACGCGACCGATATGGTCGCGTTTTTTATTGTTTATCGATTACTGTTTATTCAATTATTGTTGAGGAGAAGAGTTGTCTGCAACTACGTTGAAGAACATCGTGATTGCACCTTTTGAACCCTTTGCAGCATCTACACAGTCACTGTCTGAACCTGCGATATAGATAACAATTTCAATTTGGTCGATCTGGTCTTTTGCTGTTGCAAGCCCCGTGATTGCAAATTGACGAACGCCTGTTGTTGGAGCATCTGTATCATATGTATCTTTATAGGTTGCCTTTTGAGTATCGGTAAGATTGCTTGCTAAATCAGCGGTTTTTTGGTTGTAATGGACGTTATCATAAATATCAGCATCCGTCCATTCACCATTGCCATTGAGTCTGTAGGCAACGTGAAGTGCGGCCATAATACCAACGTTGGTGCTACCGTTAGTGTCGACCATGATAACCAATTCATTGCTGGTCAAAGCCTTTGTCGGTGCTGCGCCAAGGAAGAAATATGCATAATCGGTATTTGCGGTTGCAAACGTTTGGTTGCCAAGCACATTTGCTTTAGATTCATTTTTAACCATGTTTGCTGCTATTGCCTTTGTACCGCTCTCAATATTCCAAAGTCCGGTATTTGCGAGCGTTGCGCTAGTTGCTGCTTCGATGTCGGTATTTACTACGCCAACTGCTTTCTTTTGCGCACCCCAAGAGATATTGTGTGTCAATGTAGCACTCAATCCTTCTTCGCCTGTCCAAGAGCCACCACCCAGTGTGCCTGCTGTGCTGGCAGTATAATTACAATCGCCGGTAACAAATGCGCTTTCGATAGCATCTGCGTCATAAGTACAGTTTGCTTTCAATCCGATATTAACAGCGTTGCTTGAGACAACTTCGACGTCAAAACCTGAAATGGATGTAACATTACTTGTTGTAAACCAAGCATAAGTAGCGGTAGTGAGAGATGCAATCAAGACAACAACCATTACGACTGTTGAAATAATCAAACCTTTCTTTTTCATCGTTTTTCTCCTTATCCGACGCTCCAAGCCCCTTTCAAAAACTTGAAACATCTATTTATTTTTTATTTTAGTTGTTAAGTTTATCTGCGCCCTGTGCGTTTAAGGGCAATTCTGCGAAGAAATCTACATTGCGGTGAGGAATTTCTTGCTTGGTGAGCGCACTGCGTGCGCTTGCATTCACACAGTCATTGCGAGGAACAAAGTGACGTGGCAATCTCCTGGAAAGGGAACGACTACATTTGCACCTGCGTCAGCATATCATCATTTCGCTCCCGCGAGATTCCCACGCTTTCGCTCGGAATGACATTATATTTGACACTCACTTTATGCGCACGTGCGATAATATTATCTATTCGCGCGCAAGCATAACTATACCTTTTGTATAATAATTATATATCTTGTATATGGCACTGTCAATACCAAAATAAAATTTTCTTTGGTTTTCGACATTTTTATCATACATTTTGTATGTTATGCAAGGCTCTAACACAGTCAGTCGCTCAATAATACATTTGTAAAATGTGATAAATAGATGTATAACAAGGAAGAGTTGCTTTTGCAGACTGCCTAACGTATATGTAATACGTGACAGGATGCAAAAGTGGCTCTGACAAAGTTAGACGCTATTTAGTACATTTTAGGAGGCTGTGAAGTTGAGACCAAGTTTACAATACCCCCCTAACTTGGCATCTACACAATCAAAATCACTGCCCTCTATCCAAATGCAAACATAGCAATACATTATGTCACCGACGCCGAGTGTGGCGGTGCGCTGGAAGACATATTCGTCAGAAGCAAAAGGCGTTGTGGCAAAATAGCCTGCTTCTTGCGCTCTGCTGTAATCGGTGGGATCCGAAATATCATTCTCATAAGAAAGCAAATCAAACCTCGGCTTGTCAGAGCCTACGGGATATGCCACGTATTCTATAAAGCCTTGCTCTTTGGTGCGAGGAGTGTTTATCCACTCTTCAGGAATGGGCGCGCCATTGTAGGTGTCGCCGTTGCGCCAAATGTTGATATTGGTGCCCTGCAATCTCTCGTTTTGGCTCAACGACGCATACACTGCAACGTCACTACGGACTTCGTCATCGGCGATAAGGGCTTCGTTCTTGAAACTCTGCCCCCACATAACTCGCACAGCGTCATGCAACTTGTGCTCGTCAAACTCAAGCGACATATTATACTCGATATAAGCAGGCTCGTTGCCCGTATTCTTAAGCATAAACGTGAAACGAATAAATTTCTCGCCGTTCATTGCACCCAGTGCGACATCCTCTTGAGCAAGCAACGTTCTGACGTCGTCAAGCGTGTCTATCTCTTCCCTTTCATATATCTTGTTGTAACTCAAATCTCGCATTTGAGTGGGACCTGTGACATTGAGATATGGCGTCCAATACTCATTGTCGGCAGATAGAGATATTGATTTTTCCTTGCGATTGCTCGAGGCAGTGATACGCACACTGTTCTCTTGTATGAAAAGCAACATCACGTATACGATTGACGTGACGATAAGCGAAAACACAAGCAATATAAGCATAACGCGCTTAACCTTGCGACGGTTTTCCTCGCGTTTTACCTTTTTTGACGCAACAATAGAATCTTCCCATTCCTTTTTCAAACGGGATTGCTCCTTGCGTGCGTCACGAGCGGATTGCTTTTTATCCGCCTTTTTCGCAGGTGTTTCGGCTACGTCTTGCTCGGATACATCTTTTACGACGTTTTCCTTGCCAACATCTTCTGCGCCCTGCTGTTGTTGTGTGTGTTGCTCTTCGCTCATATTTTTGCTCTATTTTACGGCAATGCCGTTGTTTCAAAACTTGTGATACAGCCCGTCGCCGGAGAAATATCCGAACGGCACCCATTTGCCTATGCTGTCGTCAAAGTAGCCGTTGTCAACAATCTCGCCGTTTTGGTCAGTGTAGGTGTAATCTATCCATCTGCCCTCTTCATCAAAATAGCCGTCATACACGTTGCCGTCTTTGTCCACCCATTGTGCGTTTTCGTTGTAATGTCCCTCTTTGGTGACGTCAAACTGCTCGTATTCAACCCAATTACCCTCAACGTCAAAGTAGCCATTGAATACGTTGCCGTCCTCGTCGACCCACTGCCCCTTGTCATTGTATTGTCCGACAAGATCGGGCTCATCCTCATTCTTGCTCTCGATGTGCATCGTCAAGCCAAAGCCCTTGATGCCCATATCCGCCCCCAATCCGCCGAACAAGCCGTCATTGCGATATTCGTCATACAACTTTTTCTCACCGGCAAAATTCGCTTTGATTTTCTTCGGCTTTTTGGGCGTGGCAAAACCTTTGGGTTGGGGCGGTCTTATCGGTGCGCCGACACTGTTTTCGTCTTGACTTACAACCGTCTCTTCGCTTTCTTTGGCGGTTGTATCCGACTTCTTCGACGTGCGCTTGCCCTTATTATCTGTGGTAGCCTCGTCCAAGGTCCTATTTACACCTAACTCACTCTTCTTTTGAGAGGCAAAACTCAACGCAAGTGCGCTTTGGACATCTCCCTCATAGCGCATGCGTGACATCTCTGTGATAAGTTTCTTATCCTGCTCGCTTGTGTTCTCAACATTTTGATTGACAAGTTTTGCTTGCGCTTCAAGACGTACTTCCGTTGCCTTTTTGGCATTGAGTTTTTGTTGTTCAAGACGGATTTGATATGGAGACTTGGCAAGTTCAGGTCTCGGGGCAGACGGCATAACCTTGCTTCCGTCCTCTGCCTGCGCTCTTGCTATCGCCACTTTACGCAACTGCTCAAGTTCCGCATCCTCGGCTTTTTTCTTGGCGTCGAGGTCTTTTTGCAACCTCTTAAGATATGTCTCTTTATCCTTGCCCGTGGGAGATTTCACTCCCAAAAACTCATTGGTAACCCAGCGAGAAAGTTTGCTCACCGCTCTGCCCGTCATTAGCGTCACGCCCTCTCTTTTGTAGCGTGAATATTGCGCAGGAGCGTCAACGCCCTCCATAATAAAGCCTATCTTGTTTTTCTTGCAAAAATCAATGAGCATTGCAAGCACTTTTTTCTTGTTGGAAGAGGCGTCAAAATATTGTGCCTCACATCTTAAATAATCAAAATTGAAATCCGCAAAAACATCCAGCGCATTATAATCTTCGCCATAAGCGGATGCGCAAATCTTGTAGCCAGCCTTGCGCAATTTGTTGTATCTCGCTCTTCCCTTATCGTCCAAGCACACCAAGGAACTAACGAAAAAGGATATTATAAGATTGCTTTTCTTATATCCGCAATCTTTAAGCAAATCAAGCAAAATGTCAAAATCTTTGTCGTTGTCCAAAAAACGAGTGGATAATGCAAGCGAATAAGTGACGTCGGGAATCATAAAGTTCTCACGCATAACCAAATCGTAATTGCGCAATTCTTCTAGAGCAATCACATTAAGTTCGTTTATGCGGACGGAACTTTCAGCAATATAAAAATAATTGCATACGCTCATTCTGCCCAAATAACGGTCATTCATTATCTGGAAGGCATCAACAAAAACAACCTTCTTATTCTTGGTCGTCGCGTCGGCAACGCCCCTAAAGAAAAAGTCGATTGGCTTGTACAACGTCCTTTTTGCGTATGCAGTGGTATTCATTTTCCCCTCAATAGCGCGCATATCTACGGGCGCACGTCAGTATAGTAATCTATACTTTAAGTAATTATAACATCCCGTATGCGAATTGGCAATAGGTTTTCTTTGCAAAATTGAAGATGTTGTGCATTTTGTCCGTTTATTATTAAAAAAAATTGAAAAACACTCCTTAAATAAGGAGTGTTTTCTTGGTGCCGAAAATCGGGGTCGAACCGATACGATGTTTCCATCGAGGGATTTTAAGTCCCTTGCGTCTGCCTATTCCGCCATTCCGGCTTGTATTCGTGTTGTGATAACAAAAGCGACCTTGCAAGGTCGCTTTTGTTTGGAGGCATCACCCAGACTTGAACTGGGGGTGAGGATTTTGCAGACCC
>CAZCKS010000022.1:0-18685 GCA_964499325.1 uncultured Bacteroides sp. | reverse complement strand
ACGGGCATTAAGACGGTGCAAGTTGGCGATACCGTGTTCAATCTTTATGACGGCACCAATGCTATTGCCACTCAAACAAAGGCTATCACCGTGACGGACACGGACGAAAACACGGTTTCCGTCGGTTATGCAACCGTCACTCGCACCAACCGCGCAAGAGTGGTTGTATCTATTTATTTCACAACCAACTGCGACATCAAGACCATTGTCACGGACTACGGCGGATTGAGTGAAACATCAACGCTCAAAGTTTCGGGTATAGATACGAGCATCGCAAACGAGGACACGCCGATGGCAGAGGACGATTATATCGGCGCAACCTCTCCTAAAGAGTGGATACATTCCAAACAATATGAAAACGCAACCGACTACAACTTGACAGAAGATACGTCGGCGTATGATTATTCTCCTCGTCTTTGGTTCTACACCGTAGACAAGGCATCCTCTATGAGCGGATTTGGCACGGCAAAGACTTTTGCCAACGCACAAGCATTGCTCGCCACGGGGCTGTTGCCTTTGGGGGTTGAGGACGGTTTTAAACTGGAATACGACTTTGCCGTGGGTAAGGCGAAGAGCCGTGGTGTTGACGTATATGACGCAAGCGGTGTTATCGGCACAGACGGAAAGGTGTCAAGCGATACAAGCAGTGTTACGGGTTATGGCTACTATCGCTTTACGATTTATATGATGGACCTTGCTGGCAACTTGTCCAACGTGACGTCTACATATTACGTAAAAGTGGACTATGACACACCTGCGCACAAGATTGGATTGTCCTATGTTGACGCAAGCGGTAATACAATCACCATTTCTTCTGCAAATAACGGTACTTGGGCAAAGAACGACGCTACACTCAAGGTTTCATTTGGCGCAGACAACGACTCTGTATGGAACAAACTTGTCGGTTTCTCCGGCTTGACGCTTGAGTTTGACGATTCATACTATACGCACACACTCACGTTTGCAGAGAATCTTGCAAGCCTTAAGACATATCACACGACAAAGGGCGGAGACGCTGTCACTGTGTACAACAACACGGCAAACATTACCATTACGACAGACGCAGGCGACAGAACTGCCGTGGTCAAATACAATGCGACGGACAAGACATTGTCCATTACAGTCAGCAACCACGACAATGGCGTTGAGTGGATAACGTCGCTCACCGCTTATACGGGACAATTTGCAAATGCAGACGTGCGCTCTGAATATCCTGGCGAATTGAAGAGTTCTGCAGACGGCTCTTGGAAGGGCGGTGTGAAGGTGCTTATCGATAACGTTGCGCCTGTCGCTCCCGAATTTATATCCGGCGAAGACACCCCGTTCAGCAAAGATTTCTATGGCGATTACACTACATTACCTGCCGTTTCCGACAGAAGTTGGTACTTGGGCATGTATGACAAATATTCTGCAAGCATTGCATTCGACGACGTTTTTCTTGAGAGTGCATACTCCAATGACGTCAAAGTGTTCTATGGCGTAAACCTCGTAAAGAACCTTGCCGAATTGCAGGCTTTGGGCAATAAGAAGATTGAAGAAATCTATGCCTCTATCAATGAAAACTCCAACTATAAGGATTATTTCACAAGATTTACCGTCATAAGGGGCTCCAACCTTGCAGGTGGCGATACCGTGCTTGAAAACGGCGCAATGAACATCATCACTGGCGCCGGTATGCGTGTTATCTACACGTGGGCAGTTGACCAAGCAGGCAACGTGTCCGACCTTAAGACGTACTACATCCTTGCAGACAACACCGTTTATACGCTTTCAACAAAGGTTGCAAACAACACGGTTAAGGACTCTTCTGCAAGCATTTTGGCAAAGAACGCAGACGGCACGACGACAACGTCTTTCAGCCGTGGCGAACTTGCAACTGTCGTTACGACGCTCGGCGACGACTTTGTCCCGTTTGCTCTCAACTTGACTGCAAATTCCGTAACGACGAAACTTATCGAAAACTATACGCCGTCTCGCTCTTGGACTCTTGCGGACAGCACGTATGCCGAGATACTCAACTATGACAACGACAGCGAAATCGCATTTACAATCGATAATGCGGACAACCTCGGCACGTTGGATACAAACAGACGTCTTTCACTTGAGTTTGCATACAGAAAAGTGGTGTCCTACACCGTTACAAGCACAAGCATTGCTTATACATCGCAACAAGCGACCGTTGAAATGACCTTCACGGATACCGCTTCACAAAACGCTTTCGCATACAACTGGTATAAGGCAAACAACGCACTCGATTCCGCTCCTGTGGCAATCGGCGCATACCAAGTGGAA
Organism: uncultured Bacteroides sp.; assembly: GCA_964499325.1. Lineage (GTDB taxonomy): Bacteria > Bacillota > Clostridia > Christensenellales > CAG-917 > CAG-475. Next base: position 16,393 of record CAZCKS010000022.1, on the reverse strand, counting down.
ATATTTATCCCCAAAGATAACGTAAACTATGTTACGGACAACTTTACGATGGATAAAGACGGCAATCAAGTGCTTGAAAAAATCAATATCGAGATTGTAAAAGGTAAAATCGTCGTCAGCGCAGTGGCTTCCACAAGCGTATACGGCGCGGATCGCACAAACGTATTGACATATACAATCAGCGGTATCGCAAACGACGAGGCAACTTTGGATAGCGAAGGCTTGACAAAGGATGTCTTGACTCTCGCACTTAAAGTGGTTGGCACTTACAGCCCGACGGCATTCTACAATGTCGGCTATTATGATATAGTCGCTCCCAACCTCGCAAACGTGAGCAACTATGATGTGACCTTCGAGAGTGCAAAACACAACATCACGCAACGTGCTATCAACGTATATACGCAATCCGAAAAGAAGACTTACGGCGATAAGGATCCGCAATTACACTTCGGCGTGTTGGCAGAAGACCTCAACTTCTCCACAAAGGACGCAAGCGAGGTTCTTGCAGACTTGTTTGCCACCGCATCTTACGGCACTGCAACGAAAGTTGACGGATACTATGTCTATAACGCAGGCAACCGTATCAGCCGTAAATCCGGCGAAAACGTCGGCGAATATATGTTTGAAAGCGACGCATCGCAATTCGACGTAAACAACAACTATAGAATTATCGTTCAAAACGCAGGCTCATTCAAGATTGAGCAAAGAGATGTGGAAATCGATGTTACAGGACAATTTAGCGTTCTCAAACAGGGCACAACTATGAATTGGGACAACGTCACGCTTTCCTATAAACTCCGCTCAAGAGATATGTTCCTTGCAGACGAGATTGCTCAACTTGTGTTCCTTGCCATCGATAAAGAAAACGGCACAACGCTTTCTCAATTTGACGAAACGTCCTATGCGTCTGCAACCGCTTATGCAATTCAACTGCTTGAAAACAGCGGAAACGCAAACATCAACATCACGCTCAAGAGCGGCGAAAACAACTATGTTGTTTACATCGCGGTTCCCGGCACTATCATTGTCAAGGCAAAAGGCGAATTCAACTTTGTGTACGGCGTGAAGTGGGATAACAACAACATTACTTTCTCAACCGATTTGTTTACGGTCGAAAACGACGATGACGTTGACTTTGACACCATCACTTGGAGTGCGTCAATCAATGAAATGTCCTATGTAAGCGTTGGTAGTTATGAAGTGCAATTCAACGGCGCAGTCGCAATGAAGGGCGATACCGAACTTAATAGCAAAGTTATTGTCGAGAACGCAATCGTCAACATCACGCCTGCAGTCATCGTTGTCAGACCTACTTATAACGATTCTTTGACCAAGACTTACGGCGAGGAAGAGAGTGTGTTCGGCATTGGCTTTGAAATCGCAACCGTAAACGGCGAAGTGATTGCAAAAGACGGTATGTATGCATATACTCCTTATGTTGTGTTGCTTGGCAACGTCACAGGCTCTTACGTGAGAGCAAAATTTGACAAAAACGGCAACTTTGTGGCATTCGGCTCTCGCTATGACGGCGTATTGACGGATAACAACGCTTATTACGGAATTACCGCAAACGGCGCATTCTCATCCGACAATATCAACTTTGTCGTGTCTGCGCAAGACTGTGACGTCAAACTCACTATTGCGCCCAAAGCAATCGACATCCACACAAAGAACCTTGTCGGTATCAATAAGTATTACAACGGCAACACCAACGTCAATTACGGCAACACGAGCATGTACGACCTTACGAACGACCTCGTTCTTGCATCTGACGACGTTACTCTCACCGCTTTGAATATGGCTTATTCAACCGCAGGTAGCAAAGACGTTGATACAAAGGCTAACATTATATTCCAACAATTCGCACTCACGGGCAACGACAGTGCAAACTATACGTTGCGCTATGTCGTGCGTGACGGCAATAAAGAAGGCATCATCGTCGTTGGCACCGCTGTCGAGGGCGAGGATGCAACATATCTCGTAGAAGACGTTTCGGTTACAATCTCATATCTCGTTGACGGAGAAATGGATGTTATCCAAATTCTCGTTGCTCAAATCGGTATCAAGAAGAGCGATATATCCATTGTCAAGGAATATGACGGCACCAATAAACTTTCTATCGAGGACATTATCATTGCCGAAAAAGAAGAGAAGGATGTCAACGGCAACGTTATCTCCAGCACAGGCTCTCTTGTCGGTGCAAATAAGATTTTGACGGAAAGCAGTAACTTTGCATCAAGCAAGGCAAGCGATTCCTATTACCTCATCAAGAGTTTTGTCATCACGTTTGAGTTCGGCTCATCCATGGAAGGCAAGATTAAAGATTACAACGAGGATGACGTTACCATCCAAGCGGTCGGAAACACAGTTGTTCTCACTGTAAGCAACTTGAGAGCAAAGATTAACAAGAAACAACTCAAAGCATCCGCATTTGCTTCAATCGAGGCAGTCAACCGCGATTACAACGCAAGCACGCTTGTCGATGTCAACAGCACATTCGCAGACGGCGCACTTGTTACGGGCGATACGGCGGATTCCGTCAGAGTTACAATCCAAGGCTCTGTTAACGACGCAAACGTCGGCAACAAGATTGTGTCCTTCGTTTCTGCAAGCGTTTCCAATGCAAACTATGAAGTTGACGTCAACGACCTCAACAACAAATTTACAAACGTCCAAGTAGAGATTGCAAAAGCAAGACTTATCCCCAATGTCACGTTCAACGACAAGGTGTATGACGATACGGCAGACGTCGTCGTCACTAAAAAGAACGGCACCGACTTTACAACGGTAACGTATGCGGATAACCTCCAAGCAGAACTTGCCACAATCCACATGGGCGCAGGCGTATCGTACGTGCTTTCCAACAACGGCAAAGCGGACGGCAACGTCGTATGTGACGAAAACGGCAAAGAACTTGCTCACAACGTCATGGTCATCGGTCTTACCGTGACTGCAGACGACAGCGCAATTCTTGACAACTACAGAATTTACGGCGCAATCTACAACAACGGCTATCAAGACATCAACGACGTCAAAGACGAAGAAATGACCTATGAGATTTTGGGTGCGGTGAAGGTGTCCAAGAAGGTCATCAAACTCATCACCAACGATTTCCAAATCTCCGACAAAGTCTATGACGGCACTACAAAGGCTAATATCACAATCGACGTTCCCGTGGACAGCGCGGACAGAGAGGGCGTTCTTGCAAAACACAAAGACATCCTCACAATTACCGCAACGGGTACGTTCAACAGCGCAAAGGTCGGCAACAACATCAAGGTAACTATTCCGAGCGACGGTATCGTTCTCAACGCTGTAGAAGATGCAGAAGGAATAAATAATACTATTAAGAATAACTATTATCTTGATAAATCCGCGGGCGCGTACGCGAACAATATTACAGGCACAATCATCGCAAGACCTGTTACAGTAAGCGTTGACCTCGGAGAGAGAACTTATAACGGCAATGCAGATATTGTCAAGAACAATATTACGTACACATTCAACGGTATTCTTGCCAACGAAATAAAGAACTATAGCGTTAAGACAAGCGGCGGTGCCTACTTCAGCGACAAGAACGTTGCATATTCCATAGACGCCGAAACTAATGCAGTAACCATTCTCGATAAGGACGGTAACGTCTACAATCCGACTCTTACGCAAAACAAAGGCTTTGATATCAACTATGTGTTGGTGTATAAGACAACTGTCGAGGATACAGCAAGAAGAGCAGACCTCGTGGCATACGACGATCAAGACGGCAACATCGTTTATTATCCGTCTGCATCCGACGAAATCGTTGGCGCAACAGGCTGGTACTACACACTTAAGAGCGCAAGCAAATACGTTCTTGCAACAAGCGCAGATAGCACCCATACCGATTATATTGTCGGTCGCTACAACGTGGACGGCAACGACGTGTATCTTCTTACGGATGACTTTAACGGCACATGCCAAACGTTGGCAGAGCCCGTTACCTACCTCAACGGCACAGGTAAGATTTTGCAAAGAGGCGCAACGATAACATCCAAGAGCATCGAGAAAGTCGAAAATACAACCGCATTCACAAAGGTTTATGACGGCACGACCAAGTTTAACGGCGTGTACGGCACTGACTATGTTTATACAGAAGCCGGTATTGCAAACATTTTGAAGGGCGACGATGTGAGTATCGCAAGCGTTACGGCGGAATTTGACAGTGCAAACACTACTGCAATGTACGTTGTCTTTACGGCGTCGGGCATTAACGGCAAAGATGCGCACAACTACACGATTGCAGTCAAAGAGGGTGCAGGCGTAACTGCGTATACCGCTCGTTTGTCCGCTCAAATCCTTCCGCGTACTATTGATGCGGAACTTAAAGACGGCACCATGGTGTACGGCACGGACACCGTAGATGTGGGCGGAGAAATCGTTTACACGATGGGTGAGAACAGAAACACTGTCGATGGTGGAACTGCTACCAACTTGCTCGCATGCGTTGCAACAGGTTCTGATTATCTGTTCTATATCAACTTCAAACAATTCCTTGTCGAGGCAGGATTTATCAACACCATCGACGCAGACGTGAATGCGCAAGACGAATATATCGCACAACTTGTCGCAAACACTTATAATTGCGTCAACGGCGAATATGTCAAGGCTGAAGACGGCACTGTAGGCGAATTCTTCAGACTCGGCGGAGAAACGAGAAATCAAATCACATCACTTCCCAGACCGAGTGTGATGTTCTCCTCGACCAAACCGATAGTGGGACAATATTCCAGAAAGTATAACCTCACAGGCGGTAAGGCAAATAACTTTAAGTTTAACTTTGTTTATAGCGGTAACGGCAACGATGGCTCAAGCAGAATCGTAGTGGTTAAGAGAGACCTCTATGTGCATACCGCAGGCATAAATGTCAATACTGTTTATGCAGGTGCAGAGCAAAGAGTTGACGTCAATTACACCGGCGGTGTCGATATTATCCCGACGTTGTTCATAAAAGACGGCAAGAATTATGCTCCGACAGTCGTTTTGGGTGTGTACAACATCAATGACAACACCATAACGCCTGCAGGCAAATATGCGAAGATAAGCGCAGACCTCAAAGAGTATGAATACTATGTGTATTATCTCGCAATGCCCGAAAATATGACGTCTTACGATGACTTTGCTCCTCTTGCAAACTACAACGTCATCATTGCGGACGCAAGCACCGTCAAGGCGATTGCTTCAACCAACGGCGAAGGAAATACGACGTATACGTTTGTAAACGATTTCGGTACGGAATCCATGAGTGCTTCCACCGCAACAATCGTGTTGCCGACGCTTACGGGCGTTAAGGTCGCAACGGGCGCAGACGCAACGTTTGATTACACTTACGACAAAGAGACCGAACAAGGCGAAAACAAAGTTTACAAGGTTGTTACCGGCGTAAATGCAAGCGACATCGTTACATATTTCACAATGGTTGACGGCGTCAAGGTTGCTAAAGAAGCAAGAGACGCAGGTACACACACCGGAAATGTCAATGTAAAACGCTTTGTGAAGATTGACGATAACGATCCCAACGGCTATTACATCGAGTGGGAGAGCGATAAAGAAGTCACAATCGTCATCAATAAGATTGCTCCGCAACTCAACGCAAGCGATTATGCGGTATATTACAACGGCAAGGTACAATCTTACCCCGCCAATAGCAACATCAAGGTGCACGAAGGCGTCAAAGGTTTGCTTACAAACGAATACACTGTGACATATCAAGCATACAAGAACAATGTTTGGACGGCAATCGACGCCTCCGATGTCAAGAATGCAGGCAATTATAGAGTGGTAATCGCACTTACCGAGGAATTCGGCAAGAACCATCCCAACTATAGAGCCCACACTGTGGATGATAAAGGCAACGAAACCGCAACGCTTATAAGCAAGACTGTTACATTCACGGTCAAGAAGATTGACGTCAAAGTTACGATTGACACCTCGGGATACGAAGCATCCACGCAAACAACGGATACCGCAACGCTTACAACGTTGACGGCACTCTATGATGCGCAAAAGGATTACAATGCGATTAACTACACAGTCGCAATGGGCAATGGCTACAACAACGACAGCACAATCGCAATTAGCAAGAGCGATATGCAACTTGTCTTTACGAAGCAAGCGAATGCTGACGGTAAGGTAGTTACAGGCTCGGGCAAGTATTCCTTCACAATCGGTATTGTCGGCGACAAGGCAAGCAACTATAACCTCACGGGCAACGCAGGCGTCCTGCAACTTACCGCAAACAACTTCGATGTTTCCGGTGGTACGGTCAGCGTGTCGGGCGAGGGCATCCTTGCAAACCAACTTGTTGTCAAAGAAATTGTTTCGGACAATGCAATCGGCGGAGATCTCAACTATGTCGCAATCGTCGAGCAATATATGCCGATTATCACAAAAGAAGGCAACCTCAAGTATGACGCAACCGTCGCGGCAATCGTCAAGATGGAATTCAAGTGCGACGGTCAAACGGTTGAACTTAACGGCGAAACCGCTACGATTTCCGTTGAGATTCCGAGCAACGTCAACGACGACATGAAAGGCATTGCGCTTTACACGGTCACAAAAGACGGAGGCCTGAAGAAACTCACTGATTACAAGGTGAATAACGGCAAGATTGAATACACAACTGATTATGTCAGTGCACTTGTGTTTGTTGACATCAACGCTCCTGCTCTTGAAACATGGAAAGTTGTGACCATTGTTGTCTCTGTCGTGTTGGTTGTCCTCATTGTAGTGGCAACGGTTGTTGGTGTGATTTTGCGCAAGAAACAACTCAAAAAACTCATCTAAAATGTGTTATTGAGCGAATAACAGCATTAGGCACTCGTTGTTTTCAAGTCAAGTAATAAAAGGCTTGTTAGCAATGGGTGCCTTTCTTGTTTCTAATCCCAAGTAGGCATATACCGTTAATAATTGTTGCCAATAAACTTTTATTCTTGATAATTGCAACAAAGTGGTGTAATATAATACTATCTTACAACGGAGTGTTATTATGACAAAGGTTGCGTTTGGTTGCGACCATGGCGGTTATCCGCTTAAGGGCGCTATTATAGAAACTCTTGAGGGGCTTGGTGCACAAGTGGTTGATTTCGGTTGTGACTCGCAGGAATCCGTAGATTATCCCAAATACGGCTATCTTGTTGCCAAGGCGGTTGCAAGTGGCGAATGCGATTTGGGCGTCATTGCGTGTGGTACAGGCATAGGTATAAGCATAAGTGCGAACAAGATTAAGGGCATAAGGTGCGGGCTTGCCACAAATGCGTTTATGGCAGAGATGACTCGTCGTCACAACAATGCAAACGTGCTTGCGCTTGGAGGAAGAGTTGTACGCGAAGATGAGGCAAAAGAGATTGTCAGTGCATGGTACAATGCCTCTTTTGAGGGCGGTAGACACCAAAAACGGCTCGATATTATCAGCCAAATAGAGCAAGAGGAAAACTAACTCAAACGCGCTCAAATTGCGTTTGACGGCTTAATTTGTTTTCTCGTTTGAGTGACAAGACAAATTTGTTTAGACACATTGCTATGTCAAATAAAAAAACAATTCGCGCCTTATTTAAGGCGCGCTTTTATGACAAATATAAAGGATTTTATGGATAAAAAACTGCAAAAACAGATAGTAAACGGTGGCTCTTTTGATGAGGAAAGAGCGTTTTACGGCTCCCACGGCATTGTGCTTAATGGCGTAAACATTGACGGACCTGCGGATGGAGAAAGTGCTTTTAAAGAGTGTAGCGACGTTGAATGCAACGATTGCTATTTCAATTTGCGTTACCCGTTTTGGCACGATACAAATCTTGTGATAAATAACAGCGAGATGACGTCATTATGCAGAGCGTCGCTCTGGTACAGCCAAGATGTTAAAGTAAAAGGCACCAAAATGCACGGAATTAAGGCGTTTAGGGAGTGTAAAAACGTAAAAATCGATGGTTGCGACATCATTTCTCCTGAATTTGGATGGAGTGTCGACGGCATTGAGATGACGCATAGCAGGGCGGAAAGCGAATATTTTATGATGCGTTCAAGCAATATAAAGTTTTCTGATGTGCAGTTTAAGGGTAAATACAGTTTTCAATATATCACGCATGCGACTTTTGAAAATTGCAATTTCGACACCAAGGATGCCTTATGGCACGCACACGACGTATACGTCAAAAACAGTGTTGTAAAAGGAGAATATCTTGCGTGGTATGCCGACGGTTTGACTTTTGAAAATTGTACGATTATCGGCACACAACCTCTATGCTATTGCAAAAATCTTAGATTAATCAACTGCAAGATGATAGATTGCGACTTATCCTTTGAAAAAAGCGAGGTAAGCGCAAGTATAACGACGCACGTGGACAGCATTAAGAATGTTTTAAGCGGAGAAGTTAGAGTCGCTTCGGTTGGCGAAATCATCTGTGATAGTGACGAATATGTTGGCAAAGTTATCGTTGATAAACATCTTTTGCAAAAATGATTAAAGAAATTGTGTAACCTTTTTCCGTGTGGAGTGTCTTATATGTGAAAACACACAAGGAGGCAACCCCTTATGAAAAAGAAAATTACTATAATTATTGCGATAATAGCATTGATTTGCTGCGCGACAATTTTTGTCGCCTGCTCTGACAATGACGAGAAACTGCGCAACGAAGAGTTGCAAAACATAGCGGTGTCAACCGTTAAAGCGCAAGGGCACAAAGTGCAATACGCATCCGTGACGAGACGCAGCGCAAACAGCGGAAATTACGTTGTGGAAGTGGTTATCGAGGGTGTGAAATACGACGTTACTATTGACGAAAACAAGAATGTTGTATCTGTGAAAATCAACGATCATCAGGTTGATAAAGACGCTGTTCCGACACCGCCGTACATCACCGGGAACGAATATATCGGGGATGTGTGTGCAAGAGAGATAGCCTATGCGGATGCAGGTGTAACCGTCGAACAAATCACGAAGTTGGAAGTGGAATTTGATTTTGACGACGGCAAATATCTCTATGAAGTCGAGTTTAGAGTAGGTGCGACGAAGTATGAATATGACATTGATGCACTTACTGGCGACATTCACAAAAAAGAAGTGAATAATAAGACGATAATTGCCATCACACCTGACGGAATGGAATTTATCGGCACGGAAAGAGCGCTTGAAATTGCACTCGACAACGCCGATGTGGCGCAAGCGGACGTTACCATATCAAAGACGAAACTTGACTACGACAAGGGCGCATACGTCTATGATGTGGAATTTGAGACTGCTCAAACGGAGTATGAGTATGAAATCAATGCCGTTACCGGCGCAATTATAAAGGTCGAAATTGAAGGTATTGACAACGACGATGATAAAATTTCGGCGGGGCAATACATCAATGTCGAAGAGGCAAAACGCATAGCCTTGTCTCACGCAGGATTCACTCTCGAACAAGTCGTGTTTGAAAAGGCAGAACTTGAAATGGAACACGGCGTCGTGATATACGAGGTTGAGTTTAAAGCCAACGGATACGAGTACGAATACGAGATAGACGCAACAAGCGGTAATATAATCGATAGAGAAGTCGAAATCGACGATTAGAGGTTTTGAGAATGGACAGCGACGTCATAGAACAATTATTTATAAAATATTACAACGACGTGTTGCTCTATTCGATGTCGCTGACTAAGGACGTTGCAAGTGCGGAGGACCTTGCGCAAGATGCGTTTTATAAGGCTCTTAAAAGTGCGGATGACAGCATAAGCAATTTCAAGGCGTGGGCGCTGACGGTCTGCAGAAATATGTTTCTCAACAAGCGTCGCAAATACGGCAAAATTGTGGAACATGACGACAATTTATCCGACGAGCGCGACGAGGTGCTGACAAAGATTGTCCGAGACGAGAAATATCGCGCGCTGTACAACGCAATCAACCTTTTGTCGGAGAATTTGCGAGAGGTTATATTGCTCTTCTATTTTGAAAATCTCAAAATAAGCGAAATAGCAACGATGCTCTCAAAGAGCGAAAACAATGTAAAAGTTCTGCTTTATAGGGGCAGAGAACAAATAAAATTAATATTGGCGAGTAGAAATTATGGACTTTGAGTTGACGTATAAAAAATATATGGAAGGCACTGCGACAGATGAAGAAGTTGTGTTTATCGAGCAGGAACTTGAAAAAGCAAAAAAAATGACGGAAATTATTGATTCTTATAACGGCGCAAGCGCTCCGATTATCACGCAAGAGTGCGATAGAGAAACGATAAAAAAAGCAAAAAAATCTCTTACAAAAAAGAGTGTGATTCGTATGCTTGCAATCTCCGTCATAGTGCTTGTATGCGTATCGGCAATTATACTTTCTGCGGTGTTTGGCACTGCGTTCGGCGCTGCAAATAAAGCGTGCAATTATTCCGAGGAGGACGCAAAACAGATTGCGTTGAGATATGTTGCCGATTATGTGGACAATCCGTCTGCAAAAATGTACGTCAGCGATTGTGAAAGAGAGATAGAGTACTCTTCAGATTTAAGGCACTCTGTTTATGTATATGAAATCGAAGTGCAATATGGGCTTGCCTACGAGATAGAATTGCATGTCAACGCAAAGACAGGTATCGTTGCAATAACCGAGATAGACGCAAACTGATGACACCAATTCATTTGAAAAACATAAAAACACGCCGTGTAACAGCACGACGTGTTTTAATATAATGTGATTATATTAAAAAGTCTTTTACGCATCCACAATATGTTTGCCTATAAATGTTCCACTGTTTGCAAAGTTGTATTGAGCGCAGATAGCCGTCTCTCTTTTTGAAGTCCGATGAAAGGTATTTTACGCCATATTCGTTTGCAATTTTTTGTCCGATTTCATTAATAAGCGGTGCGTTTTTGTGCGGACTGACCGTAAGGGTGGTTGCAAAATAGTCGTATTTGTCAGTGTTTTCTTTGACAAATTTGGCGGTATTCGCAAGGCGCAACTCAAAGCAAAGAGAACATCTTGCGCCACCTTCGGCATCGTCTTTGTGCCCTTTTACAAATGAAATGTAATCGTTTTCATTTTGCTCGGGCGTTATCAAGTTTACACCATCGTAATGCGAAACAACCTCTTCAAGTGCCTTTTTGCGTAGGATAAACTCCTCTTTTGGCAAAATATTTGGATTGTAATAATATACTGTTACGTCAAAGTGGGGAGTGAGATATTCAAGCACACTGCTTGCGCACGGTCCGCAACAGGCGTGCAAAAGCAACCTCGGTTTTGCACTGCAATCGCAAGAGGCTTGTATTGTATATTCGATTGTGCCTTCGCTATATTTTTTCATAAAAACAGTATAGCACGTTTTTAGGTTTTCACAAGAGATTATTTTCTATTGTTTTCTCAAATATGCTGTGTTATAATTCAAAGTGTATTTATGCGCACGTGCGCGGAGGTTCTTATGGCAAACGTGATAAAGGCGAATAACATTACCAAGACTTTCCAAACAGGGGAAGTGCTTTCTCAAGTCCTAAAAGGCGTTGATTTTACACTTGAAGAAGGCGAATTTGTCGCAATAGTCGGCGAGTCCGGTAGCGGTAAATCCACGCTTCTTTATATCCTTGCCGGCATTGATAAAGCGACGGAGGGCGAGGTGGAACTTTTGGGCAACAACCTTTCGACGGTATCCGACGAGGTGCTTGCTCGCATGAGACGGCGCGATTTTTCTTTCGTCTATCAGTTTGATAATCTCGTTCCCAACCTTACGGTATATGAAAACGTTACGTTGCCTTTAATGCTCGACAAAAAGAAAGAGAGCGAATACAAGGCGCAAGTTGATGAAATTCTCAATTATCTGGGCATAAAGGATAGACAAAAAGCATATCCGAGACAACTTTCGGGAGGCGAGCAACAACGTGTAGCAATCGCTCGCGCGCTTGTTACCAATCCCAAGGTCATATTCCTTGACGAGCCTACGGGTAGCCTCGACAAAGAACGTGGACGTCAGGTTATGGAACTTCTTAAAGACATCAATTCGACAATGGGAGTTGCGCTTGTTATGGTTACGCACTCCTCGGTTCATGCAAAATATGCAACACGCATCGTTACAATGGAGGACGGTTTGCTCAAATAAGGCGTTATGTTAAAACTGGCATTTAGGAACATCATATCAAAGCCGTTTCGCACCATAGCCACGATTCTTGCAATCGCGGTGGTTGTCGCAATGACTTTTTGCATGATTTCCTTTAAGGACGCCGTATTCGATTATATTTATGCGACGGAGACGTCGGGCGCGGGCAGTGCGGATATTGTCATTTCTACCAACAGTAGCAGTGACCGCATTACGACGATTGCACCGCTCAAAACCGTTGAAGAGGCAGATGATGTCATTGCCACATTAAAACTATACGCACTTTGCGATGACGAATACGTTATGGTGCGAGGCTTTGACGCACAGCAACTTCAATCTTTGCAGAAAATCAATGTGTTGCAAGGCGAGATAGATTCTATCGTCAACTCAACCAATGAGGATAACATTGTTATATCTCAAGGTTGCGCAGAACATTTCCGTTTAAGCGTGGGAGACAGAATCTCTTTGTCGCTCGGAGACAATCACATCAACTGTTATGTGGGAGCAATCGCAAAACAAGAAGGTTATTTCTTGAGCGACGCGCCCTATCAGGTTTTGGGTACGACATCGCATTTTTCAAGGCTTATAACTGGGGCGTTGTCATCCACGTCTCTTTGCAATGAGATTTATATTACGCTCAAGGACGGAGTATCGATAGACTATGCCATAAGCAAAATATCTTCGTTATCCGCATACAAGGGATTGCTTATTAAAGAGGCAAAGGACTCTGCGTATGTCGAGGAGCAGACGCAAAGTTTGACTGCGCCCGTCGTGCTTGCCGGAGGAGCGGTGTTCTTGCTTGGCATTGCGATTATCGTCATATTGTTTATGATGAGCGAGGGTGAAAAGGTATCTTTGATTGCAAAATTAAAGGTGGTCGGCGCAACAAAGCGGCAGATTTTGGCAATCTTCCTTATTGAGAGTGTTCTTTTGGCAATGGTCGGTGCGATTGTGGGCTCGGCGCTTGCGGTGGGAATTTTTGTTTTAATTTTACACTTGACGCTGTCGAGCACACTGGCGTTCAATATATCCGCAATATATCTTTTTGTTGCGGGTATAGTTGGCTTCTTCAGCGCAGTTTTGACGTCTGTAGTGCCTGTTGCACGTGCGTTTAAAGGCACGATTAGAGACAACCAAATTGACATAAAAGCCCGTGCCAAAGCGCCTAAAATTTTGCCATTTATAATGATTGTAGTTACAGTGGTGTGTGTGGTTATCGAGTTCTTGGTGGAGAGTGTAACGGGTGTTATGGGCATAATAAGCCTTGTGTGCGCAATGATTACTATAGGATTGTGTGCAAGCCCGATTATGCGTGCAGGCGCAAAAGTTTCTTCAAAAATCGCTTCTCCTGCCGTCAAAGTGGCAGGGTATGAAATGATGAGAGAAAAGAGATTTTCTCGCTCGGTAACATTGCTTACGACGGGTATGACAATCGCTATGATGCTCTTTATGTCGTGGGCGCTTACCACAAGCGTTTTTACATCTTACGTAAACGAGTTTGAAAACATGGTGTTTATCACCAACGTGCAAGCGAGCATAGATGTCGACGGCTTTGGCGATGTAGACGGAGTAAAGGACGCAACCAAAATGGTGTGGGGACAAGGCGAAATCGATGTGGACGGCACGTCTAAAACGATGAATATCCTTGGCTCTCGCGATATTTTGGATATGATAGATTTTGAGTACATAACTGCAAAAGAGATCGTTTATCAACACATTTGGGAAGATAAACAATATGTTTTTGTGGATATAGCGCTCCAAAAGTTGTATGGAGTGCAAGAGGGCGATGTGCTTACGATGACTCTGGGAGACGTGAGTGCTCAAGTGACGGTGGGCGGTGTGCTTTCGCATGAATTGTTTAGCGGAAACTATATAGTCGCATCCTCGTCCATGATAGAAAAGACGTTTGGGCAAAAGATAGACACTGTGCTTGTGCTTGCCGAGACCAATGTCGATAATGTGGTTGATTTGTTGAGAGCAAAGTATGCAGACAATAACTACTATGTCATATCTGCACTTGAGGCATACAGGTGGGATATGGAGAGCATGAATGCGGTGTTTGACCTTATAGGCACACTTGCAATAGTTGTTGCGATATTCATTTTTGCAGTCACCGTAGCGACGGCGCTTATCGGTAGAGGTACGTCGCAAAAGAGCAGAGTTGCATTGCTCAATGCAGGTATGTCTAAAAACGCATTGCTGGGCGCAGAGACGTATGAGAGCGCACTTGTCGCACTTGTTGCGTTTGTGTTGTCTTTTGCAATCTCCGTATTGCTTACATCAAGTCTAATACATGCGCTGCGTCTTTTCGGATTGTATTTTGAATTTATGTACGAAACATGGGTGGTTGCGCTTGTCGGCGTAGTAATGTCAATAGGTTATGCGCTCGTGCCCGTCGCGTTGCGATTTAAAAAAGGTTATACTGTCAAAAGGGTGTAAATATGAACAAATTTAAAAAAACTATCGCTATATGTCTTATTCTGTTGCTTGCGTTATGCGTATGCTTGAGCGCATGCAATAAGGATGATAAAAAGGATTCCGCAAAAGAGCGTGCGCAAGCGGTAAGCAATGTCGAAAACGCATTCATGAGCGGTGTGGCGGACGGCTGGACAAGCGATTTGTCGCAAGACGTGCTTATTGAACGTGCGGATGCAGGGGATTATCTTGTAACTCTTGGCTGGACGAGGATGATTTGCGACGTTATAGGAGAGTCCTCTTTACAGACGGGAAAAATTCAATCGCTTGCAAATGCGCTCTCTTCAGAGGACGGCAAAAAGTTGCTTGCGGATTTTGAGGGCAATGCGGAGTTGTTGATACCTCTTCTTAAGGATGTGGGTTTTACGCCAAGCGATATATCCGCATTGGTGTATGACCTTATGTGCGCAATGGCGTCCAAAGGCGCAGATACCATTGATTCCATCAGGACGCAACTGTTGTCTTTGATTGAAAGAATGAGAAGAGACGGTATTACCGGCGATAGTGCGGACAACGTGTCCAAGAATTATGTTCTCATCAATGAGGCAAAGAGTGCTTTTGTGCCCACCGAACAGGAAAAGCAAGAAATGTTAGCGTCATTCAAGGATGCGCAAGGCGCGCTTAATCAACTTGTGTCTTTTGCATACAATATGTCGATAAATGCAATTACGGACGAGTTGTATGGCAAATTGTTTGACGAAAGCGGTGCGCTTGGCTCCATTACTCAAAGCGAACTTTCCACTCTCGTGGGCACCGTTCTTGATAGTGTACAAATGTTGTCCGACGCTCTCACGCAAGACGAGATAGCACACCTCAACAATGCGCTCAACCTTGTTATAGAAAACTTTGATAAGGAAATTGTGTCATCTCCGATATATGCGCAAATTGTCAAATACGCCAAGTATGCGTATATGGTTATAGATATTGTTCCTACCATTTGCGATGGCGTGATTGCAGGCGGAGACATTCTTTCGGATGCGGACTTTATTGCCGACTTGCTCAAAGTTAGCGCAATCGACAAAGAATATGACGGGGCAAACGACGAGGCGGTATTAACTCGCTTAAACGATATTATCCTTATTGCTCGTGTGATTACGCAAGTGCTTAACAGCGAGGACTTCTCCGAGCAAAGACTTACTGCGCTTGTTGACCAAATCGGTGCGCAAAGCATTGACGAATATCAAAAGGCAGTGCCTCTATTTTTAGTGGACGTATTGCTCAACTTTTCAACGATATACGAGCAAATAGAAGAGAGCGAAAGCAATGTGTGGAATATTATCCACGACGATGTCATGACACAGGATGCATTGTCGAGCCAACTTACGATAGTGCTCTTCTTCAATACCTACTTTGACAAGTTTAAGGATACGTATTATAAATACACCAAGGGCGAAGCCACTGCAGGTGAACTTGCTGGGGCGTTTAACGCGTGCTCTTTCAGTCGCTTCATAGACACGCAAAACAATGTTTATACCCAATACACCGAAGAGTGGTATACCTATTACGTCACAGTGGGGCTTAATGCCGTCAATGAGAAAGTGGCAACGATAATGAGAGATAACGTAATTCCCGATTTGAAAGCGTTTGTAAAGGATTACTATGCGCAAGGTTCGAGCATGAAGAGCGCAATGGACTTGATTGCGAATATGGATATTATAGAGGTCGAAGATTTTACGGAAGATACGTTGCAATCGCTCATGCCCACGCTCAAAGACAGTTGCCTGCTCGGCGTGACGCTTTTAACTTTGCTCGGCGTTCTGTGATAATCGGTTGACAAGTGGTTGTTTATATAATAAAATAAGTATATCAAAAACGATGTAAGTCGGTGACACGGA
>CAZCKS010000021.1:0-19207 GCA_964499325.1 uncultured Bacteroides sp. | reverse complement strand
TTTAATATTATTGTCAATGAAAAGCGCGCAAGCGCAAAAGGAGTATTATGGATTTTCACAAAACTACAGGACAAAAAAACAATGATTTTGCCGTAAATTCCCAAAACAAAACTCAATCCGTATCCAACAAAACGGATAGCGGTAAATCGACGCACAAAATAGAACTCGACCACCTTCACTCGGCAAACATCACGGGCGTTGCCGATGTGCCGACGTTTACGGACAAAACGGTTGTCGTGCGTCTTGATGGCGAAACACTCACGTTGCAAGGAGAAAACCTCTCGGTAAAAAGCCTTGACGTTGATAGCGGACGGCTACAAATATCCGGCAAAATCAATACGTTGAAATACGCCTCTTTGTCATCTCCGACATCGTTTGCGAAAAGATTGCTTAAATGAACCTCGGCGCAAATGCGAAAGAACAGGCGATAATTTTTGCGCTATGCTTTTGCGCAGGGCTTGTCGGAGGAATAATATCTCTGCTGTTTTTGAGGAAGGCACGCCCTGTCGAGCGCGCGTTTACTTGCTTTTTCGCTTGCGTCGGCATAGCGTGCGCCTTTGTTGCCACTGTCGAATTTATTATGCAAGGAAAAATTCTGTTTTACGGCACAATCGGCTATGCAATCGGCGTATTTGTTCCCCCTATTGTCACGATAAAAATAAAAAAGCGACTGCAAACTATGGCGAAAAAGAAGAAATAATGCCGTAAAATGTCTGCTTTTGCCGACTATCTTCCATATTAAGCGTTTTGTGCTAATATGGCATAGGAGGCAGATATGAGCAATGTTAAACATCAAGAATGCGCCATTCGCAATATGGCAAAAAGCGCAAAGAAAAGACTTTGTGAAAACGATTATTCCGAACAGGTCGCGCCAAGAAACGCAACACCCTCTCAAAAAGCGTTGTGCGAAAAAATCGTCAAACTCAAACAGTCGGGCGAGGACGTGATAAATCCCGTCGAACAACTTGCCGACAAAGAGTTGCTCTCCACTCTTTCACACGAGCAAAGACAGCGTTACATAATAAATCTTTGCGCGGATTATGTGAGTGTAAAAAAGTTTTTCGACGCAAAATCGGAGGCGGGATGATAATGCCAACGCAATGATTTTATGCACAAACACCACCTTTATTTATTGTTTTTAACACATAAATATCGTTTTGGGTTAAAACATTGCATGCAAATTAAAATCATCGGACGCTATTTGCGCACGAAAAATCCTCTTGTATATTATAAGAATTTTCTCTTTAAAATTTTTTGCTTTCTATCATTGACTTTACGTCGCTTTAATAATATAATATCAAATAGAATAGTTTTTTAAGGAGATGAACTATGTACACTAGATGTCCAGCCTGTAGAGCCGAAATCAGTTTTGAGCCACCGGCGAATATGGAAGCCCTTCCCGACGGATACAAACATCGCATTAAATGCCCAAGTTGTGGCGTTACTATCGGCGTAAAAATCAACAAAATAGATACTCAAGCAACCGCTCCCGTTTCTTATCCGCAAACACCGACAACCTTCGATACCGTGGATACCAACGATGAGACCGCTACAAACCAAGCGACAAAGCCCGCAAAACACAGTGGTGTGGGAAGAAACGTCACTATGATGATAATGTCCTTGATTTTCATTGCGCTTTCCGTCATTGGCTATCTTGTAAATGAAGGAAAATTCAACTACGAACTTTTCGGCGTCGCAATGTTTGATGGCATATCCTACTGGGTAAACCTCTTTGAAGGTGCAAATTTGTTGAAAGTCTTGTTTGAAGGCGATTTCTTGGGCGGCATTCTCGCTATCCTTCCGATGATTCTCACGGGACTTGCAGTTGTCAACTTTATTACCGCTCTTGTTTCTGCTTGCGGAAAGAAATACAGCAGAGCATACAACGCTGTGTCAAGCGTCCTCATTGCAGCAGTTGCAATCGCCATGGTATATCACAATATCTTGCACGATATTTTGGTGTGGGAACATGACCTTTCTATACTCGAATATGTCTTTGAGGCAATCTCAAACGAATACTATATGATATTCGCAAGCGCAATCCTCGGTCTTGTGCAACTCATTCTCGGTCTTTGCTTTATCAAGTCTCTTGACAGAAAAGACGACAATGTCGAAAACGACGCTGAAAACGCAGTAGAAGAATAATCATTCTGTTATTACATAAAAAGCACTCGCAAGCCGAGTGCTTTTTCTTTTGCGCAAACACATTTCACGTCCGCTCTTACACCCCTTACATGGTGCGCATACCCATATCGTCCTCAATGACATAAAGGATATTCACTTCCTCCCCCGTATTGGCGTCCACATACACATAATAAGTGCCGTCTTGCACACACTCAAACTCATACGTCAACACCTCTTGCGTTTCTCGTAGCGGTATGAGCGCAAGCCGCCCTTGTGACAGTGGCTCAAGAGAGAGTCTGCGCATTGCCTCGTCGCTTGTTATGCCTGCAGGCGCAATGTTTCTGTTTCGGTGATTGAAAGCATAATGGCTTGAATCAAAACCAATTACACTCGAATCATCCTCTCTAATCTTTACCTTAATGAGGTCGGGATAAATCACCGCTCCGCTCTCTACAGGCGCAAGATTTACAACACACTCTCCGCCCGATGAAGACGACCACACCGTTTGCATATTTTCAAAACCAAATCGACTTGCAAAAGCAATGGCAGTCGCTACGCAACTATCGCTCGCCTCTTGCTTTATTGCATTTTGCGCCTCTTTTGGCGATTGGTTGAAAGACACCAACATCCCACCTTTTTTGGACAACTGCGCAAATGCGTTTTCGCCGTTGATTTCAAAAGTATAGTTGAGCGCAACAATATCTCCGTCCGACTGACCGACAAATTGTATATTCCGAGCATTTTCAAAACCTTTTTTTATAATTTCAAGTCCCTGCTGTTGCGAAATATCCTCTCCGACAAGTCCATAAGTCTCTCTGTTATCAAGTGCGGAAGAAAACGGACCGTCATAAATCATTTCGGGATAATCGAAACTCGGTTCGCTAAACGCCTCAAAAGCGGACGTAAACTGCTCAAGCATTCCACCGTCGCCGACAAACGCACCGCTGTCCTCAAGGCTTTTTCCCGCCTTTTCCAAGGCGGACTTGTACATATCCGCAATATCACCGAGTTTTGCAAGCGTTTGTCTATCCTCTGCGGTCAACCCCTTGCCTTTGGCTATATTCAACGCAAGAGCATGCGTATAGTCGCCCAGTTGATTAACAAATTTTTGAGCCTTCAAAATTCCATCATCCTGTGATTTGAACATTCCTAAATTGTCCTCTGCAAGTTGAGCGCATCCCCACACCTCATATAGCAGAGATTGTTGCATTTTAGGAGAATTGGACACGCTTATCTTGCGCAAAGATATGCCCAAATCGCTTGCTCCGTCCAAGAGGTCGTAATACGCCCTCGAATACACCGCGTCCATTTGCCGTTGATAAGTCTCGTGCGTGCCTATGGTGCGTTGCGCATAGTATAGCGCGACGGACAGTCCGACTATCGCACTTGCACAAAGCCCGATAACCGTGCTCAAAACGGCGGTTTTTACAACTTTTGAAGTCGTGCGTTTTTTTGATTTCTTGTCGTTTGACGGCGATGTGCCGTCCTGATTTATTTGTTTATCCTTTTTCATACATATCTCCTTTTAGCAAAATGCGTGATTGCCTATATTAAGTTTAACCGTGCGCGAAAGCATCCATTTGCTCGTTGCGGTCTTTGGATTGTAATAGAACAGACACCCATAAGACGGATCCCAACCGTTGAGAGCGTCCTTTGCCGCAT
Source organism: uncultured Bacteroides sp. (assembly GCA_964499325.1). Taxonomy (GTDB): domain Bacteria; phylum Bacillota; class Clostridia; order Christensenellales; family CAG-917; genus CAG-475. The sequence goes on along the minus strand of CAZCKS010000021.1, from coordinate 15,421 downwards.
TATACGCGCTTTGATTGGGCGTAAGATTTATTTGTCCGTCGCTCACGCAATCAAATGCGCCCGATTGATACACCACGCCTGCAATCGTGTTGGGAAAAGAAGAACTTTTCACACGATTAAGCACCACCGCCGCCACTGCGACTTGTCCCGTATACGGCTCTCCTCTCGCCTCTCCATATACAACTCTTGCAAGCAAATTAAGGTCTGTCGACGACGATGTCGATGATGACGATGACGTGCTCGTTGACAAACTTATGCCCAATGCCTGCGCAGTCTTTGTGCCTATTATGCCGTCTGCGACAAGCCCGTTTTTCTTCTGAAATTTGATAACGCCTGCTTTTGTCTTTGAACCGAAGATACCGTCGGCGCTACCGGACATATATCCCCACTTAATAAGTTTTGTCTGCACCTTTTTGACAAGGTCGCCTTTCGAGCCCTGTTTGAGCACAACGGCGTCGGCAATGCCGTCTTGTGGATATTGCACAAGCGCGCATAACAACACGCAAACAAAAAGCATCAATACCACCACTGTCACGGTGCGAATTTTCCATTCGAACTTTCTTTCCATTTTCACCTCTTTGCCATAGTTTTTCACTGCGCAACACTTTTATGCACGTATAAACCGAACAAAAGAGGCAATAATCGGATTATGAAAAGAAATGTAAAACCCATCATATTTACATCGCTGTGTTGCTTACTTTTAACAACACTTCTATGCTCATGCTCAAGCAACCCATCGCAAGAAGAACTTGCGAACGAGTGCGTGCGCATACATATAAGAGCCAACTCTTCATCGGCAGAAGACCAAGCCGTCAAACTGAAAGTGCGAGACGATATAACCGCATATCTGCAAACTCGCCTTGAAAACTGCAAAACCAAAAATGACGCACTCAATGTGCTGGAGAACGAACAACAAAACCTCGTTTATATCGCAAACAATACACTTTATCGCAACAATTTTGACTATAAAGCCTCGATTGCGCTAAAACGAGAATATTTCCCCGACAGACAGTATGAGGAATACACCTTCCCCGAAGGTTACTATGACGCATTAATTATCTACCTCGGAGAGGGCGACGGCGAAAACTGGTGGTGTGTTGCCTTTCCGCCCCTGTGTTTTGTGCCAAACAGCCAAAACGGAGAAAAAGTCGTTTACAAATCCTGGGTGAAAGAGTGGCTTGACAAAATGTTTTCATAATAAAAACCGATATTTTGCACATCATAAAGCAATAAAACCTACAAGGAGAAGATATGAAAATTTATAGAGAAATATTGCGCAATACCGCAATGGGCGCGCAATCCATCGACGATATGATGAATTATATCGAATGTGACAAACTCAAAAATCTCGTGCTTGCACAAAAAGAAGTCATGGAAGACTTCTATCAAAAAGCCAAAACAGAATTGAGCGAAAAAGAAATCGACGACGCCCAATCAAAACCTATGCAAAGGGCTATGCTCAAGGCAGGCGTAAAAATGAACGCAGGTATTAACAACTCGCCCTCACACCTTGCAAGTATGCTGATTGACGGCTACAATATGGGCATCGAGAGCGTGCAAAAGTGCATAAACGAACTAAAGCGCGACGGCGTTGACGTACCGCAACTTGCGCAAGACCTAATGAAAACTTATGACAAAAACATAAAGGCTTTGCGTGCATATTTGTAATGTTCTTTACCTCAAAAAGTTTTGCAATCAACTGCGATATGCAAAACCGACATAACCTTATATTCTATATTTTCCGCACAAAAAAACGACGCCCTACAATCGGACGTCGTTTTCTTGTTGAACTAATTATGCTTCCGTAATTGCGCCGACGGGGCAACCGTCTTCACATGCTCCGCAATCAATGCATTGATCGGGATCAACAACGTATTTGCTGTCGCCTTCTGCAATTGCACCAACCGGGCAAGTATCTGCGCACGCACCGCATTGGATGCACTCATCGCTGATAACTCTGGCCATATTCTATCTCCTTAAATAATAATTTGCTTTCGCTTACAATTATATTAGCACACCCGTTTTCTTTTGACAAGCACAAATTACCTTTGGTTATCTATTTTTCGGGATATAGGGCAAAATAGCACTGCGACAATCTGCTACGGCGAATTTTGTAGGCGTGTTTCTCTCTCACAAGCGACACGTCTCCGCTATAACGGCACTTTGCACAGTCGCTGTCGCATATAGTCTTATAAGGACAATGCGCAAAGGTCATAAGCGCAATATCTTCACTTGCCGAATATCTCGCAATCTCACCTTCGGATGAAAAGTTCGGATATTCCATAGACGGCACATAGCCCTTTGCGCCCAAATCTTTTGCGCATTTCACCGAAAAGGCATTTGCGACGTTGTGTCCTTGCCCGACAATAACGTTGTAGCCTTTTTGTACAAAGTACAATCCGTATATGTTTTCACTCACAAGAGTGTGGACTTTGGGTAGTTCGGAAAGCGTTTTTTCTATTATTTTAATATCTTTTCCGTTAGCGATTATCGGCAAATCAAGCGCAACATCCTCTTCGTCCACATCCAAAAGCGCAAGCGTGTTTCTTATATCCAACGCACTCCATCTGCTCGGACGAATTGCAACTCTCTCGTCCTTTCTTATGATGTTGCTCTTGCCGTCTACGTCGTCGCTTATTATTTTAAGGACGTTTGACGTCTCGGCAACACTCTCGCCGACATTCTCAACACAAACGGGATTGTTGTTATTTATTGAAACGCGCGCGCATGCGTGTGCGAGGACAATTTTCTCCTTTAAGGATGCAAGGACCTCTCTACGCACTGAATTAATGACGGATTTTGCTACAAACACTCCGTTTGTATCCACGCAAACGCTCTTCGCTTTAAATCCGCTATCTGCCATTTTGGAACATTGTTTTGCAATATCGTCGGAACTTGCGGGGGCATTTTGTGCCTTTTCAAGCGGTGCGTCCGACATTGCAGTTGCCTCAACATATTTATCGTCATCCGAATACGTCGCCTTTATGCAAAGTGGCTCACCGCAAAGGGCGGTTACTTGCATGCTTATACCAACGCTTCGTTTATTTTGAAGAAGTTGTTTTTCTCTCTGCGCGTCGGATATAAGATTTACGCTCAATCCACTCTTAACCTTTGCCGTGGAAATCACGCTATATGCGTTTTTTCCAACCTCTCTTGCCTCTCCTATGCCAAGACTTGCAACCTCTTTTTCGCCGTCGAAAAACTTTATTCCGTCCCCCTTTGACAGCGGTCTGTTTGACGATATAACTATCTCAAACAACCCTCCCTTAAACGGCTTTACGTCTTTTACGGTGCCAATCCCTATCCCCGTATGATTGTTATATCTCTTTTCCACAATCTTAGGCACGCCACTGTCGAGATATGCCCTTTTTAAAAACTCTCCCCTTGAAAATGCAATTTTGAGACAGTTTTCGTCTGCTTGCGATAGTTTTACATCCTTGCCCCTCTGCACGCCGTCAATAATTCTGCGATATGTCTCTACCGCCTCTGCGACGTACCCGTCACGACGCAATCTGCCCTCTATTTTAAAAGAAGTTACCCCTGCGTCGGCAAGTTGCTTTATGCTGTCCGCAAGGCACAAATCCCTTGCACTCAACATATAGCCCCTATCCTTATCCGATGCTGTCTTTGCAACGTATGGCAATCTACACAACTGCTTGCACACCCCTCTGTTTCCGCTTGCGCCTTGCTCCATGGAAGAAAGATAGCAGTTTCCGGAAAAAGCAATACACAATGCGCCTTGCACAAAATATTCTATCTCAAGGGAGGTGTTTTTTGAAATTTCTCGGATGTCCTCAAGTTTGGTTTCTCTTGAAAGAACAACCCTTTTAAATCCCAATTTTTCAGCCACTTTTGCACCATAGAGGTTGTGCACGCCCATCTGTGTGCTTGCGTGCAAAACTATGCCGTCAAAATGTTCTTTCAGCACCTTTGCAACACCGAGGTCTTGCACTAAAAAAGCGTCAACATTTGCCAAAACAGCACTTTTAACAAGCGAAATCAACTCATTAAACTCATTGTTCTGCAAAATAGTGTTAATCGTTACATATACTTTTACGCCATAAAAATGCGCATACGAAACGACCTCGGCGATATTATCCGTCGTGAAATTATTCGCTCGCATACGCGCATTGAAGTTGTTTAATCCGAGATACACCGCATCCGCTCCGCTGTTTATGGCGGTAGTAAGTGCGCTCATATCTCCTGCTGGTGCCAATAATTCTAACATACGCTTATTATATCATATCGTCCGCCTCATCGCAATAAGGTTGCGCTATCAAATATTTTTGATATAATAGAGATATGAGACATTTTCTTTGCCCCGTTTGCGGTCTTCCGCTCATAGAAAAAGACACTTGCGCCTCTTGCGAAAGAGGGCACCTTTTCGACAAGGCAAAAGAGGGTTACTACTATTTGCTTACTCCCGAAAAGCGTGGTTCAAAAGATCCGGGCGACAACAAGGAAATGATTGGCGCAAGACGAGATTTTCTCGACGGACAGTATTATGCTCCTCTTGCCGAGCGCATTGTGCAAATTGTCAATGAACATTATCCGCATGGCGCAACGATAGTCGACGCAGGCGCGGGAAGCGGATTTTATCTGGGCAAAATCATAAACTCTCGCAAAGGGCTAAACGATGAATATTTTGCAATAGACATATCCAAACACGCCGTAAAAATTTCCGCAAAAAGAAACAAGGTGGCGCACTGCGCAGTTGCGAGCGTGTTCGATATTCCGATTGAAGACAAATGTGCTGATATAGTCGTGTGCGTATTCTCTCCTTATGCGATGGAGGAATACTCTCGCATACTCAAAGACGACGGCATATTGATAGTGGCATACCCATGCGAAAAGCATCTTATCCAACTTCGCTCCGCCCTTTATGAAAACGTGCGAGAGGTGGCAACCACGCTGCCTCAAAGCGATTTTATATCCGTGGACGAAGAGGAATTGTCCTATCAATTTGAATTGGACAATAATGATATTTGCAATCTGTTAACGATGACTCCTTATGTCTATCGCGCACCAAAAGATGCCATTGATAGGTTAAAATGTGAAAATAAAATGGCTTTTACAGCGGATTTTCACATAAACGTCCTAAAAAAGTCAATTCATTGACAAACCGTATTTTATTAGATATAATACATTTTGTTACAAAAAACAATCCGCAAAGGACAAGGAAAAATTATGGAAGAAATCAAAAACGAATCCGTCCAAGACGAAATCGTCGCTCAAGACGAAGTTTTGGAAGAAACAACCCAAGAAGATTGTATGACGGAAAATATCGAATCTGTCGAAACAACAGCCGAAACCGTCGAAGAAGCAACAGTCGCGCCCACAAAGAAAAAGATCAAACTCCCCGCCGGACTTCAAAAGATAGTTGACAAAATCAACTCCAACGAAGACGTCCGCCAAATGGTAGTGTTTACGCTTTTCAGTTTCATCTGCGGTGGTTCACAAATGATAATCACTTTGGTGCTCCCACTGTTGCTTAAACTCGGTGGCGGTGTATTGACGGAGCCGTTCCAAGGTTTTGACCTCGGCGCATTGAAAAATGTTTTCGGTTACAACACAACCTCTGACTTTATTGGCTTCTTGATTGGTTCAATCGTCGGACAAGTTCTTACATTTGTACTCAACCGCAAAAAGACATTCAACTGCACCAACAATGTTGTCATTTCAGGTATAATGTACGTTATCCTTGCAGTGTTCATCATATTTATGCAAACATTGCTTGGCGGCGCAATTATGGTCGCTTGCCAAAACGCAAAAGCCGTTGACGAGGGCTCATTCTTGTATCAAGTATACAACCTCACCGGACAAGCCGTTGGCGGTATCAGTGCTCTTATCATCAGTTTCATCGGCAACAAGTTCCTTGTTATGCGCAACTGGGGCGAAGGCAAAAAGAAAAAAGCAGAAGCAACTTGCGATTGTGAAGAATGTGCTTGTGAAGAATGTGTCTGTAGCGAAAACACCGAGTGCGACTGCAACGCACAAGAGTGTGCCTGCGACAACAACGACGCAACCGATGCTGAATAAAACAGCGTAATATGCAAGGACGGGCAATAACGCCCGTCCTTTTTTTGTGAAAAACCGCAATTCTAATTCAGCATAAGAGCAAATATTGCCGATTTTATATACGGCAACACATCTTTTTTAAGATATTTTTGCAAAATTGCGCAAGTGACTTGTCAAAATCAAACTTTTGCGCTACAATACCTATGCTGTTAGAAACGGCGATGAATATTTCGGGGTATGGCGCAGTTTGGTAGCGCGCTTGACTGGGGGTCAAGAGGCCATGGGTTCAAGTCCCGTTACTCCGACCAGTAAGATAGTCTTGATACAATGTCAAGACTATTTTTCTTTTTAGTAAATTTTGATATAAAAACAATTATAGACTAAATTCTTATCAAGTTTTATTGTTGAGCGCAACTCGGAAATTTTCTGTTTCGTCTATATTTTTTGTACATTTGGATTGACACTCGCATATTGTCTATAATACAATACGTATAATAAAAATATATTTATCGGGGGATAATATGTCAAAGACAAAAAAGGTAATACTGTGGTCAATATTGGGAGTTATAGGGCTTGTTTTTGTTTTGATGCTTGCTTTTATATGCATCTACGCATCGCGTTTTAGCACGATCAATTCAATTCAAAAGATTACCTCTTATGAAGACGAATACGATCTTTACACAATGGAAATCAACTATGATTATTCCATCGAAGACATTATTGATTATGGCATTGAAAGCAATCAAGACATGTTTGACGCAATTCTAAAAGAAGCGTTACCTTTACTGCCTGTTAAAATGGAAGCGCCGTCGTTTTCTTGCTCTGCTTTTAGCATGACAACTACCGACGGCAACAACTTAATGGGGCGTAATTATGACTTCAAAAAGAACACATCCGTAATGCTTGTGCGTTGTTCGCCTAAAAACGGCTATAAATCTATTGCGTTTACGGCTTTAAACAATGTAAAAGCAGATAAACCATTGTCTGGTATTTCAAAAAAACTTGCTACTTTGACTGCGCCCTTCATTTGTCTTGACGGTATAAATGAAAAAGGCGTTTCTATAGCAGTACTTGTCGTCGACAGCGAACCTGTTTTCCAACAAACCGAAAAAGACACTATATTTACTACCCTTGCCATACGCTTAGTGCTCGACAGAGCCGCCACAACAGAAGAGGCTATTGCTCTTCTGAAATCGTATGACATGTTTGCTTCTTCTGGAAAAGACTACCACTTCTATATCAATGACGCGTCTGGCAACGGCAAAGTCGTTGAATGGGATTGCGAGAGTGAAACTCGCAAATTGGTGGCAACCTCTGTTGACGTTGTGACAAATTTCTATACACTCTATGCAGATAAAGTATTGCCAAACCAAAGAAACGGTATATACGGTCACGGGAAAGAAAGATATGAAGCCATTAAAGAAGTGTTACGTGAAAAAGATGGGAATTACACTTATGACACGGCTTGGGATGCCCTAAAGGTCGCCGCACAACTACCAAGCGAAACGGACATCACAAGCAACACGCAATGGTCGATTGTTTTCGACAACACAAATTTAACAGCAGAAATTGTTGTTCGCCGCAACTGGGATGACGTTTATAAATACAGCGTATGATAGAAGGATTGCTGTATGCGGTATTTTTTTGCGGATAGACGTGATTTGTATCAAAATATATCAACAAAACACACAAACCTCTCTGAGTGCATACAATAGGTATGCACTCATTTTTTATACAGCGACACGTCGTGCTTGCACGTAAGTGTCAGTGGATAAAAAATAAAACATGCACTGCGTGCCAAAGTTTATTTTAACCATCAAATCGAACAAATTGTGTGGTTTGTATTATTTGTTTTTGTATTTTTGTATTATTTGTTTTTGTATTTGTTCTTGTCTTTTTATATAAATATGGTGTATTATATATAAGAATACGACAAACGTTTTCAAAAGGAGAATAATTATGGACAAAAAACAATATGACGTTGTTGTTGTCGGCGCCGGTAACGGCGGTTTGGCTGCAGCGGCGATCACCGCAAAGGCGGGATTTAAAACATTGTTGCTTGAAAAACACAATATTCCCGGTGGTAGCGCATCCTCGTTTAGACGCGGACGTTTTGAATTTGAGCCGTCTTTGCACGAATTGTGCGCAATGGGTAATGAAGAAAACCCCAGAGACACTCTCAAGATCTTCCAAAGAGTAGGCACCAACATTGATTTCCGTTCCGACAACAAGACTTTCAGAGCAATCTGCAAGGCAGAGAACGGATTTGACGTCGTTATGCGTGCCGGCGAAGAGAATTTCTGCGACGACCTCGAGAAAGCAGTTCCCGGTTGCAGAGAGTCAGTTAAAGCATTCTTGGACCTTGAAAAGAGCGATGACAAAACGCTTGAATACATATTTGCAAAAAATAACAAGCCCAATCCGCTCGTTATGATATTGAAACACGCCAACTTCTTGCGTGACGCAGCGCACACCCTCGACGAGGTGGAAATGGCACTCGGCATGCCCGAAAAAGCACGCGACATCATCAACATGTACTGGGGCTATCTTGGTGTTCCTTCAGACGAACTCAACGCCTTCCACTACATGACGATGCTCTCATCTTACATCCGTGACGGTGCGATTATGCCCTATAAGCGCTCTCACGAAATGAGCCTTGCGTTTGAAAAAGCAATCACCGACAACGGCGGAGACGTATGGTATAACTCCGAAGTTGTGAAATTCCTCTACAACGAGGACGGTTCTTGCGCAGGCGTACAACTCAAAAGCGGACAAGAAATCTATGCAAAGGAAATCATCTCCAACATCATTCCGCACAGCGTATATTCTATGTCCGAACTTAAAAATATCCCCAAGAAGGAACTCAAACTTGCCAACAGCAGACGTTTCGGCATGTCCTTCGTTACGATTTATATCGGTCTCGATTGCTCTAAAGAAGATTTGGGCATAACCGACTACACAACCTTCATTACCGACTATGCAAATTCGCGCAAGTGCTATGAAGGTCGCACAGAGTGCTCTTACTATGTGGTAAACTGCCTCAACGAAGTCATCCCCGACGCATCCCCCGAAGGCACAAGCATGCTCTTCTTCACGGCGTTTATGAGAGACGAGGACTTCCCCAAAGACCTTAAACCCGAAGAATACAAGAAATGGAAAAACGCCATTGCAAAACGTTATATCGAAAACTATGAGCAAACGATGGGCATTGACGTAATGTCGCACATCGAAGAAATCGAGGTTGCAACCCCCGTTACCTTTGCAAGATACTTGGGCACACCTGCCGGCGAAGTTTACGGATACGAAACAAACAAGTGGGACAGCATCCTTGCTCGTATACAATCCAACGAATCCGACTATACGGTAAAACACCTCACATACTGTGGTGGACACGGCATGCGCGGAGACGGATATAGTTGCGCATATATGACGGGACAAATCGCCGCCGATGCGGTTATAGCAAAACTTAACGGAGGAAAAAGAAAATGAAAAAACAAAAAACACCCAGCGTTTCATCCTTGAACCCCGCAAACTTCCTCAAACTTGTTCCCAACAGAGAAAAAGTTATAGAAAGCGCACCGGAAACTATGGTGCCTCATCAAGATACATACACCGCAAACGCATTGGCTAAAGCATTGCACCCCTCCGTGCAAAACGTCAAAATCGCAAGAATCGAAGAGTTCTCAAACGACGTTAAACGCTTTACCTTTGTTCCCAACACCGAAAAGGGTACCAAAGCACTTGCATATTTCAGCGCCGGTCAATACCTCAGCGTATCTTTGCAAGTGGGCAACGCCACAATAACAAGACCTTATTCTATCAGTTCAAGCCCCAAACAATCTCTTGCAGGCGAGTATCAACTCACAATCAAGCGCGTTGGTGGCGGTCTTGCTACAAACTATGTTCTTGACAACTGGAAGGTGGGCGACGAAGTAGAACTTTCCGCTCCGTCAGGCTCCTTTAAATACGAACCGTTGAGAGACGCAAAAACAATCGTCGGTCTTGCAGGCGGAAGCGGTATCACCCCCTTCCTTTCCCTTGCAAACGCCATTGCCGACGGCGACGAGGACGCAAACCTTGTCCTTCTCTACGGCTCTCGCACAAAGGCAGACATTCTTTTCCGTGACGAATTCGATAAGATTGCACAATCTTGCGACAAAGTTAAAGTGGTATACGTGTTGAGCGACGAGGACGACGCAGATTGCGAAAAAGGCTTCCTCACGGCAGAACTCATTGCCAAATATGCACCCAAAGGCGATGATTATTCCATCTTTATGTGCGGACCGCAAGGAATGTACGATTTTGCAGACAAACAAATCGAATTGCTCGGCTTGAGAAAAAAATTCGTGCGTCACGAACTCTTCGGCGAATATCATCATCCTGAAAGAAACGCAGACTATGTCAAACCGCAAAGCGAAACTTGCAAGATTACCGTCAAGGCACGCGATAAGAAATATGAAGTAACAGGCTCGATCAACGACACCCTTCTCGTATCTCTTGAAAAGAACGGTATCTATGCTCCCGCAAAATGTCGCTCCGGCGAATGCGGTTGGTGTCATTCCAAACTTGTATCCGGCAACGTATACGTGCCAAAGAGCGTAGACGGCAGACGTCTTGCGGACTTTGATTACGGTTATATCCATCCCTGCTGCACTTTCCCGCTCGGCGATGTGGAACTTGTAATCTTCCCCGAAAAATAACTTAAACAACACAGCAAAAAGCCATCGGACACTCGGTGGCTTTTGCTTTTTTCTCGCATTATAATTTAATAAAACAATTTGTAAGTTTTTGCACAAGACGGCACATATATAAACATTAAAATTTTTGCCGACCAAAAAAAATATTTTTACACTTACTCACACGAAGAATACACCTGCGAAAACAGCGAAAATAACACTTGTGATTGCTGTGGCGCGCACGACGATGCTTGCCAAGCCAGCGACGCACAACAAGACGCTGAATAATCACAACAAAACACACAAAACGGACGATGCCACCGCACCGTCCGTTTTTATGTTAAATGATTATTGCTTATCTCTATCAAACAGTCTAATTATTGCGACTTGACACACCTCTTTATTTTAAGCGACTTTTCCATTCCTTAAATCGACACATAAACTCTGCCGAAGTAAAATAGTTTTCATCGCAAATGTCAAATGTGGGAGACGATATTGCCGTGTTGTTTGTTTCGAGCATTCCCTCTTGGCGCACGCCCTTTTCACACAACACCATAATCGGCAATTGTTTTGTAAAAGCGATTGCCGGCTCTATTTGACAAAACGGACTTGTGAAACAATTTCCGCTTATATCTTCATCATCGGTTTTTGTCAACTTTTTGCCGTCTACGATTTCATATCTCTTAAACGCAACGACCATCAATCCGACGCATTCATTCATTGCTCTGCAAATCCCAACAAGCGGAACATCGTTTGTATACTCGTTAAAGCCAAGCGTTATTGCCCTCAACCCGTTTTGTTCAAGAAACAACCGAAGTCTCATAATACAATCTTTCTGCTTGTCGTTTGCAGGCACGGGACAACTGAGAAATATCTTTTTCATATGCACCTCATATAATTAAAATTTCGCGCTGTTTACTCGTGTTGTATAACAATTATGCTATTCTATTGTAATAAAGTGTTTTATCCGAACAAACAACACAATACCATGTAATTTGATAATCGAAACCATATCCCTTTTCGATGGCAAGCCATTCTTCAGACGTCCCCTTATAGTTTATCGTGGTATATTTTTCATCGCCCGAATTGTTGTATGCGCTAATTCTCGAAAACGCATAAGATCCGATGTACTTTACGCTTTTGGGTATTGTTATCGACAACACTGACATGCTGCCACTAAATGCACTATCGGCTATTGCAACAGTCCCCTCTTTTATATAAAAGTTGACGGCAGTCGCGCCATAATCGCCCGTCATATTAATAAGCACGTTATCCAAATATTGGAGTTTACACGGTGTTGTTTCTTTCGTTACAAACGTGTTGGCAAACGCATTCTGACCGACTTTTACAAGATTATCCGTTCCGGTAATTTGTGTAAGAGAGGAAAAGCCACTGAACACACCAAATCCAATTTTAGTAATGCCCGAAAGATCAAGACTTGTTACGCTTCCCCCTAACAAACGTCAAACTTCAACTGGCATATTGCCATTATAATACAAATTATACTGGCGTTGCGCCATAATGTCAAGTATGAAAAAGGAAATGGAAAACAACTACCAAACCGCATTACGCACGCATTTAACCGAATTACGAAAAGAACGCGGACTTACACAAGTCGCATTGGCACAAATTTTGCAAGTCGATTGTTCAACCATTGCAAAACACGAAACCGGAGACAGATTGCCCGACATTTATATGCTATGCAAATATGCGGATTTCTTCGGAGTGAGTGTAGACTATCTGCTTGGCAGAAGTTCGTTTTAACTTTGCCTACCGACGCAACAACTCTTGAAGGAAAAAGATTAAAATTTGCACGATTGTGAAAAAATTTTTCAAACACAATATGTTGTGGTGCAGAAGAAAAAACCAAGAGAAAATTCAAACGCATTAGATTGCCGATTGCTATTTTTATCCCCCTTTACATACTCAAAAAACCGCATTTTCAATACACGAATCGTCACTCTCGCATCTTTTGACAAAAAATGACAAAAACACAATATGTAGTGTTTCGCAAAAATGTTTCACACTTTATTTTGCGTTTTGCCCTTGACATATAGCGCGCGCTTGCTATAATAAAAGGGCACATTTTCAATAGGGGGTTCAATATTATGTTGAACATCAAAAAAAGAGACGGGAGCGTTGTTCCGTTCAATCTAAACAAAATAAAGGTCGCAATCGAAAAAGCGTTTAGCGCAGTCGGCAAAACATCGACGGACGACATCCTCGACATGCTTGCTTTGCGCGTTACGGCGTCTTTCAACGACAAGGTAAAAAACGACATTGTGTCCGTTGAGGATATACAAGACTCCGTTGAGGTTGTCCTCATTCAATCGGGTTATGTCGAAGTTGCCAAGGCATACATTCTTTATAGAAAACAACACGAGAAACTTCGTGAGATGAACTCCACGATGCTCGATTACAAAAACACCGTCAACAATTATCTCAAGATAAACGACTGGCGCGTAAAAGAGAACTCCACGGTCACCTATTCTGTGGGCGGTCTCATTTTGTCCAACTCTGGCGCTGTTACGGCAAACTATTGGCTCAGCGAAATTTATGATGAGGAGATAGCAAAAGCACACCGCGAGGCACAAATCCACATCCACGATTTGTCCATGCTCACGGGCTATTGCGCCGGTTGGTCTCTCAAACAACTCATCAAAGAGGGCTTGGGCGGTATCCCCGGCAAAATCACATCCTCCCCTGCAGGACATCTCTCTACCCTTTGCAACCAAATGGTCAACTTCCTTGGCATTATGCAAAACGAGTGGGCAGGCGCACAAGCATTCTCGTCCTTTGACACCTATCTTGCGCCGTTTGTCAAGGTGGACAACCTTTCCTATAAAGAAGTCAAGCAATGCATTCAATCCTTCATTTACGGCGTGAATACACCCTCTCGTTGGGGTACGCAAGCGCCTTTCACCAACATAACCCTCGACTGGGTTGTTCCAAACGACCTTGCAGAACTTCCTGCAATCGTCGGCGGTAAGGAAATGGACTTCAAATATAAGGATTGCGAAAAAGAAATGGCGATGGTCAACAAGGCGTTCATCGAGATTATGATTGAGGGCGACGCCAACGGCAGAGGTTTCCAATATCCTATCCCGACATATTCCATCACTCGCGACTTCGACTGGTCCAACACAGAAAACAACCGCTTGCTCTTCACGATGACGGCAAAATACGGCACCCCCTACTTCTCCAACTATATCAACAGCGATATGGAACCGAGCGACGTGCGCAGTATGTGCTGTCGTTTGCGCCTCGACTTGCGTGAGTTGCGTAAAAAGTCGGGCGGATTCTTCGGTAGCGGTGAATCGACAGGCTCTATCGGCGTCGTCACAATCAATATGCCGAGAATTGCTTATATTTCTCAAACAGAAGAGGAATACTTCAAAGAACTCGAACGTCTTATGAACGTGTCCGCACGCTCGCTCAAGATTAAGAGAAACGTCATCACCAAACTTCTTGACGAGGGATTGTATCCCTACACCAAGAGATACCTCGGCACATTCGGCAACCACTTCTCCACAATCGGCTTGGTCGGTATGAACGAGGCTTGCCTCAACGCAAAGTGGGTTGGCAAGGATATGACGCACAAAGAGGCGCAAGAGTTCACCAAAAAGACTCTCAACTTCATGCGTGAAAAACTCAGCGATTACCAAGAGGAATACGGCGATTTGTACAACCTCGAAGCAACACCTGCAGAGTCCACCTCTTTCCGCCTTGCAAAGCACGATAGAGAAAGATACCCCGACATCATCTGCGCAAGCAATGCGGATAATGTACCCTACTACACCAATAGTTCGCACCTTCCCGTGGGCTATACAAGCGATATTTTCTCCGCACTCGACATACAAGACGAACTGCAAACGCTTTACACCTCTGGCACGGTGTTCCACGCCTTCCTCGGACAAAAACTCGACAGTTGGCAATCGGCTGCAAATCTTGTAAGAAAGATTGCAGAAAACTATAAACTGCCCTATTATACACTCTCTCCGACATACTCCGTATGCCAAGATCACGGCTATCTTGCTGGTGAACAATACACTTGCCCGATTTGCGGAAAGAAAGCGGAAGTATACAGCCGTATCACAGGCTACTATCGCCCCGTTCAAAACTGGAACGACGGCAAGCGCGCAGAATTTAAGGAGCGCAAAGTATACGATATCGCCACATCGCAATATCACGGAAAACACGTTGAAGAGTTTGCTCCGGACGATACACAAGAGCAATGCTCGGCAGTCGCCCCGACAACGTGTGATACCTGCACCGAAAGCGTAAACGAAAAAGGCGCAGATAACGGTCTTATCATCTTCACTACTAAAACTTGCCCCAACTGCAAGATGGCAAAAGCAATGCTCGATAAGGCAGGCATAGCATACACCGTGGTAGATGCAGAGGACAACAAGGACACGACGGTTGCATACGGCATTAAAAAAGCCCCAACGCTTCTCGTGCCCAACGGCAACGGTGGATATGACGCATACGACAACGCAAGCAAAATTAAAGGGTATATCGAATCCGTAAAATAAGCCAATAAACATCGGCGGTATGGCAAAACGCCATACCGCTTTTTATATCTTAAAGAGGTAGAAAATGCAAGAATTTGACATAATCATAGTCGGCGCAGGTCCCGCAGGAATGACTTCTGCACTCAACTGTTTAAGAGCGGGCAAAAGCGTTTTGGTGCTTGAAAGCGACGGCTTCGGCGGACAAATCGCACT
>CAZCKS010000020.1:0-19893 GCA_964499325.1 uncultured Bacteroides sp. | reverse complement strand
CAAAAGGCGTCTTTTGAGTTACGACAATATGGGACTTCTCCTCTTTCTTGGGAGCGTCCTTCTTCTCTGTTTTCTCTTCGACTTTTTGTTGAGGAGCCTTTTTGTTCTCTTTCTTGGAAGCGACAACAGGCTTTTCTTCCGCCTTTTTCTCGCTCTCTTGCGCTTTTACTTCCGTCTTTTTAGGCTCTTTTTCTACGGCTTTTTCGACAACTTCTTTTACAATAGGCTCAACTTTGACTTCTTCTTGCGCCTTTTGCTTTATCTCGTCCTCTTGGGCTTTTGCCACAAGTGCGTCACGCTTTGCTTTGATTGACGCCATAAGGGCATTTGCTCTCGATTTTTCACGAGAGATGTCAGCCATAAGTTCGACAAGTTTTGTCGCTTTTAATTCGCCAAGTTTTTTGACGGAATCGATGTTTGTTTCTTTTTTTGTTTCGGGCATATTCACCTCAATAATCCGATAATTGCATTTGCGAGCGTCTCGTTGGTCACCCCAACGGCTTTCACACCGTCTCGATGAAGAGCCTCGCATAGATTGTCGACGTAAAACAACGGACAATCTGAAGTGCGTTTTGCAATCCTTTCTTTATATTTATCCCCCGATGACGACGAAACGAGAACAACCTTTACGAGATGTAATCTCTCGCAAATAATATCCTCGCCGTAAAGCACGGCGTTTGCCCTCTGGGCAAGTCCTAAATATGCTTTGATTTTGTCAATCATTTATCTCTCCGTAAACTTCGTCGCCTACGCTTGTCTTAAATGCGACGTTGAGCAATCTTTTCTTCAAGCATTTTGCTCTACACTGCGCATTATCATGTAGCCACACGCCCCTGCCGTCCGCTTTTTTCGAGCGGTCGAGAAAAACGTCTCCGTCTTTTGTCTTAACAAAACGAAGCATATCGTTTTTATCGCAATGCTCTCTGCATGCGATGCATTTGCGGGTGTCTTTCGGGTTGGACATTTTATTCACCTTGTGCATCAACGTTGACGGTAGAATAAGGCTTGACGTCTATCTTCCAGCCGGTAAGTTTTGCCGCAAGACGAGCGTTTTGACCGCTTCTGCCGATAGCGAGAGAAAGTTTCTCGTCGGGAACGATGACCTTTGCATTCTTTTCTTCTTCGTTGATTGAGACCATAAGCACTTGTGCCGGGCTCAATGCACGTGCGATATATTCGATAGGATCGTCGCAATATTCAATAACGTCAATCTTTTCTCCGCCGAGTTCCGCAACGACAGCGTTAACGCGCACACCTTTATTGCCTATACAACTTCCGACTGCGTCAACGTTGGGATCTTCACTGCTGACTGAAAGTTTAGTTCTGAAACCTGCCTCGCGGACAATGCTGTTAATCTTTACAAGACCTGCTTTGATTTCAGGTACTTCGAGTTCAAACAATCTGCGCACAAAACCTGCAGAACTTCTCGAAACAACAACTTGCGCACCGCGTGACGTGTCGCGAATCTTCTTGACAAACACTTTGATGACATCGTTTACGTTGTAAGTTTCTGTCGGGACTTGATCTGCTTGCATCATCACACCTTCCATTTGAGTGCCGGTGATCTCGACATATACGGTGCCAGCCTCTTTTCTTCTAACGATTGCGCTCAAAATTTCACCTGTGCGCTCGCTCATTTCATTGAGAACCATAGCCTTTTTCATGTCGTTGATGCGTTGCAAAATAACTTGCTTGGCAGTTTGTGCAGCAATACGAGAAAAGTCCTTTGGCGTAATATCTTCGATTACGACGTCGCCGACTTTGTATTTGCTGTCGATGTCTTGTGCGTCCTCAAGGGAGATTTCTCTTTCTTCGTCCTCAACCTCTTCAACGACAAGTTTGTGCGCATAGACCTTGTAAGTCATCTTCTCTTCGTTAAGACGTACTGAAATTTGGCTTGCAAAGCCGTATTCTTTCTTGTACGCGGACACAAGACCTGCTTCGATTGATTCAATCATAGACTCTTTTGAGATGCGTTGCTCTCTCTCAAGATCGTCCAATGCTTGAAAGAACTCTCTGTTCATCATTTTTAGATTCCTCCTAAAACCTTATGTACGGTTGTACTTTGGTCAATAAATTTCTTTGTAAAACTATTTCTTTCGGCTTTTTGCCGTCTGTTTTCAACACAATATGCTCGCTGTCGTATGAGATAAGCGTGCCGTGGTGCGTCTTGTTCTTTTGGCTATCGACGCACTCTACCTCCGTATCGATTGCTCTGCGAAAATCGTCGTCGGTAACAATCTTTCTGTCAAGCCCAGACGATGACACGTTGAGGATGTAATCGTCCGCAAAATCACCCTCGATGCTATCAAGCATATCCGACAAAACGTTATGAACGCTTTCGCAATCATTAAGGGATATTCCTTCCTTCTTCCACAAAAACGCCTCGATATTGAGTTTGCCGTATTGTTTGTAGAAAGAGACATCAACAAGTTCCACCCCGTCAAATGCCTTGACTGCTTCGCTTGCAAAAGAGCGCACTTTCTCTTCAACGCTTTCGCTAACCAATCTTTTTACGTCAGACATAGCCACCTCATACAGATATAGCCCATCTAAAACAAAGAGTGAGCCGACGCTCACTCTAGTAAAGATTTACTATAGTATCTATAAAATAGCATATATAAAAATATATTGCAAGCGGATTGCGAATATTTTTATTTTTCTTTGCATTTAAAGCCGTTATTTAAACATTTATCGCTGAAAACGCCAAAACGTTTGCGATCATTTTGCGCAAATCCAAACGACTTACATTCTTTGAGCAATTATCTTCAACGCACCTGCAGTAGCAAAGACATCGCTCATTGCCCTGTGTGCATTTTCATGAGATATGCCGTATGCCTTTGATATTGTCTCAAGTTTGCAGTTGGGCAATTCTGTCAAATACTTTCTTGCAAGCAAGAGTGTATCAACAAGTTCGTTGTCAAAGTTGTAACCCATTTTTTCTGAAATTCTCGAAATTATCGGGAAATCGTAACCTGCGATATTGTGTCCGCAAAGAGTTGCGCCGTGTGCGAATTTGAAAAAATCAGGCATAACACTCTCAACCGAGGGAGCGTCAAGCACCATGCTGTTTGTGATATGCGTAATATCGGAAATTTCCTTTGAAATCGTTGCAACGGGTTTGATGAGCGTTTGGAAAGTTTCCGTCTCTACGCCGTCTACGATTTTAAGCGCGGCAAGTTCGATAATCTCGGCAATATCCGTCTTCAGATCAGTTGTTTCAAGGTCAAACACAACAAAAGTTTTGCCTTTGAAATACGGATTAATTTCTTGTGATTTTCCGTCATCTAATAGGCTCTTTTGCGTTGTGTCAACATATTTTTCGGGCTTAATCGTGACATACTTTTCAGGTACTGGTTTTTGAGATTTAAGATGTATACTGTCAAAGTTTATATCCGCCTCAAATATTGCGTTTGATGTAAAAGTCCAAGCGTTTGAAAACTGTGACCAACTCACCTTGCCCATGCAAACGACTTGTGATTGATCTTTAAGCGCAACAATATTATCGGCATTTTCGTCATTGCCGGCAAAACACACGCATTCTATCTTTGCAGTGGTATCGTCAAGCATAAATTTGACAAAAGGTAACACCTCGGGGCCGCTTTTGGCATCGTCGGGATTATAGCGCTTATTTTTGTATGTTTTTTTCTCGATTCCAAAGATTTTACCGCACAAAACGATGTTTTCACATGCGCCTTTTACGTCAATTATGTAGTTGGGCATCTGCGATATTCCGCCAATTTTGCCCTTTGTATACACTTTTGCGCCCGTGCGCACCTCGACAAGTCTCATAAAGGCGTCCGTTTTGATTGTGGTGTCGATGTGTATATCTTCGGCTTGAGTATCTATTTCAAAATTGTTTTCTTCGCTTACAATATCGATATGCTGATTAAAATTGCAATCGAGATAATCATAAAGGCGCGTGAGCAAATCGCCTGCATTCAACATCTTGTACGTTGCCGTATCAAAAACAAATTTCACATCGATGTCGTTGTCGCCCACCTCAATTTTTAAAGTATCGTCGTTTATTCTTCTAAAAATCATTTGGTTGGAACGGTTGAAGAACTCTAAAATCTTGTTTTTGACAACATTATTATCGGCATAGGTGCGAATGTATTGCACACTGACCTTTACACCCGAAAACATTTCTTCAACAATAGATTGCACCTTTTGTTTGCTATTCTCGTCAAAAGAACGCACCTCGAATGCGGAAATAATAAACTTAATCACAAGTTCACGCTGCTGTTTATAGTACGTGGCAGAATTAAGTTTGAGCATAGGAAATTCGCCCTTGCTCTTTATTGTAAACTCTTCAAAAAACCTTGTATTCATTAACACCTCTCTTGTCAAAACCGTCAATTTTGACCGATAAGTATTTCGATTTTTCACTTTTTCGATAATACTTCTTGCAATAATTTGTCGAATTCAACCATCAGGTCCGCACTCTTCACCGTTTTAAAGATGTTGCCGTCTTTAAGTATTACACTCTTTTCTTTTCCGCCTGCAATGCCCAGATCGCTGTTTTCTCCCTCACCTATTCCGTTAAGCGGACAGCCTAAAATGGAAATAGTAAGAGGCTTTTCGATATTGGCACACATCATTTCAACTTTGTTTGCCAGGCCTTCGACGTCAATTTCCGTTCTTGCGCATGTCGGACATGCGACAACATCAACAGCATTTTTACGAATGCCAAGCGTTTGCAAAATCTTTTTACCCGCAAGCACCTCTTCGCACACGTCGGTTGAAAGTGAAACTCTTATTGTATCGCCGATGCCTTCTTGCAAGAGTGCGCCGATGCCAATAGCGGATTTTATAAGCCCGCTACGAAAAGTGCCAGCCTCCGTCACGCCTATATGCAAAGGATAATCGCAAGACTTTGCAAGCATTCTGTTTGCCTCAACGTTTACAAGCGTATTGCTCGCCTTGATTGCGATTACAATATCTCTCATCCCTTGACTTTCAAAGACATTGGCGCATTCGAGCGCGCTTTCACAAAGCGCACGAGCCTCATCCATTCCCTTAAATTTAGGATTTAATGAACCGCCATTTACACCTACACGCACGGGAACGCGCATATCGATAAGACGCTCGGCAAGCGGTTTGATCTCGCTAAAATCACACATGTTGCCGGGATTCATACGGATTTTCTTTGCGCCGTTGTCAAGAGCAAGATGCGCAAGTTTATAATTGTAATGTATATCAGCAATGAGCGGTAAACCGCAACGTTTTGAAATTTCGCCAAATGCATAGGCGGACGCCTCATCGGGTACAGCAAGACGTATCAAATCACAACCAACGCTCTTCAAGGCATTTATTTGTGTAAGAGAGCCTACGATGTCAACAGTTTTGGTGTTGAGCATTGATTGCACGCTAATGGGAGAGTCGCCGCCTATTGCGATGTCGCCTACCCAAACTTGTCTGGTTTTTCTTCTTTCAATCATAATTTTATCTTCTTGTATACACATTTTATCAGTTTAGAATTCCTAAAACGTGTTATCCTTTTACTAAATGGAATATGTCAAGGAACACCGCAAACACAAGCAATAACACAAGTCCTACCGTGTGTATCACCGCCTCGACTTTGCGCGGTACGGGCTTTCTGAATATCATTTCTATCAGCGTAAACAACATTCTGCTTCCGTCAAGTGCCGGGAATGGTAGCAGGTTCATTACAGCAAGATTTGCAGATATGATTGCTACAACGTAAAGAAAACTGTCAAATCCGAGAGCGGTTACCTTTGCCATCATTCCGATTGTAGTAATCGTTCCGCCTGCAGTTTCGAGCCCTGCTTTACCTGTTATTAATGCTCCCAGCGACGCCAAAATTTTGAAAACGATGAAGAAACTAAAGCCCCAAGACCTGCCAAACGCAAGGAAAAATGGAAGTTTTGCGCGAGAAAGAGAACGAGTTATGCCAAAACCATAACTGCAAAAGCCCTCATCGCCACGCTTAACAAGCATAGTTGTTCTTTGATAAACCTTTCCGTCCTCGCCATATCTTTCTACGACAAGCGTAAGTTGCTCATCTGTATCGTAGTAGTCGCCGAGTTGAGTGTACGATATTGCACTCTCAAGTTCCTCTCCGTTTACGCTGACTATAAAATCGCCGTCGCTAAAAGGCGAATATGAAAACTTATTTGCCGTAAACTTAACGACTTTTCCGTCACGCAAAACCTTGAACGTTGCGCTGTCTCCCAGGTCGGAAAACGCGTTATCCAAGTCTTCTTGAAGAAGAATATTAACTTGTTTTCCGTTGATATTGAGTATAACATCGTTTTCTTCAAAGATATTTTGATAATCGCTTGTAGACTTCACGCTGACAACATTTGGCAAAAGTTGTCCATAAGCCGTGAAATATATCGTAATAATGACGATTGCGCTCAAAAAATTCATAAAAGCGCCTGAAAAAAGTACGATAAGCCTCTTCCACGCTTTTTGATTGTTGAATGCGGTGGGATCCTTTACAACATTGCCGTCAGCATCCAAAATTTGATTGCCGTTTTTGTCAAGCAGTGCGCCGTCGGCATCTTCGCCGTGAAATGCGCAAAATCCACCGACAGGAAATGGGCGCAGTGAGAACACCTCGCCCGTTTTTTTGTTTTTGCGCTTGAAAATCGCAGGACCGAAACCAATGGAAAATTCATCAATCTTAAAACCGAGAAGTTTCCCTGCCGTATAATGTCCTGCCTCGTGCACGACTATCATTACCATAAGCGCAAGTAGCGCAACGATAACATAGCCGATATACGCAAACACTTCACCTGCCGTAACCGCAATTATGCTCGACACTATTTTGCTCCTATCATAGAATAAGTGTATTTTCTTGCTTGCTCGTCTATGCCTATAATATCTTCCAAATCGACGTCGCCGACCTTCTTGAACTTGTTCAAAACCTTTGAAAGCACGTTTGCAATGTCGAGATATTTTATCTTGCCTTTCAAATACTCTTCAACAAGCACCTCGTCACTGGCGGAAATAGCGATACATGCACCCTCGCCTGCCTCCGCGGCGTCCATAGCGATTTTAAGGCAAGGGAACCTGTCATAATCGGGAGCGGAAAACGTAAGCATCCCCGCCTTGACCAAATCAAGAGATTGCACGCTGTCTTTGCCGTGCTCGGGATAATACAGTGCGGTATCTATGGAAAGGCGCATATCGGGCGTTGACAAAAGCGCTTTCATACCGCCGTCGACAAATTCGACAAGAGAATGAACTATGCTCTCTCTGTGCATAACAACTTTGACATCCTTCGCTTTGACATCGAAAAGGCGCATTGCCTCAATGACCTCAAGCCCCTTGTTGAACAACGTTGCCGAATCGATTGTTACCTTTTTGCCCATATTCCATACGGGATGCTTGAGTGCATCCTCTGCTTTGACCTTTGCAAGCGCACTTATAGGCATATCGCGAAGCGCACCACCGCTTGCGGTAAGAACAAGGCTTTTGACACTCTTCTTTTCCTCACCTCTCAAACACGAGAAAATGGCAGAATGTTCGGTATCGAGAGGCAAAATCTTACCTCCGTACTTCCTTTCGAGCGCTTTGAGATGTCGTCCAGCACAAACGATGGTTTCTTTATTCGCTATAGCGAGAGTTCCGCCTCTTTTGAGAGTTGCAACCGCTGACCAAAGTCCGGCAATACCCGTAACGGCAAGCACTACAATGTCCGCAGGCACATTTGCCAATTCTTCCAAAGAGGATAAACATTTTGACGTCTTTTCGTCCTCAAGAAAATCAAAAAGCGAACTTTGAATTTCAACTGCACCGCTTGGGAAGTAATAGTGCGACGGATTGAACGTTTCAATCTGTTCGCGCAAGAGCGCCTCGTTTGTATAAGCAGAAAGCCCGACAACCTTGAAGGCTTCGGGATGTTGTGAAATGGTAGCAAGCACCTGTCTGCCGACAGAGCCCGTACTGCCGAGTATCGTAATAGTTTTCATTTTATCCTTATAGGCTTGCGCGCCACATAGGCAGAGATTTCAAGTCTTTTGCAAGCCCACGCAAAAACAGTTTGCACACTATTGATTAAATAGATATGAAATCAATAGCGATATATCAAGGAAAATGCGACGATAAGCACCACAAGACAATACATGACGCTATCGATTCTGTCCATAAATCCGCCGTGACCGGGGAAAATCTTGCCATAGTCCTTGATACCCATGGCACGTTTTATACGAGATGCAGCCAAATCGCCAAGTTCACTTATCGCACCGCAGATAAGGCCAATCGCAAGATAGATAAGTGCACTCTTCCACTGCCAACCGCTGACAGAGTGCGCAATAAACGGCGTGTATCCGCAAGTTGTAATAAATGTCGGATATGAATCGGCGCAAAGTTCAAACACAACCCAAAACAGAATTGCAAGTACCATACCGCCGACAAGTCCACCAATACCGCCTGCAACAGTCTTTTTAGGGCTGATTTTCGGACAAAGTTTCTTACCGCCTATCATGGAGCCAAACCAGTAGGCAAACGTATCGCTACCCAAGATTGGCACAAGCACGGCAAACAATATTGCAAAAATTGCGCTGTATTTATAACTAATCACCCAAGCAAGCGAAAGGAAAAGCATCGGATATACAAGCACAAAGATGTTGGCAAGCAAATCTTTGAGGCCGCAAGCCCCTTTTTCTTCCTCGGCAAGCACTTCGCCGTTTTTTATAGCCTCATCAAGTTCCTTCTGGGAGCGTTTTGCGGGTTTGAAAGTAAATATAGTAAGAGTAAGCATGCAACTTGCAAGGAAAACCATAAGCAATCCTTGAATGCCTGCGCTGACGTTTGTCTGTCCCTCGCCGATAAAGTATTGCATGAGATAAAATACGGGATATGCGCCGACAAGCATAAGCACGATAGGCGAAACAAACATCTTGTAGCCTGTGCCCTTAAAACACTTGTACATCTCGTATACGGCACCCGACATGAAGAAAAGAATCAACATATCGATAAAAATCGGGCTGACAAAATAGCCCAGCACCATAAAGCCTGCAACCAATAACAAAAGTATGACTGCCGTCAGCGTTCTTTTAAGCATATTTACCTCAAAGCGATATTCACTTATTTACCAAATTTTCTCTCGCGACTTTCAAACTCATTTATAATGGCGTCGACATCGCTCTCGTCCATATCAGGCCACAACTTATCGATAAATATAAGTTCGGCATACGCACTTTCGTACAACATGAAATTGGACAATCTTTTTTGTCCGCCTGTTCTCACAACTGCATCCAGACGAGGCAAATGCGCACTTGACAGATGTTTTTCAAAGGTATCTTCGACAAATTCGCCATGGTCGTACGCCACTTGCGAGGCATGAATAATGTCTTGCTGCCCGCCGTAATTGAATGCTATATTAAGCCACATACCTTCATTGTCGCGCGTGCGCTCTTCGACATTTTCAATCGAGCGCGCAAGTCCGTCCGACAGTGAGGATATATCACCCATATAGGATATTTTGTAATTGCCGTCATAGGTAAGATTGAATTTCTTTACCACATCGGCAATAGCATCGATTTCCCCTGTCGGCCGCGCATTGTTCTCTGTAGAAAAAGCATAAACGGAAATGGCCTCAACACCGAGTTCGCTACATCTCTTTGCCACTTTATACAGTGCAATAAGGCCGTGCGCATACCCTTCGGTGCGAGGAAGCGAGCGTGCTTGCGCCCACCTTCCGTTTCCGTCCATAATAAAACCAATATGTTTCGGTATCATTAGATAGAAAGAATTTCTTGCTCTTTTTCCTTGAAGAGTTTGTCCACTTCGTCAGTGTTTTTGGAAAGATTCTTGTCGATATCAGTCGTAAAATTCTTCAAATCATCTTCTGTGATTGTGGAGGACTTTTGAATCTTTTTAAGTTCGTCAATAGCGTCACGGCGTGCGTTGCGCATAACGATTTTTGCTTCTTCGACAAGGTTTTTTGCCTCTTTAACCGTTGAACGTCTACGCTCTTCAGTAAGTTCGGGGAAAATGAGGCGAATAACTTGACCGTCGTTGTTGGGCGTAATGCCAACGTTTGCGGCAAGAATTGCTCTTTCTATATTCTTGAGTTGCGACTTATCCCACGGAGAGATAACAAGCAAGCGTGCCTCGGGTACGGATATATTTGCCATATTGTTGATGGGGGTAGGCGTTCCGTAATAATCGGCGACAACTTTGTCGAGAATGTGCGGATTTGCTCTGCCTGCACGAATTGCACGCAACTCTGAAACGTAATTTTGCATTGTTTTGTCGATTCTCTCATTCATTTCGTCAAAAATCAAATCGACTTCGTCAATACCGTATGCCATAAATGACCTCCGAGATTTAATATGATAATATTATAACAAATAATATATCGTATTGCAAGAAGAAAAATCGCACTATTATGCAAAAGAAAAACCGCCTTTATGCGGTTTTTCATCGATATAACTTGATTTAACATTTTATGGCAATTTTACGTAAATTGTCATCGAATCATAAGTCCTTATACCTTCATTATCAGTATAAGTGACAGCACATTGCGCAAAATCAACAGGTTCAGTTAGCGCTTGGTTGCTGAAAAACAGTATTTGATCCTCATTGACAACCGTATGAGTGTATACTCTATTGTAAAATGTGCTTTCTACAATCAAATCACACTCTTTTAAGTAAATATCATATTCTTTTTCGCCGACAACATATTTCAATCGATATGCATTGGGCAAAACAATCGAATATGCGTAAAGCGTAATATCTTTGTCTGCTTTGACATTATCTTTTAATATTTCGCTGTATTGAGCATCAAGATAGTATGCGCTTTTCCACTTGCCGTCAGGTGCTGACACTGAATTTGAGTTATTATGCTCCTTAAGAGCATCAATAACACTTTGCTCTGAAGCAACTTTAAAAGTATCTACTTCTATCCCATCTCGAATAATTGTCACTATATGTGTCTCAACATCGTTATCATCACATGCGACAAATGCGACGCACACAACCAAAATCAACAAAGTAGCCAACAATCCGGCAAATAGCGATTTGTATTTTCTCATAATATCACCCCTAAGTAATCTACAATTATTATATAGCAAATCTTACAAATTTTCAAGAAGTATTTTTGCTATGTTCAACGGAGATACAATCGGATCTCTACCATCGTAAAGAATTACCAAACCACAATCCAAACAAGTCTTCCTTTCCATACCCTTAACTGTTGTGATTACAAATCTATGCGCACATAAAACGTTACGACCGCAATAGCACGTTTCTCTATGGACAAAATCATTAATGTTTTGGTATTGACACGAATGAATATGCGTCGGCAATTGACAAGAACATGTTGCAACGCTGTTTATTATATAATTATCAGAATGCTGGTGTTCCCCAGAGTAACTTATACACGAATATGAGTACACATACTCATAAGATTGACTTTCTGCGGTCACATGAGAATAACCGTGCCAACCGAAATTGTAATATAATGTGTCGCTTTCGGCATCATAATCATACGCAACAACAGCATGCCCTATATATTTGTTTTCACTATCGTCATATTTTCTCAAATCGACCAAAACTGGCTTACCCGCTTTTACCAGTCTTATAACCGCTTTTCTCATTTGTTCCGAATAAGTCAAATCACCATTTGGTGTAAGTCCCGTAAAATTATCATGGTATTCAGTTGCTTCACTCCATTTTCCGTCGTTCAAATCACTATCAGTCAATAACTTTTGGAAAATGTCATATAAATATCTTATATGAACGGCTATTTCTCCTTCTTCGGGTTGATTATATCCCATTTCAGAGGCTGTTAAAATAATTTTTGCATGTAAACTATTCCCCGAATTTACAGATAACCTATTATAATAATTTTGAACGGAATTATCGGTTAAAAAACTTGTATCATAATAGGATAATGAGCCTGGCGATTCACGATAATAGCAATCATCTTCATCGTCTAAATACGATTGGACCTCATATTGTTGAGGAACAGTAAGGTCGGTAACGTAATTATCAAAATAGTCCATTAACATTTCGAGACTGACGTAAGAACACGTACCAACTTGATTATAAGCATAATTATTACGTAAATTATAAAAATAATTTGTCATAGCATTGTTAATAAACAATGAAGAATCCGAGGCGGTCTCTGCAATTTCGACGGTATCATGTCCATTACAATGGGGAGCCTCAATGTTTTGCGGCAGATGTATCGGAGTATCATCTTGCAACTCAAAGGATATTCCTATAAAACCAATAACGCTAAACGATAAAACTAAAATTGCTACAAGAAAATTTTTTGCTAATTTCATGATAAAACGCCTTTTTTTTAATATAACACAAATTGGTGCGCGAAAATTTAGAGTTTTTGTCGAATAATGTCTTTTTTTGTCAAAAAAATAAAGATTAATATTCTTGAATTTTGCCACACATAAAACGGCAACCGAATATAACTCGGTTGCCGAAATAGTGCGTTAGAATGCAGATTTTATTATTTTGTTATGATTGTGCCGACGTTTTCTCCGCACACTGCGCGATGCATACTTCCCTCTTGCATAAGAGCAAATGCGATGACGGGAATGTCGTTGTCCATGCACATTGTGATAGCGGTCGTATCCATTGCTTTAAGTCCGCGTGCGATGACGTCCATATAGGAGATTTGGTCAAACTTCTTGGCGTCAGGATTGGTTTTGGGATCGCTGTCATACACGCCGTCGACGTTCTTTGCACAAAGGAGTGCGTCTGCTCCGATGTCGCAAGCACGAAGTGCCGCACCTGTGTCCGTTGAAAAATACGGATTGCCCGTACCGCAAGCAAAGATAACGATTCTGCCCTTTTCAAAGTGGCGAATTGCCTTTCTCAAAATGAACGGTTCTGCAACTTTTGTGATTGTAAGCGCAGTTTGTACCCTTACCGGAACGCCTTGTTGTTCGAGTTTGTCTTGGAGTGCAAGCGCATTCATAACCGTTGCAAGCATACCCATATAGTCCGCAGTGGAACGATTCATTTTCTCATCTGCTTGACGACCTCTCCAGAAGTTGCCACCGCCAATAACGATGCCGACGTCGACTCCGAGATCTTTGACGGAGACGATTTGTCTGCATACAAAGTCAAGTTTTTGTGCGTCTATACCCGATCCGTTGGATTGTGCAAGTGCCTCGCCGGAAATCTTAATAATAACGCGTTTGTACTTCACTTTCGCATCGATTTGTCTTTCAAGTGTTTCGCTCATTAAAAACTCCTATTTTCAGTTATCTAACGATATTATTTTGTATCTTACAATGCTATTTGTCAATAGCGATTGCAAAAATTGCTCAAAAAAAGGAATGGGAACGCCATTCCTTTTTCTCATAAATTATTTTGCAAGACCTGCTTGAGCCATAACTTCGCCAACGAAGTCGTCTTCTCTCTTTTGCAAACCTTCGCCCATTGCGTAGCGAGTGAAACGAATGACTTTTACGTCGCCGTTTTGTTTGAGGTATTGAGAGATTGTCAAATCGCCGTTCTTAACAAACACTTGCTCGTTGAGGCAAACGTCTTTGTAGAATTTATTGATTCTGCCGATGAGCATCTTTTCGATGATTGCTTCGGGCTTGCTGCTGTCCTCGTTGAGTGCTTGTGCTTTGAGAACTTCTTTCTCGTGTTCAACTTCAGATGCGGGAACTTCGTCTCTTGAAACATATTGTGCGTTTGCGGCTGCGATTTGGAGTGCGACATCGTGAACGACCTCGTTGCTTGCGCCGTTGGTAGCCTCGACCATAACGCCGATTTTACCGCCCATGTGGATATAAGTGTCGACGACTGAATCGTTTGCTTCATACACTGTGAAACGACGGATGGAGAGTTTCTCGCCCATCTTCATAACGTACTCGTTGGTGACGCTTTGCATTGCTGCGACAACTTCTTCAACGGTTGCGGTGGGATTGTCAAGAACGTAATCTGCAACTTGTGCCACGTACTCTTTGAATACGGGACCGCCTGCGACAAAGTCAGACTCGCAGTTTACTTCTACAAGAGCGGATTTACCGTTTTTGCTTGCTGCGTAAACAATGCCTTCTGCTGCGATACGTGCCTCTTTCTTTGCTGCGGTTGCCATACCTTTTTCACGAAGGAAATCGATTGCAGCCTCCATATCGCCGTCTGTTGCCACGAGAGCCTTTTTGCAGTCCATCATACCGACACCGGTACGTTGACGGAGTTCCATAACGTCTTTGCTTGTGAATGCCATATATTTTCTCCTATTTATTGTTTTGAAACCGCACGCAAGGATTGGTTGCGTGCGGGTAAAAGCGAATTATTATTCTTGTGCTTCTTTTTCTGCGATTGCTTTTTCAAGAGCCTCTTCAGGAGTGAGGACTTTCTCGACTACTTCTTCTTTTACTTCCTCAACGGGAGCAACTTCTTCTTTGACTTCTGCAACGGGTTCTGCATGCAAGGACTCGCCTTGTTTTGCTTCGATAACAGCGTCTGCCATCAAAGATGCGAAGAGTTGGATTGCGCGGATAGCGTCATCGTTTCCGGGGATAACGTAATCGACGAGATCAGGATCGCAGTTGGTATCGACAACAGCGACGATAGGAATGTTGAGTTTACGTGCTTCTCTTACAGCGTTTTCCTCTTTCTTGAGGTCAACTACGAACAAGCAACCGGGCAATGAACGCATATTCTTGATACCGCCGAGGTTCTTCTCAAGGTCGTCACGCTCTTTCTTGAGGTGCGCAACTTCTTTCTTGGGGAGAAGTTCAAACTCACCGATAAGTTCCATTTGATTGATTTTGTTCAAACGGTCGATTCTCGTACGGATTGTCTTGAAGTTGGTAAGCGTGCCGCCGAGCCATCTTTGGTTGATGTAGAACATATCGCAACGTTCTGCCTCTTGTTTGATAGCGTCTTGTGCTTGCTTCTTGGTGCCGACGAAAAGAACGGATTTGCCTTCTGCTGCAACGCTCTTTACGAAATCGTATGCGGCTTCGACGTGATCGACGGAGATTTGAAGGTCGATGATGTGAATATCATTTCTTGTCGCATAGATGTACTTGCTCATCTTCGGGTTCCAACGTTTTGTTTGGTGTCCGAAGTGTACGCCTGCTTCGAGCAGGGCTTTCATTGATGTTACGGCCATTTTATGGTCCTCCTTGAATTGTTTTTACCTCTCACGACTTCACCGCGCAAACCTCCGATGGAACAGAATGCACTCTATCGCGATGCAGGATCGTTTCGAATTATATTATATATAAAATTATTTTGCAAACGTTTTTGCGCCCTTTTGAGATATTTTTTGAATATTTTTGCACAAAATCGGCATTTTTACTCCTCGATATGAAAAAAGGAGCCAAACGGCTCCGATTTTTTCAAGAAAAGTTAGTGTTTGCAGTTGTGATCGCAGCAAGAGCAATTCTCCTCTGTGCAACCTTCGCTTTCTTCGTATTTTGCAACTTCTGCCATGAACTCGTCAAAAACTCTTTGGAGCAAGTCCTCGTCCTCGATTGCCATAAACACGTCATTGCCGTCCTCGTTTTCTGCGATTTCGTAAATGAGCAATTCGTCCTCGCCGATATCGTCAAGTTTCTCAACCGGCTTCATAACGATAAACCATCTGTTGTCAACATCAAGAGTTGCAAGGTGATAAAAGTCTTCATCTTTATCCGTCTCTTCGTTGTAAAGAGTGATGATATCGTCGTCTTCGGTCATATTGTTTTGGTCATCAAAAAAGTCTGCCATTTTAATTCTCCTTTGGCGATGCAAAAGCATCTTGATACATTGATAGTAACATATTTTGTGCAATTTGCAAGCATTTTATTTTGCTATTTTATTTTTTCACATTTTCAATATCTCACGTGGGAATCGAGGTATGCTTGTAATATTATCGTTGCAGCAACTTTGTCAATCACTTTCTTGCGCTTTTCTCTGCGCACGTCCGCATCGATAAGCATGCGCTCGGCGGATACCGTCGTAAGTCTTTCGTCTTGGTAGTACACTTCAAGTCCGCTTGCCTCTTTGAGCATATTGCCAAACTCGCGCGTAACGACTACTCTGTCCCCCTCTGTTCCGTCCATATTTTTGGGCAAACCGAGCACAAATGCGTCTGCGTCTTCCTTCTTTGCATACTCGCAAAAATATGCGATATCCGCCTCGATATCACCTTTTTTGCGCACGTAAGTTTCGCGCGGATTTGCGGTTATTCCAAGCATATCGCTGACGGCAACGCCTATACGGACGTCTCCGACGTCAAGTGCAATTTTTCGTTTTTGTATCATTTTGTCAAACCTCGTTTGATTTTGTAAGTTTTATATCTGCTTGTCTGGACATTTTGCCCGATAAGTTCGTAGTATTTTAAACCGTATTTTTTGAGCAAGAGCACGCCTATTAAGCACACAATTATAGCAAACAGCGTCGCAACCGCCCAATATATCGCTTTCATGGCGACAATGCCTATTCCCTCGGCAAAAGAAGATAGAAGCATACCAAGCACAAACAATATCACCGCAGGTATCACCGCCATAAACGCGCTTACCACTTGATAGAAATTGCCTTTTGACGCATTGCGTAGTTCGGAGACGTTATCCCAATGCTGATTGCCTTTTTTCATATCGAAGAGGATATTGAATGCGTTTACCCCCACCACCATAAGCATTGTATCGATGACGATAAAGAGCGTTGACACAACGTCTATTTTGTAAAGTGCCAAAGACACAATCGCTATCGGTATCATTATAACAGCAGGAACGATTGTTGCAAGCAAAAGTTTTGATTTTATGCTGTCAATCGGTTTTATCGGCAAAGATTTCGTTGCAAAAAACGCCTTTCCTTCTCTCGTATAGGCTTGCGCGCCCAAAATGTTTGCCCCAGCAAGGAAAATCATAGAGTACATTATCACAAAGCCTATCCCCATCATTTCGCTCATAACACCCGACATTTCGCCGTCCGTACCGCTCTCGACTTTGAAAATCGTTATGAAATACAT
The DNA here is from genome assembly GCA_964499325.1 of uncultured Bacteroides sp. Taxonomy (GTDB): domain Bacteria; phylum Bacillota; class Clostridia; order Christensenellales; family CAG-917; genus CAG-475. Next base: position 2,975 of record CAZCKS010000020.1, on the reverse strand, counting down.
AAGCACGATAAAAAGCGGTGCCATTATGAGATTTGCAAAGCAAGTCATAGCAAGCGTGCTATTGCGACATATCGTCTTAAAATCCTTTTTCGCAAGGGATATCACAACGCTGTTTTGTTTGAGTGTGGCTTCCCTGCCACTCGATTGTTTGTCGAAATTTTCGCTCTTTTTGACGTTTATGCGCTTATAAAAGAGCATCGCAAGCAAAATTGACACCGCAACCATTGCAAGCATTATTGCGCAAGTTATGCCAAAATTCTTCCACGCATCTATGCCGTACGTGAAGAAAATCATCACTTTGTCGGGATATACCACGTCGGATAGGACGGCAAGCGACGAAAGCGTGCTTTGAGATATCGCATCATCTCCCGTTTGCCCGTAACCTGACGTGTTCATAAAATACACAAGCACCAAATACGCGCACATAAGCAGCACGTAAAATATGATTGTGAAAACGCTTTTAATCTCGGACTTTCCTTTAAAAAAGGAACCAATATACGCAATGGGCAAAGAAAAGAGCGTCACGAGAAATAGCGGAAGCACGGGCAAAAGCAATGCGTCAAGCAAAAGCAAGACGTATGCGCCGTAAAACATGCCTCCACGCACGATATTAAAAGTTATCGTAACCGCATACACAATCGGCAAAAATGCAACGGAAGAAATCGTCAGCGCATCTATATACACTATTGCGAATTTTGCAAGGAATATCCCTGACGATTTTATGGGCAACGTCTGCAAAAACGGCGTATCTTTGCCCTCATAAAGCACCGTGATAATATTTGACACACAAAGGAACAACAAGAGCACTTGCACCGCAAACGCTATCGAGTTTACAAACGTCGCAAGTTGTTTTATATCGCCAAGCGTGCTTGCAAGATAACTCATAAACGCGCCGACTATCACGATAAGCGGTAATATCGACAAAATCGCACGTGCGGACGAGGTAAATTTTCTTTTGCCGTCCGACTTTTCCGCACCGACGTGGGAATTGCGATATAACGTTTTGAAAAGCAATAAAGTCTTGTTCATTTTCGTTTAGATTTCATCAATCGATACGCTCTGCGTATCGTCAGTAAGTTTGAGGAAGAGTTCTTCAAGAGATTTGTCCTTGTTTCTTTCTTTTAGCAGGTCGATTTCACAACAAGTTATCAACTTTCCGTCCTCTATTATGCCCACTCTGTCGCACACCTTTTCAACGACTTCAAGCACGTGCGATGAGAAAAATACGAGATTTCCCTTGTCCGCGTGTTCGCGCATCAATTTTTTGAGGTTATAAGCCGAGCGCGGGTCAAGCCCAGTCATCGGCTCGTCCAATATCCATATTTCAGGCTCGTGTATGAGCGCGCCGATAATGTTAAGCTTTTGTTTCATTCCGTGCGAATAGGTTGATATCTGTTTTTTTAACGCGTCTTGAAGAGAAAAAAGTTCGGCATATTCCGCAAGTTCTTCCTTGCGTTGCGCCACAGGGACGTCAAAGACGTCACATATAAAATTCACGTATTCCTCACCCGTCAACCCCTCGTACAACACGTGGTCGTCGCTGACGTAACCGATATGTTTTTTTGCCTCTATCGGGTTGCTTTTTAAGTCTATTCCGCTTATTTGAACATTGCCGTACTCAAAATCGATTATGCCGGTGATACATTTTATCGTCGTAGATTTGCCCGCGCCGTTTGGCCCGATAAAACCGAAAATTTCACCGCTGTTGACTTTTAGTGAAAGATTATCCACCGACGCACGAGCATTGTTGCCGTAAGTTTTTGTTAAATTATTTATTTCAAGCATACGTTGCCTCTAAAATGTTTTGTGTGATTGTGATATTTATTGTATAAATTTTATGTTTTGCAAAGCACACAAAGTGTGCTTTGCAAGTTATGCGTTATTATTGAGTTGTTATGAATTTAGGTTAATAGTTTTGTTTTCAAGCCCTCAAAGACGTCGGTGAGCATTTCACTCACGCTCTCTTCGTCCCATTCGATATATTTTGTTGCAATCATACTTGCAAAACCGTGCACGAATACCCACATTTCAAGTTGCAATTTCATTGCTGTTTCAACAGAGCAATTATACGTTTTTGTCAATATTTCAATTGATTTTCTTTGCGAAGAACTGCCAGAAGAGATAATATTTTTGCCCCTTTCGTCCATATATGCGATTTTGAAAAAGCGCGGATAATCTCTTGCAAAGCCGATATATGCCATACCTATTGCCTTAAATGGCGGATGCGGGCTGTTTTTCATCTCTTTTGCCACGTATTCGTCAAAAGTTTTGTTAATTTGCTTGTAAATCTCCTCTTTCAACTCGTCCATTGTGGCAAAATTATAAAATATCGGCTGTATGGAACAACCCAATCTCGACGCAATTCCTCTTGCGTTGAGGTTCTCGCCCTCGCAAATCATATCAGTGCCGACTTTTATAATATCTTGCTTGTTTATCGTCGCTTTTCTTGGCATAATCTCCTCCGATTATTTTATATCATTTGATATTATATCATGTGATATTATCAAAAGTCAACACTAAACAGTAGACTTTTTTGAAAATATGGTTTAAGATTTCGCATTTATATTCAAAAAGAACGATTTAACGTAAAAAAACAAGAAGTCACACCATCTTGCAACTTCTTGTTTGCATATAAATATAGTTTTTAGTGATTGGCGTTTATAGTTTTTATGCTTATCAAAAACGTTTCAACGCATATTGCTATTTTCTCTTGCCTTGACGCTCTTGTATCACCTTTTCAAAGCCGATATCCGTTGGCTCGTAAAAGACAGCGTCCTTGATTTCATCGGGCAAATATTGCTGTTTTACCCATCCGCCGTAATCGTGCGGATACTTGTATTCACTCACCTTTTCTTCATCGCCCTTGTAGTTGGGATCACGCAAATAAAGAGGTACGCTTTCGTGCTTGATTGATTTAACTGCGTCCAAAGCCTTGTACATTGACTCTTCAACCTTGTTTGATTTCGGAGCCTCCG
>CAZCKS010000019.1:0-21514 GCA_964499325.1 uncultured Bacteroides sp. | reverse complement strand
TAAAAGGGTTGATAACCAACTTCCACTTGCCCGAAAGCACGCTTATAATGCTTGTATCGGCATTTTTAGGCAGAGAAAAAACGCTTGAATTATACAACTTGGCAGTGTGTGAGAGATATAGATTTTTCTCATTCGGCGACAGTTGCCTGTTCTTATAAGTTGAATGTGTTTGTTCAAAGACGTAATTGGAGTCGCAAGGCGACGACCGTAGCGAGCGCTGAGCCGAGACGGCAGTACAAGTGCACAAGCAGTGTTGTTGCGTAGCCTGCGCAGTGCGCGCAGTGGCATAATAAGAGAAATATCCCTTGGGCGAATGCCGAGTGTGTCCCCCTGCGGAGCAGGCGCCGTGGGTTCCCTCAAGTTTACGCAGAGGGGGAACGGCGATAGGGGAAACACGTGAGGAAAGGGAAATTGTAAATAAAAATTGAGGGGAAAGCCCGAAGGGAAGGGGTGTTATTGCAAATACAACGTGCACTTATATTGGGGATGTAAAAAATATCAAAACGGAAACTAAAATCAAGGAATATAGTATGAGATTTGAATTATTACACGAAGACAAAAAGACCGGCGCAAGAGTCGGTAGACTTTACACCGAACACGGCGTTATCGATACGCCTTGCTTTATGCCTGTAGGTACAAAAGCCACGGTAAAGGGACTTGCACCCGAGGAGGTGCGTGCAACAGGTGCACAAATTTTGCTGTCCAACACATACCACCTCTATTTAAGACCGGGACACGAACTCATTGAAAAGGCGGGCGGACTGCATAAGTTTATGAATTGGGACGGCGCGATACTCACGGATAGCGGTGGTTTCCAAGTTTTCTCACTTTCGTCTCTGCGCAAAATCACGGACGAGGGTGCAGAATTCAATAGTTTTATAGACGGAAGTAAGCACTTTTTCTCGCCTGAAAAATCAATGGAAGTGCAAAAGGCTTTGGGCAGTGACATTGTCATGGCTTTTGACGAGTGCACACCTCCAGATATAACGCACGACAAGGCTCGCGATGCGATGGAGCGCACGCTAAAATGGCTGGATAGATGCTCGAAAGTTGAACTTAAACCGCATCAGACTCTCTTCCCGATAGTACAAGGAAATATGTATGCTGATTTGCGTAAAGAGAGCGCAGAACGCACAGTTCCGTATGCAAAATGCGGTATTGCAATCGGCGGTTTGAGCGTTGGCGAAACTGCAGAAAAGATGTATGAAATGCTCGATGTTTTGCAACCCATTTTGCCCAAAGACCAACCTCACTATCTTATGGGCGTTGGCACGGCGGACTATTTTGTCGAGGGTGTCGCAAGGGGAGTTGATATGTTCGACTGCGTGTTGCCTACACGTATCGCACGCAACGGCACGGCAATGGTCAAAGAGGGCTTCCTCACCATCCGCAACGCACCGTATGCCGAGGACTTTACGCCTATTGATCCCGATTGCGACTGCTATGCTTGCAAGAACTATACGAGAGCGTATATCCGTCACCTCATTAAGAGCGACGAGATTATGGGCGGACGTCTACTGTCCATACACAATATTCGCTTTTTGGAGCGCCTTGCCGCTGACATTCGTCAAGCGATTATGGAAGATAGATTTGACGAGTTCAGAAAAGAGTTTATGGCACAATACAAGGGATAAGAGACAAAATCGCGTTTTTCGACTTGAAATTGCTTAAAAGGAATTTAATATTCCCATTAATTAGGCAAATTTTGTTGCAAAACTTTCATACATCGTGTATGATTTAGTCAAATAAAATGAAAAAGTGCGCAATGATTTGCGAATAAAAAGGAGTAACAAACAATGTTTAACAATATTCTTTCTGCACTTCCCAGTTGGGCAATGTTGATTATCTTCGGTGTATTGATTGTCGTGATGATCGTTTTCACAATCGTACCGCAAAAGAAACGTCAAAAAGAGCAACAAAACATGCTCAACAGCCTTGCTGTCGGCACCAAACTTATGACAGTCGGCGGACTTGTTGGCAAAATCACACAAGTGAACGCAGACAACACTCTCTTCATCAACGTCGGCACAGAGACAAACCCCACGCTTATCCTTATCGATAAGAAGGCAGTCGGTTACGTTCTTGAAAAAGTCGAGGCTCCCGCACCTGTTGCAGAAGCACCGCAAACGACAGATGACGCAACGGCAGAAAACGTTGACGTGCAAGAAAACGCAGATGATTTCGCAATGGTTGACGATTCAGAAAATGTAGTTGAAAACAACACTGTTGACGCAGTAGTCGAAGACAGCGCAGAAGTTGTTGAAGAAAACACGACAGACGCTGAATAATTAAAAAGCAAAAAAGAGGCACACCCAATAGGGTGTGCTTTTTCTTTTGCGGAGTATAGCAAAAACAAAAAGTCATCGTTTATTGCGTTTTGTGAGATTTGATATTGACGGCAAGTATTCCGCTTAATGCGCCTGCTACGGGGAGAGTAATAAGGTCTATCCAACTGAATGTAACGTCCTTAAAGCCTTGCAATGCGGAGAATATAATGAATGTGAAAAGCATGTATGCAAGCCCGGAAATTGCGCCTTTCAAAAGACCGTTTTGCGGATGTTTGAAGGATAACAAAATGCCGAGAAAAACGGAGAGAATTTTTATTGCGATATTGACAGGCATAATGACGTTGTTTGGTATATCTGCAAAGCGAATTATTATTGCAAAAATCAATACGAGGGCAAGAGAAATCAGCGTTGCAAACAATACCGCTTTTAATGTGTCGAGAACGTCGCCTTTGATATTTTTTGTCTTTTCCATACCACAAGGTATGATTTTGGTGCGCAATATATGCTTTTGCATGCAACTTTTGAGAAAAAATCCGCAAAAATACTGTTAAAAATTAAGATTATCAAACATAATTTCTTGACTTAAACATTGTCATTGTATATAATACTTATGTTTTACTATATGGAGGAATATTCCTGTGAACAAAAAGAAATCAATAGTCGTCTTGTGCATAGTGAGCGTGTTCATCATTTTGATGACTGTGTTTGCTGTGATCGATTTTCCGATTGCAGACACCGTTTACGATTACACTGGCTATGTAAAGACAATCAAACTTGGTCTTGATATGTCGGGCGGTGTTTCCGCTGTTTTCAAGGTTGAAAACGATGAATACGGCGATCTTGACACTCGTATCAGCGGAACAATAAGTTCTTTGCAAAGTTTGCTCGTTTCAAAGGGATATACGGAAGCAACCGTAACCAAAGGCACGAGCAGTGACGGCACCAACACAATCCGTGTTGAAATCCCCGACGTAGACGATCCCGAAAAAGTGCTTGAACTTATCGGTCGTCCTCAATCGCTGTATTTCACGCTCGAAGACCTCGGCGACGAAGCAAGCAATGCAGACCTCGAAGAGAACGCATTTATCATCGGTCGCGAGCACCTCGAAAGTGCTTATGTTACGACATCCGATAGCAGTACAAGTTATGCAATCGGTCTTAAATTCAACAGTGCAGGTACTGAAGAGTTTGCAAAAGCCACGAGCGAGAATACAGGTAAATCCACGTATATTTACGTTGGTGGAAGAAAGATTATGTCTCCGACCATCAACACCGCTATTACAAACGGCTCTGCAATTATCACAGGCAACTATGATTATCAATCCGCTTATGAATTTGCAACTCAACTGCAATCAGGTACGTTTGGCGTTACGCTTCAAGTATCCGAGGTGAGAAGCATCTCCGCAACGCTTGGTGAAAACTCCATTAAGACGGCACTCATCGCAGGTGCAATCGGCGTCGCCCTCATCTTCATATTCTTGATAGTTGTTTATCGCGGTCTCGGTATCGCAGCGGACCTCTCGCTCTGCATCTATATCGTGCTCTTGCTCTGGTTCTGCGCAGTGTTGCCGTGGGTACAACTCACTCTTCCTGGTATCGCAGGTATCTTGCTTTCAATCGGTATGGCTGTCGACGCAAACGTTGTTATATTCGAGAGAGTCAAGGACGAGTACAAACACTCCACAAAACCGATTGCAACTTGCATTAAGATTGGTTTCAAACGTTCTGCGGGCGCAATCATCGACGGTCAAGTCACAACGCTTATCGGCGCAATCGTGCTTTGGGTTTTGGGCTCTGCCTCAATCGTCGGCTTTGCTGTAACGCTCTTTATAGGTATTATCCTTTCGTTGTTCGCATCCTTGGTATGCACGAGACTTATCCTCAAAGCATTCATACCGCTCAATAGCCACAGCGAGAAATTCTATGGACTTAAACGTGTTAAGGAGGAGGATGAGAAATCTGAAACTCCTTCCGTAAATACTCTTGCAAAGGAGGAGGCGTAATTATGAAACAAACTAACTTCCGCAATCTTTGCAAAAATTATAGCGTCACCAAGAATGCCAAGTTCGCAGTGATTTTGCCGATGGTAATCGTGCTTGTGGCAATCATTATGATTGTTTCTCTCGGCGCAAGAGAAGGTGGCAGTTACTCTGACGCAGTCGGTATTGGTATCGACTTTGAGGGCGGTACAATCCTCACCGTCACGCTCGGCAAGGACGCAAAAGACAATTACGAAGAAAACAAAGACGCAATCATCAAAGCGATACAAGAAGTCGAGTATAAGGGTTCTAAAGTCGTTGTAAGTTATTCTCAATTACAAGAGGCAAACAACGTTGATAAGACTGCTATCGTGTTCAGATACAAGAACGTCCACAACGACGACGCCGACATTGAGGCTATGAACCAAGCAATCAGAAAAGCAGTCGACGAGAATGCTTTCCCCGATGTATCGCTTGCCGATAAGATTACGTATGAGTCAATCGGTGCAACTGCCGCAAACGACTTGCTCTCCAAGGCAGGTATCGCACTTGCGGTTTCGCTTGCACTCATCCTTGTGTACATCATGATAAGATTTACATTGACTAGTGCGCTTGCCGCTATCATCGCTCTTATCCATGACGTTGTCATCATGTTTGCACTTACCGTTATTTGCAGAGTGCAAATCAACAGTTCTTACGTTGCGGCAATGATTACAATCGTTGCGTACTCAATCAACAACACAATCATCATCTTCGACCGTTGCCGTGAAATGACCAAGCCGCTTAAAGGTCAAAAGAATATTGATTATAAGGGCATCGGCGACGAGGCAGTGCGTGCGTCTTTGACGCGTACAGTGTACTCCACGCTTACGACAATGGTTACGGTTATCTTCCTTGCAATTCTCGGAAGCGAATCCATTCGTGAGTTCTGCGTGCCTATCATCCTCGGCTTGATTGCAGGCTTGTATTCGGCACTCACAATCGCAACTCCGCTTTGGGCGACAATGAGCATCTCCTTTGATAAGTTCAAAGAGAAATATGCAAAACGCAACTCCGTGACATACGACAAGAAAGATGATGAAGCACCTGTCTTTGAAGAGACGAGCGACGACGCTGTAAAACCCGTCCAAGTCAAACAAGCAGGTCAACAAAAACAAAAGTCAAACGTTGTTTACAAATATTCCAAGAAGAACACGACGTTCAAGAAAAAGAAATAATAATAGTTTATTAAAAACGCCTTCACGCAAAGTGAGGGCGTTTTTATGTCTTGAAAGTTAATGATGAGATTGTAGGTTGTTAAAAAGTTTAAGTCGGGTAAATTTTGATATTTTTATTAAGGCTTGATTTTGTACGTAATATAGTATAATATTTATATAATATGTTTCGCACGTGCGCACTGCGCGCGTAATTTAAGGATTGATTATGCACTACAAGGTAAAAACACCGCGCTTTAACCTTTCGCAAGAGCAAATAGCACTTGCAAAACGTCTTGGGATTTCCCACGATTTTTTACGTTTGTTGCTTGCAAGAGGGATAAAAGAAGACGAGATGTTTGCCTTTTTACATCCGTCAATCGACAATCTTTCCTCTCCGTTTGAAATAGACGGAATGAAGGAGGCATCCGCACGTATTAAAATGGCGATTGCCAACAAAGAAAAAGTGCTTATCTACGGAGATTACGATTGCGACGGAATTTGCGCTATCTCAATTCTTATGTTGTACTTGAGAGATAAGACGGACGCATTTTATTTTATCCCCGACCGTAACAAAGATGGCTACGGCATAAGCACTACTGCGCTTGAAAAGATATTGTCCAATCATTCGCCGAGCCTTGTGATAACCGTTGATACCGGCATTACCGCCGTTAAAGAGGTGGAATATCTCAAGTCGCGCGGGATAGAGACTATTGTTACCGACCACCATGAGCCACAAGAACAAATCCCTGATTGCATAGTTGTTGATCCAAAGGTTGCGAAAAAAGGCTTTTACGATCTGTGTGGTGCAGGCGTTGCGCTGAAACTTGTCGAGGCGATTGCCGGCAGAGAAGAGGCGTGCAAATATCTTGATATAGCGTCAATCGCAACCATTGCCGACGTTGTTCCGCTTAAAGCGGACAATAGAATTATTGCTTACTATGGTTTAAAACAGATTACGACTTCCGCCAGAAAGGGCGTTAAAATGCTCCTTAATCAAGAAAGCGTATCTTCTCAAGACGTTATGTTCCGTTTAGCGCCCAGAATGAACGCTGCGGGCAGGTTAAACTCTGCAATGAAAGTGGTCGGGCTTTTCCTTGAAAGCGATTATTTCTTGCTTAAGACGCTCACAGAGGAACTTGCAAGAGACAACAGCGCAAGACAAGAATTGTGTGAAAAGGCTGTTGCAGAGGCGAAGATAATGCTTGAAGGCGCGTCCTTTGAGGATATGGGGATAATCGCGCTGTATAGCGAGAATTGGGAGCCGGGCATACTCGGTATCGCTTGCGCGCGTTTGGTGGATGAATTTAAGCGTCCCACAGTGCTTTTTGCAAAGAGCGGAGAGGAGTTGAGAGGCTCTGCAAGGTCTATACCTTCCGTTAATATATTTGAATTGTTCTGTCAACTCTCGTCATATTTTACTGCGTTCGGAGGACACTCGCAAGCGGCTGGCGTAAGCATGCGCGAGAACGATTTTGACGCATTCAAAAAAGAGGCGAACGCCGTGCTTGCCAAGGAACACAATATAAGCGATTTCACGCATGAAATCGAGTGCGAAATGAATCTTCCTCTCGATACGGATTTCTTGTCTTTTGCCAAGGAACTCGAATTGCTCGAACCCACAGGATACCAAAATCCAAAGCCCTCTTTTCTAATAGAAGGCGAGGGTATGCGTTTCGATAGAATCGGATTTTCAAAGCATGTCAAGTATGTCGGTAAGAATATAGAACTGATTGGTTTTTCAAAGTTTGATAATTGTCTCTTCCCGACAACGGGCAAGGCAAAATTTGAAGTATCGCTGGGAGTAAACGTCTTTCAGAATAGGGCGAGAGCACAAGGAATTATTCAGAATTTGGAATTTGAAAATCTTTGCATAACAGATGAGGAAAGCACTTGTTTAAATCTTCATCATCTAAACCACGAAGGCTGTGCAAAATTGCCAAATGCGACGTTAAACGATGTAGAAGAGTGGCTTAAAGTGCCGTTTGGTACAATAATTGTATGTTTCTCTCAATCTGAATATGAGGCTGTTTGCAATGCGAGCGAGAGTATAAAGTCACTGCCTATGCTCATTGCAACGCCACGTTGTCTCAATCCGGAAAACTGTGTTGTGGTGTGTCCTGCAGAGAGTTTCGATATATCTTTTTATAAACGCATTATTGTTGCAGGTCATCCGCTTTGCGAGGGATATTGTGCTCATTTGAAAAAGAATGTGAAAGACGTGTATGCCCTTTTTGACGCAACGCCAAAAGGCATTAGAGTATCCGATGACAGACTGCGCAATATCTATAGAGAAGTGCTTGCCATTGCTTCTAAAGGCGGTAAGCAGTCGGGGTATAAAAAAATGTATCAAGACGTATGTTCGAGATACAAAGTAAGCGAAAGCGAGTTTTATGTCGCGATGATGATATTCGAGCAACTTTCCCTTGTTGAAATAATTGACAGGGGAATACTTACCGTGCGTAGAGGCAAGACCGATTTGACGCAAAGTACGGTATATCGCAATATTCTGCACTGAATTTGCGATAAAGTGGCAAAACATTAAAAAAATCACGCTACATTTTGAGGTTGCTATTGCAATCTCTTTTTTTATAAAGTATAATAATTCATATATTCTTGTCTTGCAAGAGGATTGTATGGACGAATTGCTCGTAAAACTTCAGAAAATTTATCCGTTAAATTATGCGGATATTAAAAGGGCGCATGATTTCGCCGAGGAAGCCCACAGGGGACAAAAGAGAAGTTCCGGAGAGGACTATTTTATCCACCCGTGTGCCGTTGTTGAGATTTTGGCGGATTTCGGTTTTGACAGTTCTACTGTCATAGCCGCTTTTTTGCATGATGTTTTAGAGGATACTTCCGTCACGTACGACCAACTTAAAGCCGAGTTCGGCGAGGAAATTTGCGAACTTGTCGAGGGCGTTACCAAACTTGACAAACTGCAATTTGTCAACAGAGAAGAGGCGCAAGCGGAGAATTTCCGCAAGATTTTTGTCGCTATGGCAAAGGATTTGCGGGTTATAATCATCAAACTTGCCGACAGATTGCACAATATGCGCTCTCTTCAATATCTTTCTGAAGAAAGACAAAAGCGTATAGCCAAAGAGACTTTGGATATATATGCGCCTTTGGCAGGTAGATTGGGTATTTCCTTCTTCAAGTGCGAACTTGAGGATTTGAGCATGAAATATCTCTATCCTACAGAGTATAAGTACGTCACCGAAAGCGTCAATCGCAAACGTAGTGAAAGACAAGGATTTTTGGATACTATTTGCGATCAAATCCGAGACAAACTCAAAGAAATGGGCATTAAAGGCGATGTCAACGGCAGACCTAAACATTTCTATTCCGTCTATAAAAAGATGCACAAATTGCATATAGATATAGACCAAATCTATGATTTGCTTGCAGTGCGCATTATAGTGGATTCAGTCAAAGATTGTTATACGATGCTTGGCGAGGTGCACACGATGTGGAAGCCTATGCCGGGTAGGTTTAAGGATTATATCGCAATGCCCAAGGCAAACAATTATCAATCCTTGCATACCACCGTCGTAACGCCGTTTAACGAAACTTTTGAAATTCAAATCCGAACCTACGACATGCACAAAATTGCCGAATACGGTATCGCTGCGCACTGGAAGTATAAAGAGGGCACCACGGGTAAGGATAGCGAACTTGACAGTAAAGTGCGCTGGCTACGCGAGATTATGGACGCCCAAAAGGATATTGACGGTGCAAAAGAGTTTATGGACGCTGTCAAAATCAACGTCTTTGACGATGAGGTGTTTGTGTTTACGCCAAAGGGTGACGTTTTCAATCTTCCCGTAGGCTCGACGCCTCTTGATTTGGCATACAAAATACACTCCGCAATAGGCAATAAGTGTGTGGGGGCAAAAGTAAATAAACGTATGGTTCCGTTTGCGACCAAACTCGCCAACGGCGACATCGTCGAGATTTTGACATCCAACGCCTCAAAGGGCCCTAGTCTTGATTGGCTTAAATTTGTGCATACCGCTTCTGCTCGCGCAAAAATCCGCGCATTTTTCAAAAAGGAGAAAAAGGACGAGAATATTGCGCGCGGCAAGGATATGCTTGAAAAAGAGGCGAGACGTAGGGGATATGCACTTGCGGATATTTTCACTCCCGATATTTTGAGTGGTATTTTGCAACGTCACGCAATGAGTAGCGAGGACGATTTATATGCCGCTGTCGGATATGGCGGTCTTACCACCAATCAAGTGCTTACAAAGATAATCGAGGGCTTTAAGAAGGAAGACCACACGGATATTCTTGCCATTGAAAGTAATGTCGTGCAAGAGCAAAAACCACACAAGCACTCAAAGAGCGGTGTGCTTATCAATGGCAATGCTAACTTTACCGTGCGTATGGCGCAATGTTGTTCCCCTGTCCCGGGTGACGACATCGTCGGCTATATCTCAAGGGGTAGGGGCGTGTCTGTTCACAGACGCGATTGTCCCAATGTAAAGGGTATGGAGGACGAGCGCCTCATTAAGGCAAGTTGGGATAGTGACGGCGACGAAAGATTTAACGCCACACTTGTCATTATTTGCGAAAATAAGGGCGGATTGCTTGCAAACATAACGACGCATATTGCAAATGCGAAACTCGATATTGTAGCCGCAAACGCACGTGGCGGTGAAAAGAGCGGACTTGGCGAGATTACCGTTACGGTACAAATAAGTAAAGCAAGCGAACTTGAAGATCTTGTCAAGAAACTGCGCACGCTGGACGGCGTTATCGAGGTGCATAGATGATTAACGATACAAGATTCTTTCATTTATACACTGGAAAACTCGGCACAAACACCTATATCGTGATAAACGGTAACAGAGGTTTTGTCGTGGATCCGGGCGGTGACGAAGATCAGATTTTGGGGATTTTTAAGGACGCAAAAGCATATTTAGAGGCGATACTCTTGACGCATGCGCATTTTGACCACATCGCAGGCGTTGCACCGCTTTTAAGACTTGTAGGCGAGGGAAAAGAAGAGGGCGATTTGCCCAAAGTGTTTTTGCATAAGGATGAACTTGAAAAAATCGGCTCATATAAGAATATGGGCTTTTCTATGGACGTAAGCGTTGAAAAGTTTGTCCCCGACATACTGTTGAAAGGTGGCGAAACGCTCAAAATTGCAGGGCTTGACGTCAAAGTTTTGCATACTCCTGGGCACAGTAAGGGCGGTGTATGCTATGTGCTCGGCAATAAGATTTTTGTGGGTGACACAATATTCTTTATGTCGTACGGGCGGACGGATTTTTATGACGGCAACACAAAAGATATTAAAAACTCCATTGTCAATAAGATTTTTACAATGAAAGGCAACTATACTCTTTTGCCCGGTCACGGCGAGCCCACCACTTTGGACTTTGAGAGAAACAACAATCCTATTGTCGCAAGGGACAATATCGGAAGTGTAGATTGAGATGATAAATTTTCACATAAACAATGAAGAATACCTCAACGATTTGTTGGAACTCGTGCGCCCTTTTGAGAGCGAAACGCACGAGGATATGTCGGTTAACGTCGTGTATGAAAGAGTGGAAGACACGATTAGAATATCGATTTTTTCGGATAAATTCGACGATTTTGTCAAGAATTATACATTCCCTGTTGAGAGCAAGAGTGAACTTGAGCGCAAAAGAATAGAAAAAAGATACCTAAAAGTTGCAATCTATCGCACTTTAAGTTTTTTGACAGACGTAAATTTGCCGTACGGGTGCCTTACGGGTATTAGACCGACCAAATTGTTTGTTGAGATTAACAATGATATTGAGACGTATGGCAAAAGCGCAAGAGAAGTGTTTTTGAATGATTACAGCGTGAGCGAAGGCAAGGTCAATTTGATCGAAAATATCGTTGACATACAGTCGAATATACGCAATAAATCCACAAAAGAATACGATGTATTCGTTTTTATACCGTTCTGCCCGACAAGATGCGCTTATTGCTCTTTTGTAAGTTTGCCAATCGACAAACAAAGAAAGTTAGTTGAACCCTATGTCGAGTGCCTTATAAGAGAACTTCAACAAACAAAAGACCTTATTAGAAGCAAGAAAATCATGGTTAGAGCGGTGTATGTCGGCGGGGGGACGCCAACGTCTATCGGCGCAGAGGCATTGGATAGAATTTTGGAGCATTGCCACTTTAACGCACGCGAATTTACCGTTGAGGCAGGGCGTCCCGATACAATAAACGAAGATATAGTAAAGGTGCTTGAAAAACACGGCGTGACGAGGATTTCCGTCAATCCGCAGACGTTCAACGAAAAAACGCTTGAAATTATAGGCAGAAAACATAAAAGTGTGGACACCTACAACGCATATATGCTTGTGCGTGACAAATTTGACGTCAATATGGATTTGATTGCGTGCCTGCCGGGCGAAAGTTTTGAAGACTTCAAGCGTAGCGTTGACATTGTCGTTGCGCTTAATCCTGCAAATATAACAGTGCATACTTTGTATATGAAAAAGGGTTCTGCGCTGAAACAGGCAGGGTATGACAACACCGACTTTGTCACTGCGTCGCAGATGGTCGATTATGCGTATTCTAAACTGACGGAATGCGGTTATCGTCCATATTATATGTACCGCCAAAAGTATACCAGCGGTAATCTCGAAAACGTCGGATATGCAAAAGATGGCAAGGCATGCATTTACAATATTGACATTATGGAGGAGGACACTTCGATAATTGCAAACGGCGCAAACGCCATTTCTAAAAAATGGAACAAGAAGATAAACCTTATAACCCGTTGCGCAAACTACAAAGAACCCCTCGAATACGTCAAACACATAGACGAAATGCTCGCAAGACAAAAAGAATTTTGGAATAATAAGTAATCACGCTATAAACAAAAATTTATATATGAATAGCGCAAAAACAGTTTACTTTAATTTTTTTATATGATAATATCATAAACGTACTTTCGACGAGGTTGCGACAATCTCCGAGTTGCTACTTGGTTGAAAGCGAATATATTTATCCAACGAAGGAGGCAAAAACAATGGATAAAACCACAAAACAAGAAATTATTGCAAAGTATGCTCGTAAAGAAGGCGACACCGGTTCTCCGGAAGTTCAAATCGCACTTTTGACAGCACGTATCGCAGAACTCACTGCACACCTTAAAAACCATCCGAAAGATCACCACAGCCGTCGCGGCTTGCTTATGATGGTTGGTCATAGAAGAAGTCTTCTCAACTATCTTAAAGATATGGATATTGAAAGATATCGTGCAGTAGTTGCATCTCTCGGTTTGAGAAAGTAAAAAATTTCGGGTGTGGTTTTCGCACCCGTTTTTTTTGCGGAAATATCCGCATTTAAATAAAAACAAAAATGCCGAAAGGCAAAATAAGGGAATGACGGAATTCCCAGAAGGAGAAATTTTATGGAAAGAAGAATTTTTAAAACAACAGTAGGCGGTAGAGAACTTATCGTCGAAACAGGCGCATATTGCGGTCAATCCAACGGCTCTTGCATCGTGCGTTGCGGCGACACCGTGGTTATGGTAAACGCAACGATGAGCAAAGCACCCCGTGACGGTATGGATTTCTTCCCTTTGAGCGTTGACTACGAAGAGAAGATGTACGCAATAGGCAAAATCCCCGGCGGTTTTAAGAAGAGAGAGGGCAGAGCAAGCGACAAAGCAATCCTCACTTCACGTCTTATCGACCGTCCTATCCGTCCGCTTTTCCCAAAGGGACTTTACAATGACGTTACGGTTATTGCAACGGTTTTGTCTGTTGACACCAATATTCCGCCAGAAGTTTTCGGTATGATCGGTTCCTCCGTTGCACTTTCAATCAGTGATATTCCATGGGCAGGTCCTACAGGTTCTGTCGTAGTCGGTATGGTAGACGGCGAATACGTCATTAACCCCGACAGTGCACAACGTGCAAAATCTCGCCTTACCCTCAACCTTGCAGGTACTAAAGACGCAATAATGATGGTTGAAGCAGGCGCAGACGTTATCACAGAAAAAGAGATGCTCGGCGCAATCATGTTCGGTCACGAAGAAATTAAGAAAATCGTCGCTTTCATCGAAGAGATTCAAAAGGAAGTTGGCAAAGAGAAACTCGATATCGAACTTGAACACATCCCCGACAACATCAACGAGGCAGTTCGCGCATACGCAAACGAGAAGATGGACTATGTCCTCGAAGCGTTTGACCGTTATGAGAGAGAGGAGAGAGAAGATGCACTCAACGTTGACGTGCTTGCACACTTTGCAGACGACTTCAACGACGAGGCAAAGAAGACCAAATTTATCCTTGACAGCCTCTACTATCTCAAGAAAGAAAAAGTCCGCGCAAAGATTTTGGACAACGGCGTCCGTCCCGACGGCAGACAACTCACCGAGATTCGTCCGATTTGGTGCGAAGTAGGTATGCTTCCGCGTGTACACGGCAGTGCAGTGTTCACAAGAGGACAAACTCAAGCCCTCACGACTTGCACGCTCGGCACAATCAGCGAGGCTCAAAAACTTGAAGGTCTCGATGACGATTACTACAAGAGATACATGCATCAATACAATATGCCGGGTTACTCCACGGGCGAAGCAAAAGCACTTAAGAGCCCCGGTCGTCGTGAAATCGGTCACGGCGCACTTGCAGAACGTGCTCTTGAACCTGTTCTCCCCAGTGAAGAAGAGTTCCCGTATGCAATCCGTACAGTTTCTGACATTTTGAGTTCTAACGGCTCCACGTCACAAGCATCCGTTTGCGGCAGCACTCTTGCTCTTATGGACGCAGGCGTCCCCATCAAAGCACCTGTCGCAGGTATCGCAATGGGACTTATCAAGAACGAAGAAAGCCACAAGGTTGCAGTCCTCACCGACATCCAAGGTCTCGAAGACTTCCTCGGCGATATGGACTTCAAGGTTGCAGGTACTACAGAGGGTATCACCGCAATCCAAATGGATATCAAAATTAAGGGTATCGATGAGGAGATCCTCACTCGTGCACTTGAGCAAGCAAGAGTCGGCAGACTTGAGATTTTGGGCAAAATGCTCGATACAATCCCTGGTCCGCGCGCGGAACTCAGTAAGTTTGCTCCCAAGATTGTATCCTTTGCAATCGATCCCGATAAGATCCGTGACGTCATCGGCACAGGCGGTAAGACAATCAACAAGATTATCGAAGATACCGGCGTAAAGATTGACATCAACGACGAGGGTATGATTTTTGTTGCATCCAGCGACGATAACGCAATCCGCAAAGCACGTACTACCATTGAAAACATCGTCCGTGACGTTGAAGTAGGCGACGTGTACGAAGGCAAAGTCGTCAAGATTATGGAAAACGACAAAGGACAATTCGGTGCTTCCGTCAACTTTGCTCCCGGCAAAGACGGTATGATCCACATCTCCAAACTTTCCGATCAACGTGTCGAGAAAGTTACAGATGTTGTCAACGTCGGCGACATCGTTCTCGTCAAGGTTATCAAGATTGATGAGAAACATAGAGTTGATCTCCGCCTCAAAGAAATCATCTCAAAAGCCTAAACTCACTAAATAGCGAATAACTGTGTCAGAGCCTCACCCACGCCAACTCACGTATTCATATACGTTAGGGTTGTCTTGAGTGGGGCTCTTCCTTGTTCTTCATCTATTTATTGAGTTTAGGGAATTAACGCCTAACTTTGTCAGCGCCACGTTGTGCAAAAGTCGTGTACACAAGTACACTTGGCTTTTTACAACGGGGCGCTTTCGCGTTATGTATTTAATTAGTGGCTTTTGAGCAAGCCTAATGCCACAAATAGCGAATAATTGCGTCAGAGCCTCGCTCCTGCCAACTCACGTATTCATATGCGTTAGGGTTGTCTTGAGTGAGGCTCTTCCTTGTTCTTCCTCGCTTTTATATCACGTTGCTTATTATGTCGCAAGTCAATCCTTGCGAAGATATATATTCCAATATTTTTGGCAGTGCGGTGACGGTGGCGTCGGTGGGGTGCATAAGAATCAAGTCGCCCGATTTTAGGTCGCGAATGGCACGCTCATATATCAAATTTGCATCTTGGTCGCGCCAATCTATTGTGTCTCTTGTCCACATTATCACTTTATATCCGTGTTTTTGGCATATCTCAAACATATTGTTTCCTATACTTCCGCTCGGTGGCGCAAACAGCAATGAATTGCGGTAAGAGGGTATATCTTCAAGCGTGGCGTCTATTATTTTTTGAGTTACAAGTATTTCGTCCTCGTTTTGTTTCAAGGTAAGGGATGCGTGGTCACGGTGCATATATCCGTGATTGCCTATTTCAAAACCTGCCGAGTAAAGTTTTAGAAGGGTGTTTTGATTTTTACTTGCCCATATTCCGCCCACAAAAAATGTTGTTTTGAAGTTGTATTCGTCAAAGATTTTGGCGATTTCCGTCACGTTTTGCGTATTTTCGTACACGTTGAACATAAGCGAAACGCTACCCGAATTTTCATTTCCGCCGTATATGGCGTTATTGACGGTTTCCACCTCTATTTGCGTTGGGTAAGTGGCGACAAACGCAATGCCGAACGTGAGCAAAAGAGTTGCTACTATGACAAAATTTGCGCAAAAAGTGCGGAATCTCGTTTCATTCATACTACAAAATATGATTGCAGTATTCAAACTATGTGTTATAATGTTCCTATGCAAAAAATAATTGATTTTAAAAGTGGATTAAAACTTGTATTTGTACCAAACACCGCTGTTCGTTCGGTGGCTATCGGCGTTTTTGTCGGCGCAGGCGTCGTGACGGAATCACACGAACTTGCCGGTATCTCGCATTTTATAGAGCACATGCTCTTTAAAGGTACCACAAGCCGTTCAAGTTACGACATTGTAAACGAGATAGACTCTATTGGTGCTCAAATCAACGCATACACCTCAAAGAGTTATACTTGTTTTCATACCGTGTCTATCGATACAAACGCTCAAAAGTGTGCCGACGTGCTTTCGGATATGTATTTCAATCCCGCATTCGACAGCAAGGAACTTGAAAAGGAACGCAGAGTAATCATAGAAGAGATAAACGAGAGCGAAGACACTCCCGATGATTTATGTATAGAAAAATTGCTCTGCAATTTCTTCAAGGGCAGTCAACTTGAAAAGGCAATATTGGGGACGAAAAAGACGCTAAAAGATATGGACAGCGACACTTTGCGCGCGTATCATAAGGCGCATTACGTTGCTCAAAACACGGTAATATCCATTGCCGGTAACCTCACGCAAGAAGAGGCAATATCGCTTGTCGAAAAGTATTTTGAGAGCAGATTTGTGGTATCTAACCAAGCGTATTGCAAGAGCGATGTGCTTGTGCGCACGCGCCATTCTTCGGCGGTCAAGAAGAAAAAAGCGATAGAACAAACACATATCGCATTTGCGTTTCCGTCATATCCGTACAACGACGAAAGGGGCGTGGCAATGCAACTTATGAGCGTTGTGTTCAGCATGGAAATGTCATCACGACTTTTCCAAAGCGTCAGAGAAAAACTTGGTCTTTGCTATACCGTGATAGGCTATCCTTCGTCATATAAAAACAATGGCGCTTTTATAATTTACACATCGACAAGCCCTCAAAACGCACAAAAAGCCGTGTGCGCTATTAGGGAAGAGATTAAATTGTTGTTGGATAAGGGTGTAAGCGAACAGGAACTAGAAAAGGGCAAACAGCAGTTGAAAACGTCGCTCGTGTTGGGGCAGGAAAGCACTTTGTCTATGATGAGAACGTTTGGTGCGCACGCAATTCAAACGGGTATGTTATATGACTTCGATAAGCGCATAGAGCAAATCGATGCCACGACGACGGATGATATTTTGAGAGCGTCGAGGGAGATATTTGATTTTGACGAGGTGTGTTCGAGCATAGTGGCACAGGACGATGACGTCGATATATTGAAATTGATGAAGAGTTGAAGCGACAAGCGGTGAGTTTAACTTCAGAAAATCAGTTTTTAAAGCATCGCACGCAAAAGTATAATTTGCAAATATTGAAAAACAATCCAAACAAGTTTGGATTGTTTTTATTTGCATAACAATTTTGTCATATTCTCTTGAAATTTGCGCCTGCGTGTGATATACTTTGTTTCATAATATTATATATATTATAGGTAGGTATATCTTGACAGATACAAGACAAGCAAAAGCAAATAAAGGCAACAGAATAGCGGCAGGCGTTTTGATTATTATCGTGTCGCTGTTTTGTTTCTTATCCCTCGTTGGCGCACTCGGCGGAGTGGGCGAGATGGTATACGGGTTTTTGGCGGGATTTTTCGGTCTTGCCTCTTATGCGTATGCGCTTATGGGGATTATCGTAGGCATTGCGGTAACTTTCGGCATCCGAGTAAAGATGCGTCCGATTAAGGCTCTTGCATATTTCGGACTGCTACTTTTAGGGATTTTTGCTCTTCATATTTACACGTCGTCGGCACATATTATCGGCGCCGATTACGGTGATTATCTTCTTAATTGCTACAACAACACCAATACGGCAGGCGGTATGCTTTTGGGCATTTGCGCCTATCCTCTTATGAAGGTTATTACCTCGGTAGGCGCACTTATCGTGGCATGTGTGGCGTTTTTTGTGGTTGCGTTCTTGGCAATATTCCCTTCAATTAAACGCAACGTTACCTATAGCGTCGCAACAAAAGAAGATCGCGATAGACAAATGCACGTCTCTCGTGAAGAGAGGAGACCTCGTCGCAAATCCCAAAAGAAAGAAAAAGTACAAGAACATACCGGAATGCCCGTCGGCATTCAATCATCTCCGACGATTACTGATTTTTCTCAAGTGCAATCGGGCGGTGGGCTTTATGTTGTCGATATAGAGGGCGATCCACTCTCTCAAAAGGGCAACAAGAAGGCTTTGGGCGCAGACGGATATAGTCCTCTCGGCTCATTCAATCCTCTTTATCCCAACGCGCAGAGCGGTGTTGAGGACGAGGCAAGACGCGCTCCTAAATATGATGCGGAACAATTTTCTGCAAGAGGCGTGGCAAGAGATATTCTTTTTGGCGCAGGCCCGAGCAGAGATAATCTTGCGAGATTCGATAGTGTGTCTGATCCTAAAAACGCTCTTTCAAATGTAGGTGCGTCCTATAGTGCGGTGCGCAGAAACGACCTCAAAAACAAGTTGGGCGTTGACAGCACTCAAAGCGCTATAAGAGAAGACTTTATGTCGAGATATAGGGCGAATCTCAACGATACTTCCGTTGTTGTCAATGACAATACTGATAAAAAAGAGGAAGTCAAATTTGACGAGCCTATCGATTTTAAGCGCGATTTTAACACGTTGAAACAACAACAAATCCAAAGATTCGGTGAAATGTATACTAAGCCGGAGTTCGAGGCAGAGGCACACACCGAGCAACAAGACGAAGCGTGCTTGATTGCGGAGCCGGAGAAAAAGGAAGTTGTCAAACCTACAAAGGTTAGAGAGCAGGATGTCAATCCTATAGTTAGAAGAGCGGAAGAGGCTGTAAACAAGCCTCAAGTAAACGTGGGGATGTTGGGCGCGCTCAATCGTGCTATTGCTGGCGAAGAACCGCCCAAACCCGTTGTGAAAGAAGAGGTTACAGCAGAGGCTTATGACAAGCCGAAGACGGATATGGTGTATATCGTGCGAGACGATAAGCAGACCGAAAAGGCGTCCGCACAAGTTAAGCAAGAGCAGAAACAGGATGTTCAAAAGCCTGTTGTCAGCGCACGCAAGACTACTATTGAGGAGATTGAAAATAGAGGTTATCAATCTGTAAAAGGCGAGAAGAAAATACCTCGTGCATTTGCGCAAACCGCAGTTGAGCAACAAGAGGAAACAGAGACGAATTTCTTTGGCGGTGTAGGCAAAACCAAACCTGTGAAGAAATATGAAATGCAAAAGGCGACCCTTGAAAGCCAACGCACAAAGTATAATGACGCCGACGCAACTGTAGGCGGTGATGTGCCAAGTGCACCTGCTCCCGTACAACAAAAGGTTACGGGCGGTGAAATGTCACGTTCTGCAATTCAATCCACAACTGCGATTGCAAAACAATCTGCAAAAGATATCGAAAGCGCAGAAGTCAACGCACGTATACAAAACATCAAGCAAGCGCTTAAAGAAACGCCTGCTATGGGACAATATGAGCGTGAAGCATGGCTGAAAGAAGAGAAGATGAAAGCCTCTCAAAGCAGAGGTATTCAAAAAGCAGAGCCTGCAAAGAAACAAGAGAAAGAACGTCTTACGCAAGTGAATATGGATCAAGCCATATCTGCCGTTAAGCCGAAACGTCC
This sequence comes from uncultured Bacteroides sp., assembly GCA_964499325.1. Classification (GTDB taxonomy): domain Bacteria; phylum Bacillota; class Clostridia; order Christensenellales; family CAG-917; genus CAG-475. The sequence continues at coordinate 1,787 of CAZCKS010000019.1, read as the reverse complement.
TTACGTTGCACCGCCTGTATCTTTGCTTATTCCGCCTGCTCCCGAAGTGGACCAAAACGAAGATTATGAGCAAAAGAAAGAGCAAATCATCAAGACGCTTGCGTTCTTCTCCATTACGGGCGAGGTTATCGACATTCTTGTCGGTCCGACGTTTACGATGTACAAATTGCGCGTTGAGATGCCAAAGGGCAGAACAATCGGCTACATTTCCTCTCTTGAAAGCGATATTGCCATGAAGATGGAAGCGGGTAGTGTGCGTATCATTGCGCCTATCCCTGGTGAGAACGCAGTCGGTATAGAAGTGCCTAACAAGCATCGCCGAAATGTCAATTTGAGCGAGATTATCGAGTCTCCAGAATTTAATAACGCAAAAGCCCCTGCAACCTTTGCACTCGGCAAAAACCTTTACGGTGATGCAAGGGTGGTTGAGGTTAGAAAACTGCCGCACGTGCTTATCGCAGGTGCTACCGGCGCCGGTAAGAGTTGCTGTATCAACTCAATCATCGTCAGCCTTTTGTACAAGGCGTCTCCTGACGATGTACGACTTATCCTCATAGACCCCAAGCGCATAGAAATGAGCGTGTATGCAGGTATTCCGCATCTTCTTATGGATGAGATTATTTGCGATACCGACAAGGCTATTCGCTCTCTCAACTGGGCTATCAGCGAGATGGAAAGACGTATCAAATTTCTTGCGGAAGTTAACTATCGCGACATTGACGAATACAACGCCGATTGCGCAAAGAACGGCTTTGAAAAAATGCCTCGCATAGTCATTATCGTTGACGAATTTGCAGACCTTATGTCAACTGGCAAAAAAGCCGTTGAGGATACTGTCAACCGTATCGCAAGACTTGCTCGTGCGGTTGGTATACATCTTGTGCTTGCAACGCAACGTCCGTCGGTTGACGTTATCAGCGGTACAATCAAAAACAACTTCCCGAGCCGTGTGGCATTCAAGGTTACATCGAGTTTCGATAGCAAGACTATTCTCGACACGGTGGGTGCAGACAAGTTGCTCGGCTACGGCGATTTGCTGTATATGATGCCCGGTGCTAATGAACTTGAACGTATGCAAGGCGCATTTATATCCAACGAGGAAGTCAAGAGGGTTGTTGACTTTGTCAAGGCAAAGAACGACGCTTATTTTGACAACAACATTAAGGACGCTATCTTCAAGGATAAGGAAGAGGAAAAACCCGTTCAATCCAAAGAGGGCAAGTCGCAAGATAAGGACAAAATTCCTCCCGAACTTTTCGACGCACTTCAACTGGGCATAGAATTGCGTGAGGAACAAGACGCTCCTATAAGCATATCGTTTATGCAACGTAGGCTGGGGCTGGGCTGGCCGAAAGCGGCAAAGATATACGACAAGATGGATTTGATGGGCTATCTCACTCCCGACGAGCACGATCCGAAGAAAAAGAAAGTCAACATTTCTTATGAGGAACTCGAGGAGTTGAGAGCGTCTGCACAAAGCGGAGAGGATGAAGAATGAAAATCGGAGCAATTTCGCTCGGTTGCGATAAAAACAGAGTAGATACTGAAAAAATGCTTGCGCGCTTGACTGCAGGCGGTCATACGCTTGTAGGCAGTGAGGAAGAGGCTGACGTGATTATCGTCAATACTTGTGCTTTTATAGATAAGGCAAAGGAAGAATCCATTGATGAGATTTTGACGGCGATTTCCGCAAAGAAAGGGCATAAAAAGAAAAAAGTCATTGTTACGGGCTGTCTTGCTCAACGTTATCAAGAGGTGCTTGAAAAGGAATTTCCCGAAATCGACGC
>CAZCKS010000018.1:0-22513 GCA_964499325.1 uncultured Bacteroides sp. | reverse complement strand
ATAATCGGACAATCGAGTTCCTTTGCGTATATCTTCATCTTTCTCGACATATCACTGACTTCAACCTGACGGCTTTCAGGTGTTCTACCGCCCTTTGACGAAGTCATAAGTTGCAAGTAGTCGATTATAACAAGGTCAAGCCCTTTTTCACGTTTAAGACGTCTACATTTTGAAAGCACTTCAGCAGGTCCGTTCATTGAGTAGTCGTCAATATATATATCCGAAGCGAGTAATGCTCTGAAACCTTTGTCGAGTTTTCTATAATCCGTTTGGGTAAGCGCGCCTCTTGTGGTCATCTTTTCGTTATCCACTTTGGATATGTAGGACAACATACGTCTTGCGAGCAAATCCGCAGGCATTTCGAGTGAGAAAATTGCGACTTTTTTACCATGATTTAGCGCAACATTTGCCGCAATATTAAGTGCAAATGCCGTTTTACCGACAGACGGACGAGCGGCGACAAGTATCATTTCGCCAGGCTTTAAGCCGTGTGTCTTTCTGTCAAGCGAGGGAAAATCGGTATATACGATATTCTTCGGCACATTGCCCGTTTGCACGTCTTGAATATTTTTAAGAGCAAGCGCAACTGCGTTGTCAATCTTCTCAAGAGCCTTTTCACTTGACTGTTCGGCAATGGCATAAACCAATTTTTCCGCATTGTCCAAGGCGTCCTTGCCATCCTCGCATTCATAGCCGAATTTTGCGATGTCGTTGCCCGCTTGAATAACTTTTCTCGTAAGAGAATCACGCTTTATTATGCTTGCATAATACTCGCCGTTAGCAGCGGAAACAACGCCCTCTGCAAGTTCGCTCAAATAAGCGACGGAACCAACCTCATCAAGTTGACCTTTGACATCGAGCGCATCGCACACGGATACGGTGTCGATAGGTTTACTTTCAGTTTGAAGTTGTTTCATAACCGCAAAAATCAAGCGGTTTTGCGCAAGATAAAAGTCGTCGACATTAAGCGTAGGAATGATAATATCCGCCGCTTTGTTATCGATGAGAATGGCACCCAAAACGCTTGCTTCAGCGTCAACGTTGTTGGGCATACCTCTTGTCACTCTTTTGTTTTCTTCTTTTGCCATAATTTGCCTTTTGCGATGAGATAAATTGTTGTTGCAAGTGCAAATACCACTATCCCGCCTGCGAGTAGCGCGCTATACCAATTTGCCGATTTCGCACTTGTCAATGACAGTGTAAATCGTTGGTTGTCAACGCTCTCATCCAAGGTGAAAAAGTGATTGTAATTGCGCCCTGTGACGTGTATTTCCCCATCGCTTTTTATAGATTTATAGATTGTATCATACCTTATTATCACTTTCAAGCGATTATATTCAACCTCTTCAAACACAAGCCTCTCTTGTGGTATGCTTTGTTCAACGGCACTAAATATCCGAGACGCATCAACGTCGATATAAGTGTGTGTGGTAGCATACCAAAGGCTTTGCTCCCCTGCCACAGATGACCAAGTCGCCGTTGCGCCCTCGATTTTTTCATCCGTTTGAGAGAATGTGAGATATATATACGCCGTTGGCTCCCCATCCTGCGATGCGGTGTCTGCATTGTCGACATCGTTATTCTGCGCTTGCGAGAATACAATGGATGCCAGATACAAATTTCTTTGTATCACCTCGTCATCGACATCGCCCGACGCATTGCACGCACACAAAAGAATAAGACAAAACACACTCACAAGAATGAGAGCAATTATCTTTGATAGTTTGTTTGTGGCATGCTGTGTCATAAGGTATATATTCAGCCTCGCCCTAAAAGGGCGAGACTAACGGAGTTTATATTATTATTAGTTGTATGATTTTTCAAGTTCCGCCAATGTGTCTGCAAATTCTTGCATTGCACGCTCATACGGTGCGTCTGTTTCCAAATCTACGTCTGCAAGACGGATAATATCTAGCGGAGACATACTTCCGCCTGCGGAAAGGAATTGTTTGTATTTTGCAAAATACTCCTCGCCCTTTTCTATGATATTGTTTGCAATCGACACTGCAGTCACAATACCCGTTGCATACTTATACACATAGTAACTTGTGTAGAAATGCGGTATTCTTGCCCACTCGTAACGGATGAGGTCGTTATGCTCAACACTTTCGCCGTAATACTTCTTGTTGAGTTCATAATATGCGTCGCAAAGCGAATCTGCCGTAATAGGCTCACCCTTCTCGACCATAGTGTGCGCAATCACTTCAAACTCGCTAAACATGGTTTGTCTGAAAAGCGTTGTACGGAACATATCGAGATAGTAGGAAAGCAAGTATTTTCTAATCTCGCCCGTCGCGCTCTTAAGTAAATGCTTGAGGAGCAATACTTCGTTGACGGTAGATGCGATTTCCGCAACAAAAATCTCATAATCTGCTTTGGTTTCGGGAAGCGTCGTGTTGCTGTAGAATGAGTGCATGGAGTGTCCGAGTTCGTGCGCAATGGTAAACACGTCGTGGATAGTCTTTTGATAGTTTAAAAGCACAAACGGATGCACGCCGTATACGCCCCAAGAATAAGCGCCACTCTTTTTGCCCTTATTTTCGTAAACATCAACCCACTTGTTTTCAAAAGCGGATGCCAACGTGTCGGAGTACTCTTTGCCCATAACCTTAAGAGCGTCCTTAACAAGTTCAACTGCGTCTTCGTATTCAAGAGCAAGTTCTTGCTCGTTGACCATAGACACGTACAAATCGTACATATTGAGAGTTTCTACGCCCAAAACTTTCTTGCGGAGCGCAATGTAATCGTGCAAGGGTTTTGTGCCTTTTCCGACTGCTTCGAGAAGTTTGTTATAGCAAGTAGCAGGCACGTTTTCTTGATACATTGAGTAATCAAGCGCACTGCTAAATCCTCTCACTTTTGCATAGAACCAGTCCTTTTTGACATTGCCTGAATAGTTGCTTGCAATGACGTTGATATAATCCTTGTATGCGTTAAACATACTGTCAAAGGCGTCTTTTCTTACCTGTTGAGAGGAGTTCTGCAAAAGCATACCGTATACACCGTGGCTCATCTCCACTTTATTACCGGTGCCGTCGTCAACGGGCTTAAACTTGACGTCCGCATTATCAAACATCGTAAACGTATCTTGGAACACATCGGAGAAAAGCCCAACTTCGCCGAGCAATTTTTCCTCTTTCTTTGAAAGGATGATGTCCTTGCTTCTTATGACCTCTTTGAAGAACACGTCATAATCTTTAAAGCGCTTACTATCTCTCAATTTCTCAAGTTTTTCTTTGGGGAATTCGCTCACTTCGGGAGTGATAAAAGACGTTGCCGTCGAATATTTTACCACCAAAGAATACGCCCTATTTGCCATACCTTGATAAAGACTGTCTCTTGCGTCTAAATCGAGATTCATTCTCGCATATTGGTAAAGTCTCATAATGTCGTGCATGAGTCTTGATCTAAATTGCAAGCAATCAAAGAGCATGTCTTCGTCTTGGAGTTTGTCTTGATATTTCGCAAAATTTCCTATACGCTCGTCGCATTTGAAGAACAACTCTTCCCACGCCTCATTTCCCGGCACGATTTCGCCGAGATTCCACTTATACTTTTCGCCTATTTCATTGCGGTTTTCGTAAAGCATATTGCCTCCTTATAAACAAGTTTTTATTAGATTGCCTTTCGGCTGTGTTTACTTATTACGATTTTATTCGTTGAACAGTGTATTGTCCAAAAATTCTGGAGCACAACTCACTCTCACTCCCAATTTTCTAAATGGATTTTCGTCCGCTTTAGGAAGGATGTATGTGGAGTGTGCGTCGCACCCGTCAAGCAATGAGAGTTGCTCCATGGCGTTTGCCGCCTGTGCGTCGCTCGCTGCGCAAATAGAGAGCGCGAGCAATGCTTCCTCAAGCGTAAGCGTCTTGTGCTTTTCCTTCAAAATCTTTGTTTTGAGGTCTACAACAGGACCTATTACGTACGGGGAAATAAGTTTTTGCGTATCCTTAATATCTGCAAGCATTTTCACCGCATTGAACACGCAAGCCGCCGCAGCACTCATGCGAGTGGTATTTCTGCCCGTCACAATTCTGCCGTCAGGCAGTTCCAACGCCACCGCACCGCAATCCTCGTTGTCGGCACTCTTTTGGCTTGCTACATCGATAATCTTTCTGTCCGAGAGATTTATAGAAAGTCGTGACATCAAAAATTCAAGTCTGCTTACGGTATCTTCACTCCCCACACCGCTCTTTAAATCGCAAAGAGCCTTGTAGTATCTTCTTATAATTTCGTTTTTGCTCGCCTCTTGGCACGCCTCGTCGTCCGTAATGCAGTACCCTGCCATATTTACGCCCATATCCGTAGGCGACTTGTATATACATTCTTCCCCCGTAATCTTTGTGAGTATACTTCTAACTACAGGGAAGACTTCTATATCTCTGTTGTAATTGACGGTAATCTTGCCATAAGCGTCAAGGTGGAAGTTGTCCACTTTGTTTACATCCTTTAAATCCGCCGTAGCCGCCTCATAAGCAACGTTGACGGGATGATTGAGAGGCAAATTCCATATCGGGAAAGTCTCAAATTTCGCATAGCCTGCTTTAATGCCACGCTTATTTTCGTGATATAGTTGGCAAAGGCAAGTCGCAAGTTTTCCGCTTCCCGGACCTGGGGCGGTCATAACCACAAGTGGACGAGTAGTTTCTATAAACGGGTTGGCGCCATACCCCTCATCCGATACGATTGTATTTATATCGTGAGGATAGCCCTTTGTTGGACGGTGAATATACACCTTAACGCCCCTATTCTCGAGTTTCTGTTTATACGCTATTGCGCCGAGTTGGTCGGTGAACATCGTGATTACGACAGAATTGATGTATATCCCCATTTGAGAGATATTGTCTATCATTCTCTCCACTTCACTGCCGTAGGTGATACCGTAGTCGGCACGCATTTTATTGCGCTCGATGGCGTTTGCGTTTATGCAGATAATAAGTTCCGCCTTATCGCGCAACTTCTGCAAGAGCTTAATCTTTGCGCCCTTATCGAAACCTGGCAATACGCGCGACGCGTGAAGGTCGTCGAAAAGTTTTCCGCCGAATTCAAGATACAGTTTGTCAAAGCGGTTTATTCTTTCAAGAATATGCTCTGACTGTTTTTGCATATACAACTTGCTATCAAATCCGATTTTTGCCATACAAACCTCTTTTGCGTTTCATAACGCACGTTATGCGTCGATTTGCTTAAATTCGCTTATTCTTCGCCGTCATTTATCGGAGTAACAAACGTCACACCTTGTTTAAACAGTTGTTTGCCCTTTGTTGTACGTGTATCTATACGGATATTCTCCGTGTTTACGATTGTGGTTTGTCCGTTGCTTACAAATGCAAGATCATACGGCATTTTCACGGTGCCGACATATTTTACAACGGATTTTTCGAGTTCGATTATTTTTATGCCCTTGAGGTATCTCGACGACGGATCAATAAGCGATGAAATCACTCTCTTTGCATAACCTGTGTCAGACACGACAATAATCTCGCCTTCGTCCTCAACTTGTCCGCCGAACACAACACTATCGCCGTCATTGAGTTTGATACCCTTCACACCCGACGCACTACGTCCTTGAAGCGGAATTTCGGTGGCTTTATACACAAGCACTTGTCCTTGTGCCGTAACTTCCATAACGTTCTTATCGTCGTCCACCACTTCGCATCCGACAACTTCGTCCTTATCTGCAAGATTGATTGCTTTAATATAAGCCTTGCTTATGCTCGTAAACTCGCCAAGGTCAACTCTCTTTGCTCCGCCTGCCTTTGTGAATATCACAAGTTCTCCGACGGGTGCGCCTTCAAAGAAGAGCATTTTTACCACTTTTTCTCCCGTTTGCACATCTTGATTGATTGCGCCGAGTTTAAAGGGTTTTTCTTTAAACTTCTTTTCCGGAAGCGTCGTAACGTCAATCTTAACAAGACTGCCATAATTGGTAACGACAAATAAATTGCCCTTATTGTTAACATTTAGCCATTGTGCAGGCAATGCGTCTACTCCCAACTCGCCCATATTCTTCTTTGCGGTAGAATATGCCTTTTGCGACATAAAACGTAATTGTCCTTCGGCATTTGTCACTATCACACCGTCACGATATGCAACTGCTTCCGCCTCGCTGGGTGCGGAATATTCCTCGCTCTCGTCGCTTGACAAAATAACGCTCATACGCTCGGAATTGAGTGCCTTCTTGATTGCGCCCAACTCGTCCTTGATTATGGAATATTGTCTTCTCTTGCTTGCAAGAATCGCCTCGAATGTAGCAATTTGTTTTTCGAGATGTGCAAGTTCGTCTTCGAGTTTGCCCACTTCGAGTTTTGCAAGGCTCTTGAGACGCATATCGAGAATTGCTTGCGCTTGTACGTCGCTCAAATCAAATCTTGCTCTCAAAGTTTCCTTTGCCTTTGCGGTTGATTCCGACTCCTTGATAATACGAATGACTTCGTCAATATTGCGAATTGCGACAAGCAAACCTCTCACGATTTCCGCCCTTGCCTTTGCCGCTTTCAAATCGTATGTAGTGCGATTGACGATGATTTTGCGTTGATATTCGATATAGTAATCAAGATATGCCGTGAGGCTCAACTGCTCGGGCTTGCCGTTTGCAATCGCCACCATATTGATGGAATATCCCATTTCGAGATTACTCTTTTTAAAGAGGAAAGATATTATCTTGTTGACGTCGGCATCGCGCTTACATTTTATAACCGCGCGAGTACCGCTCTTATCCGATTCGTCAACGATTTCGGATATACCTGCCAAAGTTTCCTTATTCGCTTCTTTGATGTCCGCAATACGCGCAAGCAATTCCGACTTGCTCACTTGATAAGGAATTTCGGTAATGACAATGTTTTTCTTGCCGTTATCGTCGTTTTCTATATGCAAACGAGAGCGAATTTTAATTCTACCCTTACCCGTCTCATAAATGCTTTCGAGGCTATCCACAGGGATAATAAACGCTCCTGTCGGAAAGTCGGGCCCGTGAAATACTTTCATCAAATCCTTGACGCTTGCGTTGGGATTGTCAATCTTATAAATAGTTGCGTCAATACACTCGCCCATATTGTGCGTGGGGATATTTGTCGCAAGACCAACGGCGATGCCGTTTGCACCGTTGACAAGCAAGTTGGGGAAACGTCCCGGAAGCGTATTGGGCTCTTCGAGGCTGTCGTCAAAGTTGGGAGACCATTGCACCGTTTCCTTGTCGAGATCACGCAAAAGTTCAAGCGCAAGAGCACTCATTCTCGCCTCTGTATAACGCATTGCGGCAGCGGAATCTCCATCCACAGAACCGAAGTTGCCGTGCCCGTCCACAAGTTTCATTCTCATAGAGAATGGCTGTGCCATACGCACCATTGCGCCGTATACCGAACTGTCGCCGTGGGGATGATACTTGCCGAGGCAGTCGCCCACTATTCTCGCGCTCTTCTTATGCGGTTTGTCAGGTGTCAAGCCCATCTCGTGCATAGAGTAAAGCACTCTGCGTTGAACGGGTTTCAAGCCGTCTTCCACTCTCGGAAGCGCACGATCGAGAATGACGTTTTCCGAATACGGAATCATGGAGTTGTGCATTACCTCTTCAAATACCGTATCGAGCACCACTGAATTATATTCGATTTCTTTATGTTGTTTCTTTGCCATACTTGTTTATCCCTACACAAACGGCGTTTGCGTTTTTATATGTTGTATTTTGGTTGCGATTATATTATCTGTTTTCCTCTTCCTTGGTGATTTTGAAGTTGTCCACCTTGTTGAAGTCGGCGTATTTGTAGATATAATCCTTTCTTATATTGCTATCATCGCCCATAAGAATGGTTATGCGCTTATCTGCCATTGCCGCGTCGTCAATGGTAACTCTCGTAAGCGTGCGCTTTGCCGGATCCATTGTCGTGTCCCAAAGTTGTTCAGGGTTCATCTCGCCCAAGCCTTTGAAACGTTGAAGCAATGCGTTCTTGCCCATTTTCTTTTGTCCTTCGATAAGAGCATTGTCGTCATAGCAATAAAGTATCTCATCCTTCTTTTGCAGACGATAAAGAGGAGGCATACCGATATACACGTGTCCCTCGGTGATGAGTTGGCGCATATAGCGGAAGAAGAATGTGAGAAGCAACGCTCTTATATGCGCGCCGTCTTGGTCGGCGTCGGCAAGAATAATGACTTTGTCGTATTTAAGACTGTCAATATCAAAAGAGGGATCGATACCCGTACCCAATGCGCTTATAAGCGTTGCAAACTCTTCATTAGCAAGTATTTTTTCAAGGCTCGCCTTTTCAACGTTAAGTGGCTTACCTCTCAAAGGCAATATCGCTTGGAAAAATCTATCTCTTGCTTGTTTTGCGCTACCGCCTGCCGAGTCGCCCTCGACTATGAACAACTCGTTTATTTCTGTATTTTTGCCTGAGCAACTTGCAAGTTTGCCGACAAGATTAAGCCCGTTGAGTTTGTTTTGTTGACGACTCAAATCTTTTGCGCGCTTTGCCGCCTCTCTTGTCTTGGCAGCGCCCATCGCCTTGTTAATAATCTTTTCCGCAACGGCTTTTCCGCCTCTTTGCAAGAGTAAATCGGCAAGTTTCTCGCTGACGAGATTTTCAACCTTTGTTCTAACTTCGGGATTACCAAGTTTTCCCTTCGTTTGTCCCTCGAACTGCACGTTTTGCATCTTTACGGTAACAACCGCAACCATCCCCTCTCTAAAATCTTCGCCCAACAGATTGGCTTGCTTTTCCTTGAGGATATTGTTCCTTCTCGCATACTCGTTGAAAACTTTGGTAATTGCGCTCTTGAAGCCCACCTCGTGCGTACCACCCTCGGCTGTGGGAATATTGTTTACGTAAGAATAAATGTTTTCAGAATATCCGTCGGTGTGCTGGATTGCCACTTCCACCTCGAAATGGTCGTCTTGTGCCTCAACGTAAAGCGGTTTGTCATAAAGCACCGTCCTGCCCTCGTTGAGATATTGCACATAATCGGCAATACCGCCCTTATAGCAGAACGTGTCGTGCTTGCCCGTACCGCCTGCAAGAGGCATACGCATATCGTCGATGATTATCGTGATGTTCTTATTGAGATATGCAACGTCACGCATACGTTCGCAAATTGTGCCATAGTCAAATTTCTCTTTGCCGAAAACTCTCTCGTCAGGCTTGAATTTGACGATAGTGCCGGTACCCTTAACCTTGCCTATAACGGTAAGAGGAGACTTGACCACACCGCTCTTAATCTTGGTACCCACTTGCGGAGACCAAAACTCCGTGCGATAAAGATTTCCATCACGCTTAACGTCAACAGTAAGCCACTCTGAAAGAGCGTTTGTAACAGACGCGCCGACACCGTGAAGTCCGCCAGAAAAACCATATTGCGAGTTGTTGAATTTCGCTCCGGCGTGAAGTTGAGTAAATACAACTTCGACGCCGCTTATTTTAAGTTTTGGATGTTTGTCGACAGGCACACCGCGCCCGTTGTCACTGACTCTTGCCACGTTATCGTCCAAAAGTTCTATACGAACAGTGTCGCCGTATCCATTGGCGACCTCGTCGATACCGTTGTCGATAATTTCCCAAAGGATATGATGCATACCCTTTACGCCCGTCGTACCGATGTACATGCCGGGACGTTTTCTGACAGCGTCAAGCCCTTCGAGGACTTGTATTTCTTTTGCGCCGTATTGGTTTTCGATGTTGTCAATATTCTTTGCCATTACAAACCTACATAAAATAATAATATAAATAATTGTACCACAAGATATTGTTTTATTCAAGAAATTTTGACACAAAATTTTCCGCTTTTTCTATTAAGATTTTAATCAAAAATACCTGTTCCGCCGCTTATGCGTTTACTTGTCAATATCGGCTATAGCAAAAAGCCTGCGCAACCTGCGCAGGCTTTTTATTGGTTTATGAAAAATCAAATCATTTCGTTTATGCGAGCAAGGAAATCGTCGTACACTTCTTTGTTGTTGATTTCGTTTAATATCTCGTGGCGAGCGTCAGGATAAAGTTTGCACGTAACGCTCTTCACTCCAAGATTCTTGTATTGCTCATAAAGTTTTGTAACAAGTTTACCGTTTCCACCGACAGGATCTTTGTCGCCAGAGAATATCGCAATGGGCTTGTTGACATCAATCTTTGCAAGGTTTTCTTGTTTATAACTCTCTTTAAGTCCGCAAAGGAAGTATTTGTAGAATGCGATTGACATAACGTATCCGCATTGCTCGTCAAGAACGTATTTTTTCACTTGTTCGCTGTCTCTCGAAAGCCAAGCAAACGGGATTTTCTCACTCTTAAACGGCTTGTTGTAACTACCAAAGGACAACTTATCGAGAGTCGTTCCCGTCTTCTCACCGCCGTGAAGTTTATATTGCAAGTTGGCTACCGCCGCCCCTCCGGTGAGGATTGCCCCCTTCATCATTGCGGAGCCTGAAAGCACTGCGCCTGTATAATCCTTGCATTCTTCGATATAGCGTTGTCCGACCATGCTACCGTAACTGTGTCCCAGATAGATTACGGGCAGATTGTACCTTTCTTTAAGCATAGCGGTGATTGCGCACTCATCCTGCACGGTGTCAAAATAAATATTGCCCTTATGATAGCCCTTGACGCCTTTTGTCGATTGCTTTGTGCTTGTCATACCGTGAGCACGATGGTCATCGGCATAAACTATATAGCCGTTTGCGTTCATAAATTGTGCGAAGTTATCATAGCGACGAGCATGTTCCGCCATACCGTGCGAAATTTGCACAACGCCTTTTGCGTTTCTTACATCATCCCACAAATAGCATTGCAACACTGTTCCGTCAAAACTCTTGAATTTTTCCGGTTTCATAAATACCCCTTTTTCGCAGATGTGCGAAGCAAAATTTTCATATAGATATATTGTAACACGCAAAACGCGCGATTTCAAGATGCAAAAATCGCAACTTTACGCCTTTTTCACGCATACTATAATTCGTATGAAAGAAATATCAAACAATATGCAAAACAAAATCATTATCTTTACCGGCGGTGGCACGGGCGGGCATGTTTATCCCAATTTGGCTTTGATAAAGGAATTTGAAAAAAGAGGCTTCAAAGCAGTCTATATAGGCGGTGGAGATGGCTCCTTTGAAAAATCCATCGTAAAAGACGTAGATTATTATTCGATTGACGCAATAAAACTCATTCGTTCCTTTTCAAAAGAGGCAGTGTTAAACAATTTCAAAATTCCCGTTCAATTATCAAAATCCGTAAACAGGGCTATCGCCATATTGAAAGAGGTAAAGCCCGATTGCGTTTTTTCAAAAGGCGGTTTTGTCTCCCTCCCCACGGTGATAGGCGCAAGAAAACTCGGCATACCAGTATTTGCACACGAAAGCGATTTAACAAAAGGACTTGCAAACAAAATAGCGTCGTCATACGGTGCAACAATGTTCAAAGCCAATCCGCACTCCACGTTCAAGGGCGAATTTGTAGGTATGCCTTTAAGGCAAGACTTGTTTTGCGTGGATAAAGACGTCGCAACAAAATCGCTGGGCATAACAAACCCGTTGCACAAGCCCGTACTACTCATCCTCGGAGGCTCTTCGGGGGCAAGTGCGATAAACGATGCGGTATGCAAGAACATCGACAATCTTTGTAAGAATTATTTTGTGCTTCACGTAACTGGCAAAAACAAAAATACTCCGATTAATCACGCCAATTATTTGCGCTTTGAGTATGCAAACGATATAAGACTCTTCTATGCGGTGGCAGATGTTGTCGTATCAAGAGCAGGCGCAACCGCCGTGTTTGAAATATCTGCGCTTAACAAACGAGCGTTGTTCATTCCTCTCCCCAAAGGCGTTTCGAGAGGAGACCAAATAGACAATGCGTCCCTTGCCAAAGAATACGGCGCAATAGTTCTCGAACAGGATAACATGCTAAACGAAAAATTAATAGACGCAATAAACAAAGCCTATCACTCCGACTGTATGAAAACTATTGCAAACGACGCAAACGGAAAAATTGCGGATATTGTATGTGATAGATTAAGTCGAGGTGAAAAATGCAAAAACAAAAAACTATCGCAAAGTGGTTGAGCATAATTCTGCTGACCACGGTGGCAATCGGCTGTTACATAGCATTATCACAGGTGTCGACGACATCTACCGAAACCGCAACGGGTGCGGATACAATCACGAATGATACCCCGCCCATTACCTACTCGTCTTTACCTCGCAAAGGCGAATGCATAGATGGCATAAACGTTTCGCACTTTGGCGGTACAAAAGAGGATTGCACCCTTGATTACATCTTTTTTCAAGACAAAACTCTCGTATTCGCAAAGTGTGAATCCATAGACAACGACACGTCCGAGCAAGGAATATATGTTGCTGTGTTTTGCGACAATACTCTTGAAAAATCTATACACATCGCAGACGCAGACTCTCAATATCTTTGCTGTGCTCTCACACAAAACGGATTGCTGATTTTTACAAAAACACAGAGCGAAACAAACGTAATTTTGTTAAAAAATGATTTGAGCATAGGAGGGAAAACATCATTTGAAACTTGCGACAAAATCATTCCACTAACAAATGGCGAAGACGTACTATTGCTATGCTTGAGTACAGGTATCCTTTGTATGAGAAAAATCAATTTTACTCTCAACATATCAAAAGACAATTTCGTCTATCAAACACAGTCGAATGCAAGCATTTGTGCATTGCTTTACGGCAATTATACAAACATATTTTTGCAAGAATCCGACAATGTAAAAATATTGCAATATGACACAAATACAGGGTTTAATATCAAATATTCGCTGGATAAACACTCGCTTTTGCAGGTTTTCCCGATAATGGCAAACAACTGTCAAAACTTTATAACGCTAACGAAATCACAAGATTGCGTCCACATAAATTCCTTTGATAATTTGCTTAATCACATATCGGAACAAAGCGTGCCAAACGTGCGAAATTCTGTTGCTTTTGTAGATGAAACAGGCATAAAAGTCTTGTGCGACAACACTCTTTTCTCATACTGCACGCACCTCGATTTTATAGGGAAAAACGCCATCGAATTGCCAATCGATACACACAACTGCACGTCCTATTCTCCCATTCAAGGCATTGAAACCGCTTTTGTCGCAAACACCCCAAAAGGCTTTTGCGTTGTAGATATACAATCGGAAGTATCTGTGATTTTCAACGCCGATAACGCCGTTCTAAACAACATTGCATACACCCTAAACGGCAATGGTCAAACAATGCTTCATATATTTGCGACTTGCAATAATTTGAACAAATTCTCCTATATGGCATTTGGTAAAAAGGATGTGTTTTATTTGTCGTTGACATTGTAAAACTTTTGGAATATACTACCCGTATGGGAAAGAAAGCCAAAAAAACATCCAAACAACCATATTCCAACATGAAGGCACGCAGTGCTGTTTTATTCATGGGTTTTGTTTTGACATTGATTGGCTTTTTGTGCTTTGCTTACGCAATTCTTGCCCTTTTGGTTCCACAAGCAAACGTGATTTCAAGCGCACTTCCCTATAACGTCATTTGCGCATCACTGATATTGAGTATGTCAATTTCGTTTGTCGGATTGATTTTTGCCGTCGCCGGAGCAAATACTCACAAAGCGATAGCAAGGTTTTCCTTCCTCTTCGGCACGCTGTCCTTTATAGCGTCCGCAGGATTTTTAGTTGTAATGCTCCTACTTGATTTCTTCCCCTTCGGAGCGTTGGGAAGATTGCTTTCGTAAAACAATTCAAACTCTTCTTTTCTCACACATTTATTAAGAACGCTCAAAACAAGTGTAGTACAAACACTTTTATTTGCAATATCCCCCTTCCTCACGTGTTTCCCCTATCGCCGTTCCCCCTCTCGACATGCGAAGGGAACCCACGGCGCCTGCTCCGCAGGGGGACACACTCGGCATTCGCCCAAAGGGCATTTCTCTCATTATGCCACTGCTCGCACTGCGCAGGCTACGCAACAACACTGCTTGTGCGCTTGTACTACCATCTCGGCTCAGCGCTCGCTACGGTCGGCGCCTTGCGCCTCCAGCCCTGAATGAGCACATACCGTTAATAAGTGTGCCTTGAATAAGTGTGCGTTTCAAATTATCCTTGTCATTCTTCGTTTTGAATGTCAACGATTTCTCTATAATATTCGTCTTGTTTAGGCTCTGCGTGTTTTACCGCTTTAAGCACAAAATAACAAATAGTGCCCGTGGCAAAACCCGCCAATGCGCCTGCAAGCATCATGTACGGTAAATACGCAAACACGCTTTTGCCCACCACTATCGTCGCAACGAGTATTTGTACAAAGTTGTGAAGCATACCGCCCACAATAGACACTCCGCATACACTGAACAATCTACTCTTATACAATATTATCATAACGGTGTATGCCACAAGCGCAGACGGAAGCGACCATAGCAACGCTACATAATTGCCTGCAAACACCGCCGTCAACAGGCAACGCAAGAGCAATATGCAATAGCCCTGCCACACGCCTAAAAGCATAAACGATGCAAGAAGGACAACGTTGCCCAGTCCGATTTTGGCATACGGAAGCGCTGGGATAATCGGAGGCAAATAATTCTCGACAACGGAGATTATCAACGCAAGGGCAAGAAGCAATCCCGAAAGTGCAATTTTTCTGGAATTTAATTTTCTCATGTTATTGCGTCCACCTCCCTTGCCACTACTTTTATAACAACTTTGTTCGGAAGACAAACTATCATCCCCCCGTCGGTAGAAACACTGCTGGAATGCACGCAAAGTTGCTCTTTACAGTCGCTGCTTTCCACTCTGATTTTTCCCTCTTTTACAGCAATAACCATTCTTCCATCAAGTATTTCTATTCGCTCGTCCTGGGACAAATCAAGGCGATATTTGAGTTCTCCGTCAATATATATTTCTGCCTCGCCCGCATCTTTTGATAGGGCAAAAACGAGAGTAAGCACAATAAGCACAACGACAACAAAAGCGACTATTATATCGCCCTTTTTAAAAAAATCATTGAATTTAACTTTTGATTTTTTTACCTTGTTCATAGCGCAATCGTTGTTTTATCTGTATGTTTTAATGATATAAAGTGTTATTTCAACTGAATTTCAACACCGCACGTTGTTGTGACTGACATATCGGAGCCAATCACCACACCTTTGAGATTTAGGCTTTCAAGAAGTTTAATCCCTTGTGTTTTACCAAGCACTACAACCGCAGTTGCTACAGCGTCGGAAACTGCGCCGTCCTTTGAAATTACAGAGCAAGATACAACTCCGTCATCGCAGAGGGTATCGCAAGGCGCTCCGCTAAACGGATTGATAATGTGATGATATATATTATCCCCAACTTTATAGTACCTTTCATAATCTCCGCTCGTTGCGACGCACTCGCCGTCATAAAGAGTGAACTTTGCAAAATATGATGTGGAAAAACTTCTATCGATACGGGACGGATTGGCAATTCCGACAGAATAATCCTTACCCTTCGCTCCTATATTGCCGCCAAGATTTACAAGCCCTTTTCCGTCAATTTCCTCAAGCGAATTTTGCACTGCATAACCCTTTGCGACACCGCCGAAATCAAGCATTGCGCCTTCCACGAGTTTGGTTATAGATGAGTTTTGATAATCTGCAACAAAACATCTGTCAAGCCCCACCAACGACATTGCGTTGGCAATTTGCTCTTCGCTCGGAATAGAATTTTCACCCATTCCAAAAGTGTCGGAAGAGAAATTCCACAGCCTGACAAGCGGATAAACGGACGGATCATAAGCACCGCCCGACGCCTCATAGACACGGTGCGAAACCTCGAAAATTGACATTGTAATCTTATCGCACACAACAGGTTCATTGACAGGCGCGTGATTAATCTTATACACGTCGCTACCCTCAACAGTCGGCGACAACAGCGATTCAAGCCCTTGGATATAATCTGCAACGTTTTGTATAGTCTGTGATGAATTAATACCTTCTGCCGTCACTTCGAGCGTTGTTCCGTACACGAAAAACTGTTCCGCCCTGCTACATGCCGTAAGCGAAACAATCAAAAATGTCAATATTAAAACAACAATAACAATCTTCTTTTTCAACTAACTCTGCCTTTTAGATTACAGCGCAACACCGTGTGCCATAAATGCAAAAAAAGTGGCAATAAGCCACTTATTTTGTCATGAAAATAATACCTATTGTGCCCGGACCTGCGTGTGCGCCTATGACTGGACCGACAGGTTGTTGCCATATCGTAACATCGGGATGTGATTGCGCGATTTTGTCTTTTATCTCGTTTGCAACATCCCTATTATCGGCGTCAACGATAACAACAGGTGCACCGTCAATGTCTTGATATTTTTCCTCAAACAAATCGAGCATATATTTATATGCTTTTTTCACACCATTTTGTTTTGCACAAACATCCAACTTGCCGTCGACAACGGTAAGAACGGGCTTAATATTCAACAAATTGCCCACTTTGGCTTTTGCAGGAGAAATACGTCCGCCTCTTGCAAGATATTTCATGTCGTCAACGACAAAATAAATGCCTGCTTTAGACACAATACTATCAAGATAATCGCAGGTTGCGTCAATATCGTCTCCGTGCTCTCTGCAATATTTTGCGCCCAAATAGACCAATATACCTGCCCCCATGCAAATATTGAGGGTATCAAATCTGCGAAATTTTACGCCGGGATATTTCTCATTGAGTTGAGCAACGGCACGATTGAGATATTCAAAAGTGCCCGAAAGATGAGATGAAAACGCTATGTAAAGAATATCTTCGCCCGCCTTAAAATACGGCTCAAGGTAATACACGTATATTTGTTGATTAAGTCCTGCGGTAGATGCCGACGCACCTGCCCTCATTTTTGCGTAAAAGGCATTAGTATCTTCCTCTTCGCCGAGGTCGGCAAGTCGCTCTTCTCCGCCTATAATGTACGGCATACGTATGACTTTCAAATCATACTCTCTTGCGTGTGTATACCAAAGTTCGCAATCGGTATCACAAAAAATTGTTGCCATATATTCCTCCGTCGTTTGCAAGTGCAAACACGCTACATTCGTTAAAAGTATTTTAATATATTGCTTATTGTTTGTCAACTTGTCTCGATTCTTTTGGAAAATAGCCAAAATGCGTCAAAAATGCGCCATTTTTTTAATATTTCGCCTCATTTTTGATGATAAAAGCACATGCGTATGCGCATAAGCGCGGTACTGATAGTTTTAGATTATTTTTAATATTTATTTAATTATACGCGAATACTATAATGGCATAAACTTTGAATGAGGACAATGATATGGACGATTTCAATAACTTTTTTGACGATCAAAGACAACCTGAGCCGGAGCGCACTCCGCAATATCATACCCCCACGCCCAAAAACAACGATAAAATGAATGCGGCTACCATCATTTGCATCGTGCTCGCAGTTGCGATGTGCGTGGTGGTGCTTGTTAACGTTGTCGTACTTGCGTCTTTAAAAGAAAGCATTGCAGAAGAATATGCCTCCAAGATTTCAGAAAATATGCGCGAACAGTACAAACAGGCTATCGACGAGGCGTTGAGCGGAACAAACGTTATCGATGACGTCACAGACGCAGCCACTGAAAGCGCACTTAAAAGGCTAAATTATGCCGTAGGACAAATTGCAGACAAGCAGTGCTCCGCATCTGTCGCAAGGCTTTATATGTATACTACAAAAACATCAAATTTGAATAATTACAGCGGAAGCGCAACAGGTTTTCTCATCTCCGACACCGATGAGAGCGGCACCGTCCAACGCTATGTCCTTACCAATGCGCACTGCGCAAGATACGGTGCTCAAGCATCTTCTTCGTCAAGACCATACTATGGCTTTCAACCGCAATACGAATGGAAATCTTACGAGCAAATATATGCGTATTTTGACGACGAAAGCACAAAATATGAACTGGAAATTGTCGCTTATGGCTCTTATGATGACACCGAACACAATCTCGACGGGCAAAACTCCAATGGCACAAGCAGTCAAGCGGACATCGCTCTTTTGAGAATTGTAAAAGGCACTCAACCGTCAAACAGTAAACACCCCTCTCTTAAGATCTATACAGGTGATGTCGGAAGAGGCGATCCGGTCGCACTTATCGGCAGTCCAGAAACTATAGGAGATCGCAACAGCATTACAACGGGTACGATTTCACAAACGGATATTTCACTATCAGACTACGGCTGGGGCAACGGCACATTCTTAATGACGGACGCCGCAGTAAACAGTGGCAATAGCGGTGGTCCGATGATAAACGTATTGGGCGCAGTTGTCGGCATTGTCGAGTCCAAACTTGCCGACGAAAGCATTGATAATATGGGTTTTGTCCTTGACGCTCAAACAATTATCGACTTCCTCACTTGGGCAAAAGAGTCACAAAACAACTTGGACAAAGCAACGCTGAATATACCCTATCAAATATATGGCGCAACGAATTATTAAAATGTCGAAAATTGTCGAAAGGCATTGACACTGCATTTTAATATGGTATAATAAAGACAATCTCCCCAATTTGTCGGCAGTTTTTTATCCTCCCTATGCCGACGAGATAAATCCCCGCGTTTTGCGGGGATTATCTTTTACAGAAATTTTGTTATAGAAATTTTGAATGTGCCACTAAAATAATACTTGAACAAAGACGCAAAAATTCAATAACACAAACGATAACTGCAGATTGAAAGGCTTTTATTATATGGCAAAAGCCCGCTATTCTGTGTAATAGCGCATTGAAAAAGCGAGGCATAGCCTCGCTTTAAAACTCAATATCCTCTTGCCTGCGAAAGCAGTTTATAATAACCGCACATCACAATGCGCTCATATCGGTATGTGTTCCAATTTGCCGTTATATCGGCATTGTCCTCAACATACTTCTTGCACGCCTCTTCCGCCCAATCTGCTGCGCTGTCAGAGCCACAAAATATCACATAAAACTCTTGCACTACCTCACCATCGCCGCTTTCGCCCTCACTATAAGGCTTTGTAGCATAAATTAAGTCCTCAAAAAGATAATCTTTTCCGTCCTTTGTCATAGGCGTTGTACGCTTATATTCAATGCTTGCGTCCACGTCTTCAAGACGTTGAATAATAACGCTCTTTCGCATATTTATTTTCATGCAAGCGGTAAGCGATACCATAAGCACGCAAACAAACAACAGCAAAAGTATTGAGACTGTGATTTTCTTCCTATTCATAGTTTAATGATAAAATTATTAACTGCTTTTGTCAATATAAAATATAAATATCGCTCTTTACCCACAATCGCAATGCTCATCATTGCGCATAATGCACAAAACAACGAGGAATAACTATAGGTCAAAACATAAACCGCACGCAGTCGGAATTTTTCCATTTTTTGTATAGTATTGCAAATCGCATATTGCATACAATAAAGTCAGGAGGTGCAAATGAAAAACTCATTGTTAATCGGCACAATGCTGGGAATTGTCACTGCCACTGCTCTATATTGCAGTACGCAAAACAATTCAGTGAAAAAAGCAAAACGTGCTGTAATCAACAAAATCGAAGACATCATTATGTAAACGATAGTTCATTTATCCTCTATCTATAACACAATACGTGTATTATGCAAGCGCAATAATACACGTATTGTGTTTTTAATATGTGAAAATCTGGCAAAAACGGACATAAAACGGTTTTTACAACACGTAGGGTGTTTTATTAAAATGAAATATGAAAAGATAAAAAAAGAAAAAATTTAATTAATAATATAAAAATAAATGGATAGATAAGAAAACACTAATTTTGTTTTGAATCAACACGGAAACATCGCTAAATAGAAACATACTGAGAAAGCGCCCGTTTGAAACAAAACCAAACGTACATTTAGCACGTGATTTTGGAGCAAGCGAGCGCTGATAAACAATTAGAAAACCTCGCTAAATAGATGAAGAACAAGAAAGAGCCTCTCTCAAGACAACCCTAACGTATATAAATACGTGAGTTGGCGAGAGCGAGGCTCTGCCGAAGTTATTCGCTATTTAGCGAGGTTTTCCTCGTAGTTTTGGATGGCAAGACGTATTGCATCCTCCGCCAACACCGAGCAGTGTATCTTTTGAGGAGGAAGTCCTTCAAGTTGCTCGATAACTTGCTTGTTGGTGAGTTTAAGAGCGTCTTCAATCGTTTTGCCGATAATCATACCGGTTGCGGTAGAACTCGACGCAACAGCGGCGGCACATCCAAAAGTCTTAAACTTTGCGTCTTGAATAATACCGTCCTCAATGCGCATTGTAATTTGCATAATATCACCGCACACCTCGTTGCCGACGGTGCCGATTGCATTGTAGTTTTCTACTTCTCCCATGTGTTGAGGATTTTTGAAAACCTCCATAACCTTTTCGTTGTACATATATACTCCTCGGACTATGTCCTAAATTTTATTCTTACTTTTTATACAGCGGAGACATTTCTCTTAAACGTTTGACGATTTTAACAAGTTCATCAACAGTATAATCAACTTGCTCCATTGTATTGTGTTTTCCGAATGTGAAACGGATAGAACCGTGCGCAGTACCAACAGGCACTCCGATTGCCAAAAGCGTTCTTGAAGGCTCAAGTGAACCAGAAGAACATGCAGAACCGGAAGATGCGCTAATTCCAGCCAAATCCAACGAGAACAATATAGATTCGCCCTCAATGTATCTGAAACTGAAGTTGGCATTGTTCGGCAAACGCTTTGTCGTGTCCTTTGCGCCATTGTAATATATGTCGTCTATTTCTGCAATCACTCTTTGCACAAAGTGGTCACGAAGAGATGCAACATAAGCATCATCCTCATCGATTGTAGCAAGTGCCTCGTCAAGCGCGGTAGCCATACCGACTATGCCCGCAACATTGGACGTACCGCCTCTGTGTGCGCGCTCTTGCTCGCCACCGGTCAACAATTTCTCTATGCGTATACCGTTGCGCACATAAAGCACCCCCATACCTTTTGGTCCATAGAACTTATGCGCCGACATAGAAAGCAAATCAACGCCAAGTTCTTTGACGTCATATTTGACCGCACCTGTCGCTTGTACTGCGTCGGTGTGGAACAGAACGCCATGTTTGTGCGCTATGTCACAAAGTTCTTTTATAGGCTCAATCGTGCCTATTTCGTTGTTTGCGAACATAATGCTAACAAGCACCGTATCAGGACGAATTGCATTTTCCAAATCAGTAGGTGATACAAAGCCCTCTCCGTCAACTGGCAAATACGTCACTTCCCAACCGTACTTTTCAAGTTGCTTACATGTGGTGTAAATTGCAGGATGCTCTATAACAGAGGTAATAATATGCTTACCCTTGTCGATATTTTGAAGAGCAATGCCTTTAACCGCCCAGTTATCCGCCTCGGTACCGCAAGACGTAAAATATATTTCGCTCGGCTTTGCGCCGATGCATTTTGCAAGAAGTTGTCTTGCATCGTTGACGCCCTTTGCGCCATCACGACCAAAGACGTGTTGAGAATTTGCATTTCCGTAAATATCCGAAAAATAAGGCTTCATAGCCTCAAATGCTTTTTTTGACAGCGGAGTCGTTGCCGCATGATCAAGATAAATATTCTCCATTTTCGCCTCTAAATATGCGCTACACAATATTTGACTATTTTGCGAAGAGAATTGCGCATATCGCATTTCTTCACAAGATAGTTAACCACGCATACGGAAAATGTGAAATAAAGTTCACATTCGCCGTATATGGTATATCACCAATAAGTGCCGTTTGTCAAGGATTTTGAAAATTATTCTTCGTCCTCTATGTCAAGATTTGCGTTGTGATAAACATTTTGCACGTCGTCGAGTTCTTCAAGTTTGTCAATCATCTTGATGATTGTTGCTTGTTGCTCTGCCGTCGGCGTCACGTAGTTATCAGGAATCATATCCACTTCTGCAGACAAAATCTTTACTCCGTTGTCCTCAAGGCTCTTTCTCACGGATGTCAAAGAATTGGACTCTGTGTAGAGTTGGAAAACTTCGTCGTCCTCGCTGTTGATGTCCTCAAAACCGTCAAGTTCCAAAGCATACATCATCAAATCATCCTCTTCGATGTCGCTCTTTGCGATGGTTATAACGCCTTTACGCTTAAACATGAACGACACGCAACCGGTTGTTCCCATAGAACCGCCGTGTTTGTCAAAAAGGTGACGGACGTCGCCTGCCGTACGATTTTTATTGTCTGTAAGCGCGTCAACTATGATAGCCGTTCCGCCCACGCCGTATCCTTCATACGTCATTTCTTCGTAGTTGATAGAGCCAAGTTCGCCACTAGCCTTCTTGATACTGCGTTGGATGTTGTCGTTAGGCATATTGTTATCTTTAGCCTTTGCGATAACTTGAGCAAGTTTGCTATTGCTGTTCGGATCCGGACCGCCTTCTTTGACAGCCACTGCAAGTTCTCTACCGATTTTGGTAAAGATATTTGCACGTGCCGCATCGGTCTTGCCTTTCTTCTGTTGAATATTATGCCATTTACTATGTCCGCTCATACAATTTTTCTCCTATATTGTTTGATACATTGCGACGGCTG